>CAZEZJ010000046.1:0-13541 GCA_964516695.1 uncultured Blastocatellaceae bacterium
GTTGCGGCGCTCGCGTCTCTATAACAACCGCGAGCCGCGCCCCTTGACGCGCCCTGAGGAGGGCGGCGGCAACAGCGCTGGCGGTGATGGAAGCGGGACGGGCGCAGTGGCGCGTCCGCCGCGCGTACGCAGCCTTGAGCGGCAACCGCCCGAACGCGAAGACAGGCGGCGAGACGGCAGCGACGCAGACGCCGGCGCGCCGGGCTATGGCCGGCCCGCAAGGTCGCCGCGCGTGAATCCTGAACCGCGCACGACGCCAGCGCCCGACGTTGACGCTTCGCCCGGACCCAGAATGCGTCAGGATGAGCCGCAGCCGCGCCCGCGTCCACGTCCTTCAGCGCCGCCGCGTGATGAAGCGCCCGCGCCGCGTTCCGAACCTCGCGCCGAGCCGCGCCCTCAGCCGAGGCATGAGCCTCGTCCTGAGCCGCGACCCGAACCGAGGCAAGAATCAAGGCCGGAGCCACGGCAGGAATCCAGACCTGAGCCGCGCCAGGAATCGAGACCGGAACCGAGGCAGGAAGCGCCGCGACAGGAAGCACCACGTCAGGAAGCGCCGCGGCAGGAATCGAAACCGCAGCGTGAGGATAGCCCGCCGCGTCCTCAGCGGCGCGGCGATTCCTGATGCTCGCACGCGCCGAAGGCCGCTGCACATGATGGCGAATTTACTTAAACCGCAGAGAGGACGCCGCTCGCGCCCGACCACGTTTACCGAAAACGCGAGCGGCCTCGCCCGACTCTTCAACTCGAAGGCGAAAGGAAACGCTATGAAACGTTTAATTCGAGCCACGCTGTTTGTCTCGCTCTGCGTGTTGTCCGCCACACTCGCGGCAGCACAGGAGCGAATGCGCACGGTCAACGCCTCTCATAACACGGAGGCAATAGTTAATGCCGCCGCGCTAGACCCCTCCTACATTCCCGCCGGGTCGAAGGTCTACGTCAACGACATACAGGGGATGAAAGGCTTTGAGAATTATCTGGCCGCCGCCCTCAAGAAGAAAAAGGTCGCGCTTCTTTTAGTGACGGATAGACGGCAGGCCGATTTTGAGATTAGCGGCTACGCGGAAAACCGTCAGGCAGGGTGGGCCAAGATTATCTTCGGCAGCGGCCGGCCCGAATCCGAAGCCAGCATTCAGGTCGTCAATGTGAGAACCAGCGTCGTTGCCTACGCCGTCGCTTCCTACAAGGTAGACGCGTGGAACGGCAAGAAGAGCACCGCCGAACATCTGGCGAAAAATCTACGCCAGAAGGTTTAAGGTTTCAAGCTTTAGGTTTAAGGCTCGCTGCTTGAAACTTGAAACCTTAAACCCGAAACCGGAATTTAATATGTACATCGTACGCTTTTGTCTCTACGTTATTCTGCTTGTGGTCGCGCTCACGCTCGGCGCGTATCTCTTCGCGGTGGCGAGCAGCGCGCAAACGAGAAGCGAGCGCGACTTCAAGCCTGACGTGCGCGGAGCAGAGCGCCAGCGCCCAAGAATTGTCCAGACTCCGCGCCCTAATGGTTACGCGCCGCGGCGCAGCCACAACGCGCTCGCTGTCAGGCCGCGCGTCAAAACCGACGCGGCGCAATCGGTGCGCCGCCGTCCGGCGCGCGTTGTCAGAAAAGATGCTGCTCAAACAAGCGCCGCGACGAATGAAGCCGCCACACCGCTTCCGGCGCGCATTCGTGCGGGCACGTCTCTCAGTCGCGTGCTGCACACATCGCAGTTGAGCCTCTCGTCTTCGGCTGGCACAAACGAGCAGTACGTTGACCGCAATTTTGATTTGACGGCGGATGAGCGCACGACGTTTGATACAAACAACGGGACCGCTAACGGCGGCGGCGGCTCTTTCGACATCGCCGTCGGACGCTCCGGCACGCGCTACGAGGTTTTCACTTCAATCAATAACAACGGCACGTCGGGAAATCCGAACGACGATTATCCGGTTGGCGTGTTGGTCGTCGCCAATGATACCAACGGCGATTATGTACGCGATGTTTCCGCCGCCTATGATTTGGAGCTTGATCATCGTCTGCCCTCTGCCGTTGCAGCCGTCTCCGGCACGTCAAACGCGAGGCGCGAGTTCGTCGTCGTCTCATCCAGCGGCTACTACAACTTCGACAATCCAAACGACCCTGACAACGAGCCGTCTCCCGGCGTCCTGCTGCTGGTGCGTGACGCCAACGCGGGCGGCTTCGATTTGTTGCGCTCGCGCGTTTTGATTAACGTCGGCAGCAACCAACTCAACAACGCGAACGCGCTCGCGCTGCTTCCGAATAACGACTTGCTAATCGCTGATTTCGCTTCCAACGAGCTGCGCATCGTCCGCGACACAAACGCTGACGGCCTCCCCGACACGCTCGATGCCACGCCATACTATTCCTACCGCTTTTCCGACGACGCGCCGCTTGACATCGCTACCAATTCGCGCGGGCTGGTCTTCTCACACTCCGCCGGCAATGACACAGTGTTGCTCGCGCTTTATGACGACAACAACGACGGGCGTGCTGACCGTGATGAAGTGGTCGTAGAAGGTCTCTCGCTCGACAATCGCCTCGTCTTTCATGGCCTGACTGTTGACCGCGAGGGCACCGTCTACATCATCGAAGACGCGGCGGGCGCAGCCGACCCAGCGGCGGACGGCGGCAATCTCGGCACGCCCCGCATTCTTGCTTTTCCAGACTTTGCGCTGAACGGAATCCTGCGCAACGGCTCTGTCTACGCGGAAGCCGACTTGCCCAATTCGCAGGCGCTTTCGGGTTTGTCCTTCGGCATAGATGCAACGCTTGGCCCCGTCGGTCGTCTGACGCTAACCAACAGCGCGAGCCTGCGCGGCAATGCAACGCGCGACGGACTCGCCACTATCCTCGGCACAAACCTGACGCGCGGAACCCAGGGCGCTAGTGAAGCGGATGCGGCGGCGCGCGGCGTTCAGGTCTTCATCGAGGGCCGCTCCGCGCCCGTGCACTCCTTCAGCAACTCGCAGATTAACATCCACCTTCCCGACGCGGCGGGCACAGGCGTCGGCTCCGTTGTCGTCTACGTTAACGGCGATGCCGTCGCCGCCGATGATGCGACGGTTGTGAGCGCCAATCCCGGCCTCTTCACCGTGCCGCAGACGGGCGCTGGCGAAGTAGTGGCGCTGCTGGCTTCGGGGATGCGCTACACAAGGAGTCCGTTTCCGGCGCAGCTAGGCGGCCAGCCTTCCGTCGTCGTGCTCTACGGCACGGGCTGGCGCAACTCTCTGCCCGTCACCGTTCGCATTAACAATCAGCCCGCCACAGTCGAATATGCCGGGCCGTCAAACAGTTTTCCCGGCCTCGACCAAATCAACGTCCGCTTTCCGGCTGGCATGGGCGGCGGCACAGTACCCATCGTCGTCACTACCGCCAGCGGCGCTGTGAGCCGCGCTGATGCGGTCGTCACAATTCAGTAAAGCTTGAAGGAGGAAGGACGAGAGCGTTGCTAAGGGCGATTAGCGATTGCCTCATCCTTCCTCCTTCATCCCTCCGCTAGCTGTTTCAAACTCAACCATTCATCTTTCCGTCCTTCCTTTCCCGCCGCAGTTTTTCCAAACTTTCAGTCTTGTACAGATGGACAAAAGCTTTTGAGAGTGATGCAATACCGCAAGTCGTCCGCAAAAGAGCGAGAAGAAAGCTTCTCCGCGATTGACAAGACAGCCCCCGCGTTTTATCAGGAGACGCTTATGACCCCTGCGATAAAGATTAGCCTGGCGGCTTCCGGTCTCTTCCTGTTGACGGGCTTGCTTTCGGGCATCCTGAAGTACAGGCGCATTATGACTAGCCCGCGACATCGCGCGCCCGTCTATGTGGACATCGCACACCGCGCATCCTTGCTCTACAGTTTCGCGGCGCTCGTCATCGCCAAGCTGCTCGAATACAGCCCCTTCTCTCAGACCGTGCAACTGTGGGCGGCAGCCATCCCGCTCGTTCTCTTTGCCCTGACCATCATTGGATACATTTCGCACGGACTCAAAGACGACACCAACAATATTTTCAGCGAGCGCAACTTCACGACCACTTGGTTTATGTACCTACTCATCGCCGGCGAGGTCGGCGGCGTCGGTCTCATCTTTGGCGGCTTCGTTTACACGCAATTGCTGGCCCTGTAAGCGCGCCGCTTCGTGCTTGCGCGGCCAGCAGCAGGGCCGTACTTCTCATCATCGCTCTTCTTTATTGGAGAAATGGAGTGTAGAAGAATGCTTGACCCTCAATCGAGACTACTCTCGCGCTTCCCCCCACGCGTCGCGGCGCTCATCGTCATCGCGAGCAACCTTTTGCCTTTCATCGGCGTGGCGTTTATGGGTTGGAGCATCTTCACCATAATCTTCATCTACTGGGGCGAAACCCTTATCATCGGTTTTTACAACCTGCTCAAAATGGCTTGGTCGCGCTCCCCGCGCAAAGAGAAAATTTCGGAGATGGCTTTCTTCGCGATGCACTTTTCCCTGTGCCTGTTTGTGCAACTGATTTTTATCCTAGGCTTCTTCGCTGATTTTAAGATGTCAGACTTTCTGCGCCTCGGCTTCGTCGAATCCGCCAAGGAGGTTTTCGCCACCCTCGACTGGGAAAGCATCTTCGCCATCGCCGCGCTGTTCGCCGGCAACGGCATCTTCTTTTGGAGAAATCATCTACAGAATGATGCCGCCCTTAACACCGAAGCGAAAGATTGGATGTTCGCTCCCTACCCGAGAGTGGTCGTCCAGCAAGTCATCATCTTGATTGGCGGCTGGATTATCTTTTTGCTCGAAGGCATTCCACAGTTGATTGGCGTGCTCGTTTTGCTCGTGATGAAGGTGGCCGTCAGCATCATCGGCCAGCAAAAAGAGGAACAAGTTTCCGCTGCGACGGCGCAGTGATATTTCTTGTGGATTGTCTTGTGCCGAAACGCTTCCGGCGAGCGAATTAATCATGCAACGAATTGTTTTTCTGGATAGAGATACGCTGAAGGCAAACGTCAGGCGGCCCGCATTTGCGCACGATTGGCAAGAGTATGCGAAGACGAGCGCGGACGAGGTAGCGGAAAGACTACAAGCGGCGACCATCGCGATTACCAACAAAGTGCCTTTGCGTGAGAGCGCCCTTCGGCAATTGCCCGCCTTGAAATTTATCGCCGTGGCGGCAACGGGCGTTGACATTATTGACCTGGATGCTTGCCGCCGTCGCGGTATTGCCGTCGCCAACGTGCGCAACTACGCGCCGCATTCCGTGCCCGAACACGTCTTCGCTCTGATTCTCGCGCTGCGCCGCAATCTCTTCAGCTATCGCGACCTAATTCTAAAGAAAGCGTGGCAGCGCGCCAGCACCTTTTGCCTGCTCGATTATCCAATTCACGAATTGCACGAAAGCACGCTCGGCATCATCGGCCACGGCGCGTTGGGGCGTTCGGTCGAACAATTGGCGCGCGGCTTCGGGATGCGCGTGCTCATCGCGGAACACAAAGATGCTCGCGCCATCAGGCCCAATCGCACGAGCTTTGAAGAGCTTTTACGTTCGAGCGACATCTTGACGCTTCATTGCCCGCTGACCGAGCAGACGCGAAACCTCATAGACACTGAGGAACTCGAAAAGATGCAGCGCCACGCCGTGTTGATTAATACTGCGCGCGGCGGCCTCGTCAACGAGTCGGCGCTCGCGGAAGCACTAAAATCAGGCTTAATCGCGGGCGCGGGCTTTGATGTCTTAAGCGTTGAGCCGCCGCGCGAGGGCAATCCGCTGCTCGATTTAAACTTGCCCAACTTTATCCTGACGCCTCACATCGCGTGGGCCAGCGGCGAAGCCATGCAGACCCTTGCCGACCAACTCATCAGCAACATCGAAGCCTTCGTTGAGGGTCGCCCGCGGAATCTAGTGGCTTGAAAAATTATCACCCGTAGTTCGCTTCCGACGCGCGGAATTATCCACTCATCTTGGCGGCGGAGAATTGAAGACGGAAGTGGCCGCACGCTCTGCTTTAGGCAAACTGTTGCATATCGAATGTTCAAGTGATAAGCTTCGCGCTGTTAATAATAGCCTGAGTTTTTCTTGGCGGGCATTTCCTCAGGATTGACGATTCTTTGCATCCGCTAGGCTCTCTTTCATCGGTAGGCCGCGCACCTTGACCATAGCTGCTGGAACAAACATCAATCAGTACAAAATCATCTCCTGTCTTGGGTCGGGCGGGATGGGCGAGGTCTATCTGGCGCAGGACGCGCGCCTTGGCCGCAAGGTCGCGCTCAAGCTGCTCTACGCAGATGTCAAGCAGGGCGACGATTGGGTGCGCCGCTTCGAGCAGGAAGCGCGCGCCACGTCGAGCTTAAACCACCCAAACATCATTACGATTTACGAGGTCGGGCAGGTTGATGGCTCGCATTTCATCAGCGCGGAGTTTATCGACGGCCAAACGCTGCGCCAGCGCTTGAAAAATTCTATCATCACGCTCGGAGAAGCACTCGACATTGCCATTCAGGTGGCGACAGCTCTCTCGACGGCGCACGACGCGGGCATTATCCATCGAGACATCAAGCCGGAAAACGTGATGCTGCGCTCCGACGGCTACGTCAAAGTCGTAGACTTCGGGTTGGCTAAGTTTATTGAAAAGCGCCTGTTGGGTTTGTTCGTCAGCGACCCCGACGCGGAAACCCAACCGCACGGCCAAGGCCAACCGCAATCCTACGTTAAAACCAACCCCGGCGCGGTGATGGGAACCGTCAGCTACATGTCGCCCGAGCAAGCGAGCGGCTCAGATGTTGACGCGCGCTCAGACATCTTTAGTCTGGGCATCCTGCTCTACGAAATGTTGACGGGACGCCTGCCCTTCGAGGGCAGCAGCGCGAGCGAAGTCATCATCGCCATCATTCAGAAGAGACATGCGCCGATGGCGCGCTTCTCGCCGGAAGTGCCCGTGGAGATGGAGCGCATCGTCGGCAAAGCTCTCAGCAAGAACAGAGAAGAACGCTATCAAACGATTAAGGATATGCTCATCGACCTGAAAAGGTTGAAGCGCGGTCTGGAAATCGAAGCGGAGACGGCTGACTTGTCTGAGCAAGAACTGCTGCGTCAACTCTTAGGCGTGAGCGGCAATAATAGCGGTCATAGCGGTGGCAATGTGAGAGTTTCGTCCCCGCAGCAGCCAGCCGTCAATACAGGGCAAACGGTTTCACCGACGATTCCGCCGCCACCGCCGATTACCACCACCTCGTCGAGCGCCGAGTATATTGTCAATGGCCTCAAGCAACACAAGAAGGTGGCGCTCATCGCGGCCTTAGTCATTGTCACCGCCTTGGCAGCTTTCTATTTTTACAGAGCGACGCGCCCGATAGATTCCATCGCGGTCTTGCCTTTCAGTGATGTCAATTTAGAGCCGGGCGCTGAATCCCTCGGTGATGAAATCACCGCGCGGCTCACATACGGCCTCTTAAAGTTATCGCCCAATCTACGCGTCGTGCCGCTGCATGATGTCCTGCGCTACAAGGGCCAGACCGAGCAGGAGATAGGACGCGCGCTTAATGCCCGCGCCGTCTTAAGGGGTTCGGTCACCAAGCGCGGCGACACCGCTATCATTGACGCCGCGCTCGTTGATTTACGAGATAATAAACTGCTGTGGGGAAATAGAGCCTCGACAAAAATTTCCGATATTCCTTTGGCGTTGCAAAATATCATCGCGGATGTCTCCAACAGCATCGGACTGGAACTGAGCGCCGATGACCAGAAGCGTAGAGACGCCGAATCTCTTTACATGAAAGGGCGAAACGCTTGGAACAAGCGGACAGCCGACGCCATCAAAGAAGCCTCCGGCTACTTTTCCGAGGCCCTCAAGCTATCGCCAAACTACGCACCGGCCCACGCAGGTCTGGCCGATTGCTACAACATGCTCGCCACCTATGGCGCGCTCGCGCCCAAGGAAGCCTTTCCCAAGGCACGCAACGCGGCGGAAACAGCGCTCGGCATCGACAAAAATCTGGCCGAGGCTCACGCCGCGCTGGCCTACGCTAAATTTCGAGGCGAGTGGAAATGGGATGAGGCCGACGCAGAGTTTAAAGAAGCCATCCGTCTCAATCCGAATTACGCTTCCGCGCACCAGTGGTACGCAAACCTTTTTGCCGCCAAGGGTCTCTTTACGGAAGCTATCGCAGAGACACGCCGGACGCAAGAACTAGACAAAACTTCGCCCATCATCAGTTCGCATTTCGGCCTTGTTTACTTTTTCTCTGGCCGCTTTGACGACGCGATAACGGCGTGCCAGAAAACCGTTGAGCTAGACCCTAGGTTCTTCGTCGCGCGCCGCTATCTGGGCCTCGCTTACGCGCAGAAGGAGATGTACAAAGAGGCGCTCGAACAATATGACAAAGCATTGGAGCTTTCTAAGCAGTCGCCGTTGATGCGGGTCGAGCGCGCGAGCGTGCTGGCGCTCTCCGGCAACGCTGACAACGAGGGCAAGGCGCGTTCGGAGTTGAAAGAATTGCAGGAGATTGCCAAGCAGCGCTACATCTCTGCCTATCATATCGCGACCATTTACGTCGCCCTCAAAGACCGAGACAATGCCTTCGAGTGGTTAGACAAGGCATTCGATGAACGCGCCGACTGGATGGTCTTTCTGGGCGTTGACCCCAGATTCAAGAGCCTTCGTGCAGACTCCAGGTTCACAGACCTGCTGCGGCGCATGAAGCTTCAATAGCTTGCTTTTCTTCTCACGTCTCTCTCAATAAAAACCGCCCTGCCAAGAGCGCCGCTCTGGCCCAGCAACCGGGGTTTCGCCCGTTGCATCTAAATGCAAACTAGAGTTAGACGTGATTTCCCCCTTTTCTCACGCCAATAAATTAAAGTAAGCTGGTCAGCAATCGCATCAGGTTTTAAGACAATGCCAATGAGTTTGAGGGCGAGTTCTCTCGCTGAAGTTTTAGATGAAATGACGGCTGAAGGCGCGGCTGAATTGACCGAGCATTTGCCGGACAATGCGCTGCGCTGCTACGCCTGCGGGCATCGTTGCCTGATTAAGGAAGGCAAGCGCGGCATCTGCAAAGTGCGCTACAACGAGCAGGGTCGCCTGCTTGTTCCGACTAACTACGTCGCCGCGCACGCCTGCGACCCGACCGAGAAAAAACCCTTCTTCCATGCCCTTCCCGGCTCCGACACCTTGACCTTCGGAATGCTCGGCTGCGACCTTCACTGCGCCTATTGCCAAAACTGGTTAACGTCGCAAGCGTTGCGCGATGATGCGGCGGGCGTTGCGCCGAAAGTGGTGACGGCGGAGAGGCTGGTGGCGATGGCGAAGGCTTACGGGGCGTCCATGGTGGGTTCGAGTTATAACGAGCCTTTGATAACGGCGGAGTGGGCCGTGGAGGTCTTCAAGAAGGCGAAGCCCGAAGGCTTCAAGACGGCGTTTATCTCGAACGGGAACGCAACGCCCCAAGTGCTCGATTACCTGCGGCCGTGGACGGATTGCTACAAGATTGATTTGAAGTCAATGTCTGACCGCAATTATCGCAAGCTGGGCGGCGTCGTTGACAACATCTTGGAGACTATTCAGATGGTGCACGAGCGCGGCTTCTGGGAAGAAATCGTGACGCTTGTAATACCGGGCTTCAACGACGCGGAAGACGAGCTGCGCCGCGCCGCCGATTTCATCGCCTCCGTTTCGCCGGACATACCGTGGCACGTGACGGCTTTTCACCAGGACTACAATATGACGGAGAACGCCAACACAACCGCCGAGCAATTGATTCGCGCCTGCGAAATCGGACGCGCGGCGGGCCTGCGTTTCATCTATGCGGGCAATCTGCCAGGACGCGTCGGGCGCTGGGAGAACACATACTGCCCCGCTTGCGACGAACTGCTAATTGAACGCTACGGCTACCGGATACGCCAGATGAAGGTCACGCCCGCGGGCTTGTGTCCATCGTGCTCGACTATGATTCCAGGCGTCTGGTCTCGATAAAACGATGAACGCTGCAACGATGAACGATGAACTGTCAGCAGCTTGTCTGTTATTCATCGTTCATCCTTTATCGTTCATCGTTTCCTTCTTCCTCCTAACCACCCATTGACTTGCCGCCGAGTTTTGTATACAAGCCTTCTTGCTCTTTAGATTCCTACGAAGGAATGAACGCATGAAAACCTGCTTGGCGAAATCAAATGGAGCGTTGCCGCTTATCCTGCTCGCCGTCGCGCTCGGCGCAGGCTGCAAAAATTCGGCCAACGTCTCTGTCAACGGCGGCAACAGCGGTAATACTACAGCGACGAACACGACGATTGCCGTCAACAGTAATCAGGCGACCGTTAACACGGCAACCGCTGCCAGCAACAAGGCGCAGCTTCACACGCCCGCCGAAGACAGCGCTGAACGAAAGGCCATTCTTGACGCCGTTCGTGATTATCTGAAGAGCAAGCAGGATTTTGGCGGCGCTGTCTTTGATGAAGTCGAGACGTTGAACGTCAGTCGCGGCTGGGCTTTCATCGCGACCGACATCAGCGCGCCCGACAATTCGCCCTACGGATTAGTCGAAGCGTTATTACAGGAACAGAATGGGCGTTGGAGAGTAGTGGAAATCTTCGAGTATGACGGCAGCAACGAGCGTGGACAATGGGAAGCCTTCAAGGCTCGCTACAAGGATGCGCCGAGCGATATTTTCCCGCCGCGCAATTAAGCCTGAAGCAAGAATTGGCTACCCGCTAAAAGTTTGACGACTCGCGCTCCTGGCCCTCCGGCGTGCCGTAGAGCGGCGCATACTCTTCATCGTTTTCCGCGGCCTTAAGTGCGCGCTTGAGTTCGCCTATGTCGCGCGAGACTGTTTCAAATTCCGCCGGGTCGAAGGTCTCGCGCTCGCCCGCAACGGCCAGCACGCGGTCAATCCTCTGCCCGGCGCGTTCAAGCGACTCGACGGGCAATTCGCCCTTCTCGACGGCCAACGCAATCGCATCCCGCGCGGCGACAAAGTTTGCCGCTTGCTCGCAGATTAAGACCATATCCGAGCCTGCCTGCACGGCTTGCAGGGAAGCTTGGGCGACGGTGAGCGTTTGCACCACCGCGCCCATTTCCATGTCATCCGTAATCACCAAGCCTTCAAACTTCAAAGCCTGGCGAAGCAATCGCATCACGACGTTGCCGCTAATGGTCGCTGGCAATTGGTGCAAGCCCTCTATCGGCGGCAACTGGCCCGTCCGGCGAAACCAGACTTGCAGAAACTCGGACACTTCTGGAAACGCTCCGTGGCTGACCATGACGGAATACAGGCGCTCGCCCGGGCGATGAAACATCAAATCCATAAAGGGAACCAGGTCGCGTTCGAATATTTCATCCCACGAATGCGTGACGATGGGCAGGCGGCGATGAGAATCAACGGTCGAACCGCCCAAGCCCGGAAAGTGTTTGCCGCAGCCGATGATGCGTCCCTCTTGCAGCCCGTCCAAGTAAGCGCCCGCCAGACGCGAAACGGTCGAAGCGCTGGCACCAAACGTTCTGCCGCGCAAGCCGTTATCTTTGTTATCGCCGGAGAGGTCGAGCACGGGCGCGAAGTTGATGTTAAAGCCAAGCAAGCGTAGCGCTCGTGCGCTCAAAGAGCCGAATTTTTTGGCAAGCTCCGACTGCCCCGCGTTGCGAACGGCCTTGGCCGACGGCATCGGCTCGCAGATGTCGCGAAAGCGGTCAACCAGGCCGCCCTCTTGGTCAACGCCAATCAGCACCGGATGCTCCACGGCATCACTAATCTGTGCCGTCAAGAGCGCCACTTGCTCTGCCGATTCGATGTTGCGGCCAAAAAGGACGACGCCGCCCGGCTGCACTTCATTAAAAAGCTTGCGCGTGCCATGGTCCAGCCTGGTGCCCGGGAATCCGATGAAGAGCAGGCGTCCGGCTTTGCGTTTGATTGAATCCATCTTTTTAGCTCGACAGGCTTTCAGCGACCGCTATTGCTCGCTCCTAGCCATTCCCCCTTGCTATTCGTCGCTCATCAAATGGCCGCTCTTGATTCTCAAAATTTGAGACTACTTCCTGAGATGCGCGCGACCGAGCGCTCCATCACTCGCTATTCGAGGGAGAGTTTTGTGCTTAACGCACTCTGATGAGCTTAACGAATCAGACGGTTGAAGAGCAAGTAGGAAGACTGCGTTGATAAAAACGTGTGTCCAAGTTGGTATTAATTCTCTACGCCTTCCCAGTTGCTTGCTCTGGCTCGTCCGGCGGCATTACTATTTTGTTTTTGAAGTCAGTGGAAAGTTTTTCATCTTGATTGAGATGCTCAATAAAGCGGAGAGCGAAGCCGCGCGCACGGAGCGCATCAAAGAAAGGGCGCTGGCCGAAGGTTTCCACAAAGTCGGTATCGTGCGGGCCGAAAGCTTAGGGCCTGAGCGCGAGCGCTTGCAGGAATGGCTCAGGCGCGGCTTTCAAGGCGAGATGCGCTGGATGGAGCGCGACCCGGAGCAGCGCGCAGACCCGCGACTGCTCTTCCCGCAAGCACGCTCGGTCGTCGTCGTCGCGCTCAACTACTACACGCCGCACCAGCACACGGACACGCCCGGCACCGGCAAGATTTCGCGCTACGCGTGGGGCGACGATTACCATGACGCGGTCGGCAATCGTTTGAAATCCCTACTGGCGTGGATTAAGCAAGAGTGGCCCGAGGCGGAAGGCAAAGCTTGCGTTGACACGTCGCCGATGATGGACAAGGCTTGGGCCGCGCGCGCCGGACTCGGCTGGATTGGCAAACACACGAATTTGATAACGCGCGACTACGGCTCTTGGGTCTTCCTAGGCGAGTTGCTGCTCAACCTTGAACTCGAACCGGACGCCGTGCCCGCAGAAGACCACTGCGGGACCTGCACGCTCTGCATCGAAGCCTGCCCGACGAGTGCGATAACCGAAGCCTACGTCGTTGATTCCAACAAGTGTATCTCCTACGCGACGATTGAACTGCGCGCGCCTGAACTCCCATTCGAAGTCGCGACCAATCTGGACGGCTGGCTCTACGGCTGCGATGTTTGCCAAGACGTGTGCCCTTGGAACCGTTTTGAGAAGGAGACTGACGAGCCGCGCTTCGAGCCGCGCGACGGCAGCGTTGAGCCGCGCCTCTCGGAAATTCTCGAACTGACGCCCGAAGCTTATGCCGCGCGTTTTCGTCGGAGCGCCGTCAAACGCGCCAAGCTCGACGGCCTCCGGCGCAACGCCCGCGCGCTCATCAAAGATGAAGCGCAATCCGAACCGCTCGATTAGACGTACATCAACTAAGGAGAAAGCGATGCCAAAGATTCAGTTCACGGTCCAACTGAAAGCAGGCGAACAGGGCGGCGTCTTCTTCACACTGCCCAAACGGGAGAGCGCGAAGTTTGGCGTGCGCGGGCGCGTGCCCGTGACGGGAAACATCAAGGGCTATCCCTTCCGCTCATCCATCTTCCCCACCGGCGACGGGACACACTACATGGCCGTTAACCGCGCGGTGCGCGCGGGCGCGGGCGTCGCAGCCGGAGACCGCGTGCGCGTGGTGATGGAAAACGACACAGCGCCGCGCACCGTTGCCCTCCCGCCTGAGTTGGACAAAGCGCTCTCGAAATCCAAACCGGCCAGAGC
>CAZEZJ010000046.1:13551-20540 GCA_964516695.1 uncultured Blastocatellaceae bacterium
TTTCGACAAGCTCTCCTACACGCATCGCAAAGAGCACGCCGTGTGGATTGAATCAGCGAAACGCCCCGAAACACGCGCCCGCCGCATCGAGCAGGTTTTAGCTCAATTGACAATGGATGAAGAGTAAGCTCACCCGTTCTTCTTAATGGATGATGGAGGGTCGCGCGCCGCGGTTGGTTCACTCACTGTCCGGCGGTTGGAAGTCGCCAGTCAAGCAGCGTATGATTACAGTTGTTGAAGTCTTGCTACCGCAAATGAAAGTGCGCCGTGGGTGAAGAATCGAAGTGAACGGGCTGCTCAAAGATTCATACGGGCGAGTGATACGCGACCTGCGCGTGTCTTTAACAGACCGTTGCAATTTTCGCTGTTTCTACTGCCTGCCGCACGGCGAGCCGCCGATTGCGCCCAAAGAGCAGATGCTCACCTACGAGGAGATAGAGTTTCTCGGGGAAATCTTCGTCTCGCTCGGCATCGAGAAGATTCGACTGACAGGCGGCGAGCCGATGATGCGCCGCGACATCGAGACCATTATCAAGAAACTCTCTGCCCTCAAGCCCCAACTACAGGATTTGGCGCTGACTACTAACGGCTACTTTCTGCCTGAGCGTGCGCGCTCGTTGAAAGAGGCGGGGCTTGACCGCGTGACCGTTAGCCTCGACAGTCTGAAGCGCGAGAAATTCAAGCGGACGACGGGCGTGGATGTGCTTGAGCGTGTGCTGGAGGGAATCAGCGCGGCGCAGAGCGCGGGGCTTGTGCCCGTCAAGGTCAACGCCGTCATCGTGCGCGGACACAACGACACGGAGGTCGCGGACTTCGCCGCGTTTGCCCGCGAGCACGGCGTCCAAATGCGCTTCATCGAATTTATGCCGCTTGATTCCGGCCACGACTGGTCGCGCGCCGATGTCGTTTCGGGCCGTGAGATTTTCCGGCTCATCAACGAGCGCTTTCCGCTTGTGCCCGCTCCCGTCAGGCGCGGCTCGGAAACCTCCGCGAGGTATCGTTTTCAGGATAACGCCCCCGGCGAGATAGGCATCATCGCGCCCGTCACCCAAGCCTTCTGCGGCGCGTGCTCGCGCATCCGCCTGACAGCCGACGGCCAACTCAGAACATGTCTCTTCTCGACCGTCGAGCATTCTTTACGCGATGTCATCAGAAGCAATGCAACACGGGCGGAGATTATCGAGTACATCGAATCGGTGGTGATGAAGAAAGAGCCGCGCCACTACATTAACGACCCGGAGTTTATGCAGCCCGCGCGCACGATGAGTTTTATTGGTGGGTAATCATCGGATAATTGCTTTGAGGTATTTTGATGAGCACTAAAGTCGAAGCAACAATCGAAGACCTGTACAAAGTCAAAGGCAAAGCTGAACTTGTCAACGGGGAGATTGTGCTGATGTCGCCAACAGGGAGTCAGCCCGGTTATGCGGGCGATGAGATTTTCGCGTCTCTCCGCGAATATAGCAGGCGCACAAAGACGGGTCGGGCTGTCGGTGATAATAAAGCCTTTCGAGTTGATTTACCGAATCGAAAGTCTTTTAGCCCTGACGCAGCATTTCATGTGGGCGCTGATACGGGCATGAAGTTTTACAGCGGAGCGCCGGTGTTCGCTGTCGAAGTTAGAAGCGAAGGCGATTATGGGCCACAGGCTGAACGAGAGATGGCTCGGAAGCGTGCTGACTATTTTGCTGCGGGAACGCAGGTCGTGTGGGATGTTGATTTGCTGAGCGATGATGTGGTGCGTGTTTATCGTGCGAGTGAGCCGGAGCATCCGACTCTGTACCGTCGGGGCGAAGCGGCTGAGGCCGAACCCGCTGTGCCGGGCTGGAAGATGCAGGTTGAGGACCTTTTTCTTCAGGAGTAGTTAATACTAAGGCTGGTTGAAAAGCAGAAAAGTTTTCGGGGGAGCCGGGGCCAATTGTTGGTGAGGCTGAGAGTCGCAATTACGCGAGACCCCTTGAACCTGATACGGTTAGTACCGTCGAAGGGAGAAACAACGGAGAGGCCGTTCCATCCCTGTTTTGCGGTGGAGCGGCCTTTCTTTTTCGGGCTGTTGAAAGAGAGCCGGAAAGCTGGAAATTTATGAGTACGACGAAAGAGAAGGCGGAGCAGCAGAGCGCGGAAGTCAGGCTTCCGAACTCGCGCAAAATTTACGTCGAGGGGCAGCACTCAGGCGTGCGCGTGCCCTTTCGCGAAATCGCGCAAGCTATGACGAAGACCTTTAACGGTGCGGTAGAACAAAACCCGCCGGTGCGCGTCTATGACACGAGCGGGCCTTGGGATGACCCGATGCTTCGCTGCGACGTGCGCGAAGGCTTGCCTGCGCTCAGGCGCGAGTGGATAACAGGGCGTGACGACGTGGAGGAATACACGGCGCGCGCGGTGAAGCCGGAAGATAACGGTTATCTGACGGCGGGCGCGGAAGAGTATGCGCGTGTGAAGGAGAGAGGGCGGCTGGAGGAGTTTCCGGCCTTAAGGCGCGCGCCCTTGCGTGCGAAGACGGGCAGGCGTGTCACGCAGATGCACTATGCACGGCGCGGCATCATCACGCCGGAGATGGAGTTTATCGCGATTCGCGAAAACCTTGGGCGCGAGGCGGCCGCCGAGGCAAACGACGACCGCAGTTCGCTTAATCACCAACACCAGGGCGAAAGCTTCGGCGCGAGTCTTCCGGCTTACGTGACGCCGGAATTCGTGCGCAGCGAGGTGGCGCGCGGTCGCGCCATCATTCCGGCCAATATCAATCACCCGGAATCCGAGCCGATGATTATCGGTCGTAACTTCCTCGTCAAAATCAACGCGAACATCGGAAATTCTGCGGTCGCCTCTTCAATCGAAGAGGAGGTTGAGAAGATGCGCTGGGCGACTCTGTGGGGCGCTGACACCGTGATGGATTTATCAACGGGCAAGAATATACATGCCACGCGCGAGTGGATTCTGCGCAACTCGCCGGTGCCGATTGGCACTGTGCCCATCTATCAAGCGCTCGAAAAAGTCGGCGGCAAGGCCGAAGAGTTAACGTGGGAGATTTACCGCGACACGCTCATAGAGCAATGCGAGCAGGGCGTGGACTACTTTACGATTCACGCGGGCGTGCGCCTGCCCTACATCCCGCTGACTGCGCAACGCACGACCGGCATCGTCTCGCGCGGCGGCTCCATCATGGCCAAGTGGTGCTTGGCCCACCACGAAGAGAGTTTTCTCTACACGCACTTCAGCGACATCTGCGAGATTATGACGGCCTACGACGTGTCTTTCTCTCTTGGCGATGGTCTCAGGCCCGGCTCCATTGCCGACGCCAACGACCGCGCGCAGTTTGCGGAGCTTGAGACGCTCGGCGAGTTGACGAAAATCGCCTGGGAGTATGATTGCCAAGTGATGATTGAAGGCCCCGGCCATGTGCCGATGCATCTCATCAAAGAGAACATGGACAAGCAACTGGAAATCTGCCACGAAGCGCCCTTCTACACGCTCGGCCCTTTGACGACCGACATCGCGCCCGGCTACGACCACATTACGTCAGGCATCGGCGCGGCAATGATTGGCTGGTTCGGCACCGCCATGCTCTGCTACGTGACGCCGAAAGAACATCTCGGTTTGCCGAACAAAAAGGATGTCAAAGAGGGCGTGATTACCTATAAGCTGGCGGCGCACGCCGCCGATTTGGCAAAGGGACACAGGGGCGCGCAAGAAAGAGATAACGCGCTCTCGAAGGCGCGCTTCGAGTTTCGCTGGGAAGACCAGTTTAACCTCGCGCTCGACCCCGAAGTGGCGCGCGAGTATCACGACGAAACGCTGCCGCAGGAAGGCGCGAAACTGGCTCACTTCTGCTCGATGTGCGGCCCGCACTTTTGCTCAATGAAGATTACGCAGGACGTGCGCGAGTATGCCGCCGAGAAGAAACTCGACGAGCAGGCAGCTCTCGACGAGGGCATGAAGGAGAAGGCCGCGGAGTTTGTCAAAAGCGGCGCGGAGATTTATCAGGGCGAGCGCCCGGCGGGCGTGCATCAGGAACACTGACGGTCTAATGCTGACCAAAGCACCTTGATTTTGAACGCCGGTAGAGCTTTGACCTGTCACGAGCGATAACAAAGAAGGGCGCGCCCGCTCAATGGGAGAAAAGCGGTCGCGCCCAAGACTAGCAAGCTCATGGCGTAGAATTACTACGGCTCGGTCTCTTTATTCTCGCTCTTGGTCGGAGCATCTTTGCGGCGCACGTAAACCTGACCGCGCTGCGCGAGTCCGGCCTTGTCAGCGAGCGTGTGGGCCATTGACCGGACCAATTCCTTGTCCTTCATCTTAAACTGTGTGGTGCCGTCAACGCCCGTATCCGGGTCTTTGTATTGAATGGTCAAGTATTCGAATTTCTTTTTGAACAGCAACGACGGCAAACCGAAAATACCGGCAGCGCCAACGGCTGTCTGCGCACCCGGCCCGAGCGCCTTGCGCTCTTCGGTATCGGCAAAGGTCGCCAGCACGGCGTCGTAAGAAAGCGAGATGACCTCTCGCTCCTGCTTGTCGCGAAAGACCAGGCGCTGGTTGCGGTCGTCAAAACTGAGCGAGCCTTCCTGCTTCTGCTTCAGGCCGAAGTAGCCGCCCATGTATTTCGCTTTGGCAAACTTGGGCGCGGCCTGTGGAGTTGGCATAGGCTTGGCTGACGTTTCCTGCGGCTGCGGTGGTGGCTGCGTCTCGTCGGCGGTGGAAACGCGCGGCCTCTGGCCGAGCGCCGCGCTCGACACGAGCAGCAAAAGCAACGTCAAACCTGTTATGTGATAAAGCTTTTTCATTTTTATCTCCCCTCAAAAAGGCGGTCAGCGGTCAGCTTTTCAGTCTTCAGCCGCCGGAGTGCCACAAATTGTAACTTCACGCGAGTTTCTTCTGGAAACGCTGACGAGAGCAGTCGTTTTTAGGGTTCTGGCAGAGTACGGACGGCTCTGGCTCGACAGCTTATGTTACAGACGCATTCCGCCGACTGTGCGTTGCCAGACCAGCGCTTGTTTTAAGACGCAAAGTCGCTGCCGCTCCTCCGCCTCGCAGGCCGGTTCAAGCTGCTCGATGATGGCTTCGATGAGCGGCACGGCAAACGGCCCGGCGTGAGTGATAATCTGCGAATAGTAGTGCAGGTGAACGCGCCCGTCCGCCGCCTGGTGAAAACGGAACACGTCCTCGTCAGCCAGCCGGTAAACTTCCTGATTAACGGGCACAACGCGACGCGGCACGCCTTGATGATTTACGTCGCGCGCCCCGCTTCGCCAGCCGAGCAACAGAATGCCGACCAGCAGCCCTTGCTCGTTCAGATAATCGGGACTGAGAATCGACAAATCCGGCAGCGGCGACAAACGCGGTCCGTAGTTTCCATAATCGGGATTAGCCAGCAGCGAGTTGTAGATAACACCGATGACCTCTTCGTCATCAAGCGGCATGGAAACAAACTGCGCGAAGCCGTAGTCCACAGCCGCGGGCGGCTCATCCGCGTCTAAGGCGTCAATCACACGTCCGACATAATCAACGTGGGAGTTTGATTTAACAATCTTCGCAAGCTTCATAAGAACAGAGAATCAGGAATCACGAACCAGCAGAACGGCACAGGCCATGACGCACAGAAAACAGGAAAGCTAATGGCAGTCTCTTCACTTACGGCTTTTGGATTCCGGCTCCTGACTTTCGTTTTTATAGTCTCGCCCATTGCGGCACTTTGTAGAGAATCCACCACAGGAGAATTTGCACGCAGAGAATGGCAAGACCGAGGATGATGCCCGCGTAAGCAGCGCGCCGCCCGCCGCGATACGGCGCGCGATGCCAATTCAGCAGACCGATGCCGCCCATGAATATCGCGCCCGGGCAGAAAAGTATGCCGAGGTAGGGCACGAGCGAGTAAGTGACAAAAGCGAGCGCCGTCATCGAAGCTCCGTTGCTGTTAGGCTCTTGAGAGAGTGGCTTCATGGGGAAGGGCTGCTGCTGCTGTGGTCGTGTTGGTTGTCGCTGTTGCGGCTGGCGCGCTTTGTTTGTCTGCTGGTTTTGTTTGACGAGGCGCTGTTGCTGTAGATAGTAGGACGCGCGCAGAGAATCAGCCGGAAGGTAATCGTCTGCGAGCGTGCGCCCGCAGGTGGCGCAAAAGCGGGCCGACGAGCGCCGCGCCGTCGTGCCGCACGCGGGGCATTCGCGCTCTGCCTCTAGCTCAGGCGATGGGTAATGTGATTCTTCGTGGTGCCGTGTGATGCTCTGCATAGAAACCCACAAGCGAAATTTACCAGACTTAGTTAACGGCGTCTAACCTTGCTGGCGGCTTTGCGCGAGACGCGAAACGCGAAGCTCTCTTTTTCCGCGAATTCCTGCACGAGGCGGAGGAATTGTTCGCGGTCGCGCGCGGTGATAACGGCTGCCGCATCCGCCGTCTCAATCGCATAAGGATAACCAAGCCCGCAGACGCATTCCGCGCGCACGGCATCCAACACATCCTCCAACAAGCCCGCTTCGTAAACCCACGCCGGAACGTCAAGGCGCGCGGGCGGGCCGTCGCCCGTCGTCTGCAAATAAGTGAAGCCGATAAGGGGCTGCCCGCGCTCGTCTACAAAATATTTGCTCAGCCCCTCTCGCAGACAATAGCAGAAGCAGGTGCGCATTCCCCAGCTTTCCAGCGGCGGCGGCTCATTTTCCGTTTCGGCGCTGAGCAGTTGCGCATCGTAAAGCGAATGGCTGCGGCGCGCACCGTTTGGGCCGAGCGCGTCAAGCAGTCTGACCAAATCACGCGCGTAAGATTGGTCTATGAAACCGACAACGGGCACTTCCGTCTCGCGCGAGAGTTGGACCAACTCGATAACCGAACCGACGTAAGCGTCTTGAATTTTCGTCTGCGGCAGGCCAAACGAGATGAGCAGCGACCCGTCGAAAAAAGCGACGGGCACGCGCTCGCCGCGCCCGCGCCAACCCTTGCGCCGCTGAAGAAAATTTTTAAGCGCCTCAACCTCAAGTTTGAAACGACGAAAGCC
>CAZEZJ010000047.1:0-20523 GCA_964516695.1 uncultured Blastocatellaceae bacterium
AAAGCTTGCGCGATTTTGCCATCGTCGCCGGGTGCAATCTGCATTCGGCACAGCAGATGGTCGGTGATGTGAAAGTGCAATCCGTTTTTATGGCCGAGCACGAGGTGGTCGGGCGTCGCGTGCTCAAGTCGGCGGCTGAAGCCGTGCGGGTTTACGTGGCGCGCTTCGGCAAGCTTCCGCTCAAGACCGTTCGCATTGTTGACGTGCCGCTCGTGGCCGGACTGGGGAGCGCGGAATTCACGGGGCTTGGCGTTATCGCCAGCGCTTTCTACGTGGATTTCGATTCGCCACAGATGCGCAACCTGCCGGAGATTGTGCGCGACCAGCGCGCTTCGCTCGAAGACAGTCTGGAATTTGCGGTGGCGCACACGATGGCGCATCAATGGTGGGGCGCGATTGTCGGCAACAATCCAGAGCGCGAGCCTGTGCTCGATGAAGCGCTGGCGCAATGGTCTGCGCTGCTCTATTACAAGGAAGTGCACGGCGAGGAACGCGCCGCGACCGCCCTTAACGACCAACTACGCGGCGTCTACAAAGTGTATCGCACGTTTGGCGGCGAAGACATGTCCGCAGACCGCGCGGCGCGCGAGTATCGCAATTTCTTTCAGTATTCTGCTATCGTCGGCAGCAAGGGCGCGTTGATGTTCACGGCCCTCAGAATGTTGATGGGCGACGAAAAGTTTTTCGCCGCTTTGGGCAGCTATTACCAAGCGAATATGCTGGAGATAGCGGAGATGGACGATTTGCGCGGCGCGTTTATTGCCGAAGCGCCGTTGGAACAACGACGCACGGTTGCGCGCACCTTTAATCGCTGGCTCTCCTCAAAGCGCGGCGACGAAGACATCGCCCCTCCCGACCCCCAACTCGCTCTCGCGCTCGGAATCAATCCCAACATCAGCAAGGGAAACGACGGCAATGCCTTCGCACGCTTGGGCAAATTCTTCTGGCAGCAGATGACTAGGATTCGATAGCCTCTGCCCTCATTTTTCTACCCGCCTCTGATTCATTCCGACAACATTTCCCGCGTTTATGAGTAGGAAAACATTCTACAAATAGACGAAGGACAAACACATGCTGCGAATTAGTCGGAATCCTCAAACCAATTTCAAGAACAGGCTCTTCCGCATCACTGGAATCCGCCGGCGCAAGGCGGCGCAAAGAGCACTTTCGAGCGACGCGCGGCCCCGCGTGCAGTGGTCGCAAACTTTCTGGGGGCGTCAGCTCATACGGTCTACGACGCTGGCGCTCGCTCTGCTCTGTTCGGCTTCCATCGCGTTGGCCGACATTAAAATCACCACCAAAAGCACAGCCAGCGGTCAGAGCATGACCAGCACAACCTACATCAAGGGGGCGCGGCAACGAACCGAAGGCATGGGCTACACCATCATCTATCAATGCGACTTGAAGCGCATGATTCAGCTTAACGATAAAACCAGAACCTATCTCATCACACCGCTTGATAATAAAAGCGTAGCGAGAGGCGCTAGCGCGCAGAGCGCCGCAGGCGCACACACGCGACGCGGCGGCATCATCACCTACACCACCACCAACACGGACACGGGCGAACGCAAAGAGATGTTGGGGCTGACGGCTAAACACATCAAGTCGAAGACCGTGATTGTCGCCTCCGAAGGGGCGTGCACCCCCATGAACATGGAGATGGAGACCGACGGCTGGTACGTCAGCATTCCCGGCAACATGAATTGTCAAACGGATGGAGCGCAGATGATGCCCGTTGAACAGTCTGAATGTGTGGATGAATATCGCTACCAGACCGAGGGCGTAGCCAACACGGGTTATCCTGTGATGACGACCGCCACCATTAAATTCAATACCGGCGACTCGTCAATGAATATTCCGGCTTCGACCTCAACCCAGGAAGTTGTGGACATCTCCAAAAACCCGCTCGATGCTTCGCTCTTCGAGATTCCCGCCGGATACAGGGAAGTCAAAACCGCGCAAGAGTTGGGCAGCCCGTATTAGCCGGCTGTGAGCGCCGTGAGCAGTTATCAATTATTCTCTACACAAGGGGCCGGGAACTGATAATTCCCGGCCCTTTCGCTTGAATTCATAAAGCGCGAAGCATCATCTCGAACCAATATCTGCTATTCTTCAAAGAGGCATTGTGTAGATAAGGGAGCAGGTAAACGAAGATGAGAAACAAGGCAGAAGTCACGAAGAGCACGCCGGCGGGTCTGGGACACACGCGTCATTCAAAGGCGGAGGTTGAGCAGAGCTTAGACCAGTTGAGCCGCTGGATGGACGGACTGTTTCGCATCCCCGGCACAGGCTGGCGCTTCGGCCTCGATGCGCTCGTCGGTTTGATTCCGGGCGTCGGTGATACTGCCGCCGCGCTCGCTTCCTTCTACATTCTGGCGGCGGGTGTGCGCTACCGCGTGCCGAAGGTCACGCTGCTCAGGATGGGACTCAATATCGGGCTGGATTACGTTTTCGGCTCGATTCCGGTGGTCGGGGATTTGTTCGACGTGGCTTGGAAGTCTAACCAGCGAAACGTCGATTTGTTACGCGAACGCGCGACCGTTTCAGCCGCCGAGGCGAAGAAGGGCAGAGCCAGCGACTGGCTTTTCGTCGGCGTGATTATACTGATTCTCGTCGCGCTGCTCATCGGCTCAATTGCGCTTAGTCTTTACTTGCTCTCGCTAATCATTGGCTACTTCACAAACTGAGTGTGAGCGCAAACGGGCAAGGCGGCAATGATGAAACATGAAAGCGTAGCTGCTTGGCTGGAACAGCTATTCTTTTATCCAGACTATTTTATGCTGGCCTTTTCTGTCTCTGTAATAATCCAAGATGTAATCTTTCATCCCTCTTTGCACCCAATGCATTCCGTAGCGTTTGGCTTCCGCCTTCGCCTGTTCACCCGTCCAGCCGTCGTGCATGATGCGATAGACGGCGACAATCAGGCCCGTGCGGTCTTCGCCATGATGACAATGGACGAAGACCGGATGATTTCCCGCGGCATTGATAGCTGAGAGCACGCGCTCGACCTGCTCGTCAGACGGGCGCTGCAAGCGCGGCAGCGAAACGGCTAAATAACGCAAGCCAAGCGCCTCGGCTTCCGTTTGGTCTGCGCGCGTGTCTTCGTCTTCACCGCGCAGGTTGATGATGGTCTTAATGCCAAGCTGCGCTAGTTTGCGGATGCCGCCGGCGCGTGGTTGTGCGCCGCGATAGAGTTGTGAATTGACTTGATGAAAGTTAGGCAGTTCAGGATAAAGCGTCTCGTCTTGCGCCGTCGCCCCGTTTGCCAGCAGCGCCAGCGCAAAGACGGCAGCGCCCATCTTGCTCAGCCGCTCTCTCATTACGGGTTGGCGCATTTTTCTCTCCTTAATAATCCGGTGAAGCGTGTTGAGAATCAGTAACCTGACAAACGCTGGGGATTAAGAGAGGGAACTATGAGGGAACTAGAGCGGACGTGCGGGGAGAGAATAGACTGGATGTTTGCTGCCCATGTGTTTTGCATGAGAAGAACTCATGTCAAAGACACTTTCGGGTAAGTTTTAAGCAGGGGCTTCCTGCTTCGCTGCCGCCAGCACGCGCTCCAGCGCCGATGCCAGCATGTTTAGCCCGCGCTCTCCGGCGGCGAAGCTTTTGAGCTTGCCTTCCGCATCGAACAGATAATAAGCGGGCACATAGCCCTGCTCGTTCTTGAAAGCATCGCGCAGCTTGTGTTGATTATCGACGGCGCACGGCTCCGTAATGTTGTACTTGGCTATGGCCTCGCGCACGGCTTCGACATCCGTGTCTGCCTCATAGCGCGGCATGTGAACGGCGATGACGCGCAAGCCCTCTTCGCGTTTCTGTTCGCGCCATTCGCCCACGCGCGGCATGTTCTCCTTGCAGATGCCGCAACTGACCGACCAGAAATGCACCAGCGTCGGACGATTCTTGCTTTCGGCCTCGGCGTGGGCCTGTGTTGCGCCAAACCATTCGGTCGCACCGTCTAACGACGGCATCTCCGTACCAATCCTCATTGGCATGACCTGTTACCTCTAATGATGAGCGATAGGTGATGGGTGATAAGTGATAGGTGATAAGAAGAAACTCTTTCTTTTACTTATCACCTATCACCTATTACCTGTCACTCTTAAGCGTTGATGGTTTCCTGTCCCGGCTTCCATTCGGCCTGACAGAGTCCGCCGGTCTGCAAGGCTTGGATAACGCGCAGAGTCTCCTCGGCCGAGCGTCCGATGTTGAGGTCGTGAATCACCTTGTAGCGCAGGATGCCTTCGGGGTCAATCACGAAAAGACCGCGCAGCGCGATGCCCTTGTCTTCAATCAGCACGCCGTAATCGCGCGCCACCTGCTTGGTCGAATCCGCCGCCAGCGGATACTTCAAATCAGCGACGCCGCCCTTATCGCGCGGCGTGTTAATCCACGCGCGATGAGAGTAAACGGAATCGGTCGAGACGCCGATAATCTCGGCGTTGATGCCCTGAAAATCTTCGTAACGGTCGCTGAAGGTGGTCAACTCCGTCGGGCAGACGAACGTGAAATCGAGCGGGTAGAACAAAAGCACAACCCACTGTCCTTTGTAGTCAGAAAGCTTGACGTTTTCCTTCAACGTCTCCAAGTTCTTGGTCGAAGCCATATCGAAATCCGGTGCGGGCTGGCCGACCATTGCTGTTTCCATTGCAGTTGCTGTCGCTTGCATTAACTTCTCCATCCCTTTCAAGGTAAATTGTTTTCATTAACTAACGCGATAACGCCAATTACAGGCCGCCGTCGCATCACACACATCATTCAATACCAAAGGCTGTTCAACTCTTTAGTTCACCCTTGCGCGCGGCAATCAGGGCACAAGCCGTGGAGCGTCAGGTGAACGGTCTCGGCCTTAAAGCCTGAGCGCCGCGCCGCCGCGCGCATCAGTTCGGTCGTCAAATCGAGGTCAAAGTCCACCAGCTTGCCGCAACGGGTGCACATCGCGTGGTCGTGCCGCCCTGTTTCGCGGTCGTAGCGGCTGGCGGCGTTCCCGAAATGAATCTCGCGGATAAATCCTGCGTCTTTCAGATAACGCAACGAGTTATAGACGGTCGCGTAGCTGATGGTTGGCCTGAGCCGCCTCGCCGCCTCGAAAATCTCGCTCGCTGTTAGGTGGTTTTCGGTTCCGCGAATCACCTGCAACACGGTCTCGCGCTGCGGTGTCAACGTCTCGCCGCCACCCTGATCTCCAGTCTCTTTAGCCATGATTGTTTTAATCTGGATTTAGAATAATTCTAAATTGTCCGTCTGTCAAGCCCCCGCGCGAAAAAAAGCTGAGCCTACAATTTTGGATGCTGCTCGACAAACTTAATGAGCGCGCCCACGTAAGAGGGAAACGGCGGGCAGGTGACGCCGTGTGGTTCTAAGAGCGCGCGCGAGCGCGTGGTGTCGTAAGTTTGACTGAGAAAAAAGTAGGGGATGGCGGCGCGCGGGAGGCCCGTCAGTTTGTAAGAAAAGGGGAGCGCGAGCGACGTTTTGACCAGAGGGGCGGGGAGGCTCAGGCGCGAGGCGCGCCCGGCAAGGCTCGCGGCGATGGTATCGAAGAGTTCGCCGGAGGTGAGCGGCTGCGGGTCTGCGAGTTGCAGCGTCGAGCCGACGGCGCGTTCATCTCTGGCGAGCCGCGCCATCGCTTCGACGACGAAATCAACCGGAACTAAATTGAGCCGCACTTGCCGGTTGCCGATATTGATGAGCGAGAGCAGTCGCGGCTGTTTTCTGAGATAGTGAATCAGATAATAGATGCCGTCATACTTGGCCGTCTCGCCCGTTTGCGAATCACCGCACACGACCGCCGGGCGATGAATCGTGATGGGCAGGCTCGTCTTCAATTGTTCTACTTCAACTTCGGCCAAGTACTTCGTCTCTTCATAGTAGTTGCGAAAGCCCGCTTCGTGTTTGAGTTCGGTTTCCAGAATTATCCCTTTGCGCAGGCCCGCGACGTAGCAGGTCGAGACGTAGTGGTAATGGCGAAGGCCGGGAAGAGTTTGCGCAAAGGCGTTCGTGTGGCGCGTGCCTTCGACGTTGACGCGCAGGGCAGGAGCGCGCGCGACCGCCAAATCATAGATGGCCGCGAGGTGAAAGAGGATGGTGGTTTCCGATTGCGCCAGCGCTAAATCAATTGGCTGAAGACCTAAATCCGGCTGGGTGATGTCGCCCGCGAGCAGGCGAAAGTTGCTGGCGGGTTGATTCGTCAACGCGCTGATGTGCGCGGCATCTTCGCGCGCGCGTTCCATCAACGCTGGCTGCACGAGCAACAGGAAACGCGCGCCTTCCGCGGCTAACCTGGCGACCAGCCGCCCGGCGATAAAGCCGGGAAAGCCTGTTAGAAAAATCGTCTCGTCAAGAGCCATGACGGTCAGTGTTGAGCGAATCAAGTGCGTAGACGTTCAATTCACTTTAGCTTGAAGGCAGCGCAGGCGTTTAATCGAGGGTTAATTCAACCAGCGTGCGCACGCCAGCGCCGGAGGCTCCGGCGGGCGCGTGTGGCTGCGGGTGGTCGTACCAAGCCGTTCCGGCGATGTCTAGATGCACCCACGGCGTGTCGGCGGCAAACTTGCTGAGCAGGAGCGCGGCTGCCGTCGCATCGGGCCGCCCGCCGTAGTTTTTGAAATCAGCGATGGGGCTTTCGATGCGCTTTTTGTAGTCGTCGCTGACGGGCATACGCCACGTCGGCTCGCCCGCGCGCTCCGCAGCCCTGAGCACTCTATTGGCCCACGCATCGTCGTTGCTGAAGAGTCCGGTGCGATGGTCTCCGAGCGCAATGATGATTGAGCCGGTCAGGGTCGCCAAATCAACAATGCGTGTCGCGCCGAGTTGCTTCGCGTAGGCGATGCCGTCAACCAGCACGAGACGGCCTTCGGCGTCCGTGTCAACGACTTCAATCGTGTGCCCGGCTAAAGTTTTAACTACATCGCCGGGCTTGATGGCGCTGCCGGAAGGCATGTTCTCCGCCGTAGGGACTACGCCGATGACACGCGTTCGCGGCTTGAGTTGCGCGATGGCTCGCAAGGCACCGAGCACGGCAGCGCCGCCCGCCATGTCTGATTTCATCTCCCACATGTCCAAGCCATGCTTGAGCGAGATGCCGCCCGTGTCAAACGTGATGCCTTTGCCGACAAAGGCGTAGAGTTCGTCTGTGTCGGCTGCCTCCTCCGGCTCGTAGCGGACGACAATCAGCGCGGGCGGCTCATCAGAGCCTTGCCCGACTCCCCAGAGCGCCCCCATTCCTCGCTCTTTGATTTCTGCGGCGCTCAACGATTCAACTTTGAGGCCAAACTCCGCGGCCATCTCTGCGGCGCGGCGCGCAAACTCGCGCGGCGGCAAGTTGGCCCCGGGCTGGTCGGTCAACTCCCTCGCCCAGTTAATTGACTGGGCGACGATTGTGGCGCGCTCGATTGCCGCGACGGCGCTGCGGCTCTCTTCAGACACGATGAGAGTTAGGCTCTCAAGTTGAGCTTGCGGTTCATCTTGATTTTGATAAAACGCATTCTCATAAAGGCCCAACAGCGCGCCGGCGGCGACCTCCAGGGCCGTGGCTGCTTCATCATCAGACGAAGGCAAGAGGAAGAGAAGACGTTTGATTTGCGCCTCGCGCGCCTGGCGCACAATCATTCCGGCGGCCTGGTTGAGCGTGCGCGCCGTCAGGTCTGCGTGCGCGCCGAGGCCCGCGAGCAGCAAGCGGCGCACGTGGTTGTTTGCGCCAACCGTATGCAATAGTAGAGAGGTTTCCGCTTCGCCTTTGAATTCGCGGTCGCGTATTAATTCCCCGACGACGCCGGACACATCTTCGGGCAGACTTACGACGCGCGGCTCATCCGTGTGGACGCAGACAACCAACGCGTCGCCCGCTTGCAATGCCGGGATGCCGGTTGCAAGCTCAAGCTTCAAGGTGTGCTGAGTTTTCATAAAAATTGCTGTTGCGGGCCGCGAGCGTCCGCAGGGGCGTGGAATTGTCGCACGCTGTGAGGGGCGAGTATAATCCAAGCCTTCCGCGACTCACTAGCCGCCGCGCTAGCTTGGGCCAGTTCGACCATAGTATTTGCGCCCGGCGCATATATGCCGGATTTCTTAGGAGGATACGACTGATGGCTTTGCTTCGACAGCTTCCGCGTCGCTCGTCGCTCGCGCTGCTGCTCCTGCTGCTCGTGGCCTTCAACGCCGCGGCACAAACAGCGCCGGAGCGAACAGTTCAAGTGACGCTCTTGCAGGTCAACGATGTCTACCAGTTTTTGCCCGTTGACAGAGGAGCAAGCGGCGGCATGGCGCGGCTCTCGACGCTACGCAAGAAACTGGCGACTGAATGGAAGAACACGCTCTTTCTCCTCGGCGGCGATACCATCTCGCCCTCGGTCGAATCAAACACCTACAAGGGACGGCAGATGATAGACGCCTGGAACGCCATCGGGCTTGACTACTCTGTCTTCGGCAACCATGAGTTTGACTTCGGCCCAGATGTCTTGCGCGAGCGCATCAAGGAATCGCGTTTCGGTTGGCTCGGCGCTAACGTCATAGACAAGAAGACTGGCAAACCTTTTGGCGACACGCCTCCCTTCGTGATACGCGAATTCGACACCGTTAAGGTCGGCCTCTTCGGCCTCGTGCTGCCGGACACGAAGCAGACTTCGCGGCCCGGCCCCGACGTTGACTTTCTGGACGTGTGTGAGACGGCGCGGCGCATTGTCCCGCAGATGCGCGCGCAGGGAGCAAGCATCATCATCGCGCTGACGCATCTGACGATGAAAGAGGATAAGGCCGTGGCGCGCTGCGCTCCGATTGACATCATCATCGGCGGGCATGAGCATACCTTGCTCGAATCCCTCTCAGGCCGCACGCCTATCTTCAAGATGACCTCGGACGGACGACAATTAGGCCGCATCACTCTCAACATTACAGCGCCGAGCGGCACGCTTGAGAGCATAGACTGGGAAGTAATTCCGGTCACGAACGACACGCCCTCCGACCCGTCGTTTGCCGCCGTCACAGACCGTTATAAAGATTTGCTGGCCGAACTCAGCGAGCGCGTCGGCCACACGGATGTCGAGTTGGACGCCGGCTCGGAAGCGAATCGGACGCGCGAGACCAACGTTGGCAATTTCGTTGCCGATGCCTTTCGCGCGGCGGTCGGTGCAGACGTTGGCCTCCTTAATGGCGGCTCGATTCGTGCCGACATGATTATCAGCCCGGGCGAATTGACGAAGCGCGATGTGCTCTCCATCCTACCCTTCGCCAATCCGGTCGTGAAGATAGAGGTGACGGGCGCGACAATACGCGCCGCGCTCGAACACGGCGTGAGCCGTAGCGCCGAAGATGCCGAGCCGGGCCGTTTCCCGCAAGTCTCAGGCATCCGCTTCACTTTCGACACGACGCGTCCCGCAGGCTCGCGCGTCACGGAAGCGACTGTTAGCGGGCAACCCCTCGACGACAAGAAAACTTACACGCTTGCCACCAGCACCTTCGTCGCCGTGGATGCGGGCGACGGCTACACCATGTTTCGCGGCGCGCGTTTTTTAGTTAAACCCGAAGAGGGGCCGAAAGCGCCCGACGTGTTGCGCAAAGCCATCGCCGCCGTCAAAGCCATTGCGCCCCGCACCGATGGAAGAATCAACAGAAAGCAGAGGTCAGGAGTCGGGAATCAGGAGCCGGAAGAAAAGAAAAGTAGAAGACCAGCGCTCGCAGCTTTATCTGCTGGCTTCTGACTCCAAGTTGTGAGTCATGTTCCGCGACGATTTTTCGACGGGCCGAAGGCGTGAAGCGATTGAGTTGTTCGAGCGCGCTTTCGAGGCCCAGCAGCAAAAGGATTACGAAGCGGCAATAGAGCTTTACCAGCGCTCCATCGCCACCTACCCGACTGCCGAAGCACACACTTTTCTGGGCTGGGTCTACAGCTTTCAGAATCGCTACGACGAAGCGATTGATGAATGTCTCCAAGCGATTAGCGTTGACGCCACGCTCGGCAACCCTTACAACGACATTGGCAGCTACCTCGTCGCCAAAGGCGATTTCTACAACTCGATTCGCTGGTTCAAACTCGCGCTCGTCGCGCCCCGCTACGAATCCTATGCATTCCCGCACATGAATCTCGGACGCGTCTACGAACAGCGCGGCCGGCTCCTCGCAGCAGCCCGTCACTACGGCCTCGCGCTCGAACATGAGCCACACTACACACAGGCCGCCATCGCCCTGCACCGCCTTCAGGCACGACTCAATTAAAAACAGTGATGAGTGACGAGTGGCGAGTGACGAGCAAGGACAAGAAACAAGCTGTGAGCAATGTACGCTTTTCTTTTAACTTGTCACTCGTCACTCGTCACTTTTTACTTCCTTTAGGGATTTTCATCTTCTGGCGGTGGCCGTCGACGGCGACGTAGACGACTTCGGCTTCGGTGACGCGGATGCGGTCGCTGGTGGTTCCGCCGTGGCGCTCGGCTTCGACGATGACGCGGATGGTGATGGAGGTTGTGCCGATGCGAACGGTCTCGGCGTAGAAGCTAACGAGGTCGCCGACGAAGACGGGTTGGTGAAAAATAACTTCCTTCATCGCGACCGTCACGAAGCGTTCGAGCCGCGTGCGGCGATGTGCTTCGATAGCGCCCGCCATGTCTATGTAGCTTAAGATAACGCCGCCGAAGATTGTCCCCTGCGGGTTGGTGTCGCGCGGCAGCAGTGTGATGCGAATGGCCGGGTCGTTGTATTCGTTCATGTTTCGTGAATGGTGAATCGCAAATGGTAAATAGAAAGCTCGCTGCTCTCAATTTAACATCTACCGTTCACTATTTACGAACTCCGTAATGACGCGCTTCAGTTCGTCGAGGCGTCCGTCAAAGAAATGGTCTGCGTTCTCGATGATTTCCAGTTGAGCGTGTGCTTCCGGCGGAAGCCTTGCGACGAGGGCGCGCAAGTTGTCGAGGCTGCCAAACTCGTCGCGGTCGCCGTGCACGAAGAGCATCGGCTTGCGGCAGTTCGTTAGAAAAGAGAAGTCGTATTTATCGACGGGCGTGCCGATGCTGATGAGACGACGGACGCGCGCATCACTGATGCCAATCTCCATGCCGACGCGCGAGCCGAAAGAGAAGCCGGCGAGCGTGATGAGTTCATTCGGATAATGCTCTGCCAGATAATCCAGCCCGGCACGCGCATCTTCCGTTTCGCCGCGCCCCTCGTCGTGCGCGCCCGTGCTTTGCCCGACGCCCCGAAAGTTGATGCGCAGCGCCACAAGCCCCGCATCATTGAGCGCGCTGGCGGCGCGAAACACCACCTTATTATGCATCGTCCCGCCGCCGAGCGGGTGCGGGTGCAGCACGAGCGCTACGCCGCGTGCTGGCTTAGCGCGCGGCTCCTTGAGTATCGCTTCGAGGCGACCGTGCGGAGTCGGGATAAAAAGATTGCCGGATGGATACATTTGAAGTTCAGAATACAGAATTCGGAGGCCGGAAGCCAGAATGAAAGGCCGAAGCCCGCCGCCGCTAAATCTCTTTTCTTCCCGCTTTGCGGTCCTCGCGGCTCGCGGCTTCCCGCGCCTGAATTCTCTCTCTTGTAATGCTGTGGGCTTTGGCGTAGTATGCAGGCCAATCTGGTTAGTGCTTTCGCCGGGCCACACCCAGACCCGCGCACGTGGCCTACGCTCTTTTTTCATCTGTTCGTGTTTCGCACCCGCGCCCGTATGATCGGTCAAACCATCTCTCAGTATCGTATTGTTGAAAGGCTCGGTGAGGGCGGGATGGGTGCTGTCTACGTGGCCGAAGACACGCTGCTGGGCCGCCGCGTCGCCATCAAACTTCCAACCAACGGCTCGAACAAGCGCCACTCTTATTCACGCTTTCTGCGTGAAGCGCGGGCCATCTCCGCGCTCAGCCACCCGCACATCGCCACCATCTACGACTACGGCGAAACAGCCGAGGGCCAACCCTTCATCGTCATGGAACTGGTCGATGGGCAAACGCTCGGAGACTTGCTGGCCGAAGAAAGCCTGACCTTGGGCCGCATCGTCAAGATTATCGCGGATGTCGCCGCGGCGCTCTCCGAGGCTCACTCGCGAGCCATCATTCACCGCGACATCAAGCCTTCAAACATCATTATCAACCAGCAGGGACAGGTCAAGGTGTTGGACTTCGGCCTCGCCAAGCAGTTGCGCGATGAATCGATACACTCGACAGACCCGAATGCGCAAACCCTGCGCGAAACTTTCACGCAGAGCGGAATCCTCGTCGGCACGCCCCTTTATCTCTCGCCGGAGCAAGCCAAGGGAGCGCCCGTCGATGCGCGCAGCGACCTCTTCGCCCTCGGCGCTGTCTTCTACGAGTGCATCACGGGCAAGCCCGCTTTTTCCGTCGCCAACGCCGGATTGATTGAAATCGCTTATAACGTCATTCACGTTGACCCCGCTCCTCCCTCGACGTTGAACCCGAGCGTGCCGAAGCTGCTCGACAGCCTCGTCGGCAAAATGCTACGGAAGAAACCCGAAGAGCGTTATCAATCGGCGGAGGAGTTAATCGCAGACCTTCAGGCGGCGCAAGCTGCGCTCGAAGACCAAGACGTTGATGAAACGCGCACGCAGCGGCTCCCGTCCGTGCATCACGCGCCGCATCCGAGCGCGCTTGAGACCATCTCGGATATTTTACGCCGGCCGCGCGTGCCCATTGGCCTTGCCGTGGCGGGATTGCTCTTGACCGTCGTAATCGGGTGGCTGATTGTGCGAAGCCTGCGGCCCGTGGCGCATCAGCCTTCAGCCGAAGCCGAGCGCTGGTATCAAACGGGAACGAGCGCCCTGCGCGACGGAGCTTACTATCAAGCCAGCAAGGCTTTCGAACAATCAATCGCGGCTGACGACAAGTATGCTCTGGCCCACGCGCGCCTCGCCGAAGCGTGGATGGAGCTTGACTACACGGACCGCGCCAAAGACGCGATGCTGCGCGTCAGTTCGCTGGTCGGCGACCGTTCCGCCTTGCCGCAACTCGACCGCCTCTACTTAGACGCCATCATCGCCACCGTCAGCCGCGATTTCGCCCCGGCCCTTAACGCCTATCGCGAGATTGCGCGGCAGCTACCCAATCAGGCCCACGTCTATGTGGATTTGGGACGCGCCTTCGAGAATGCGGATGACAGCAAGCAAGCTCTTGAAAGCTACATTAAGGCGACGAACATAGACTCGCAGTATGCCACCGCCTACCTGCGCGCAGGGATGCTCTACGGGCGTCAGCAAAACTTGGCGAACGCGGCGGCTGCGCTCGACAAAGCGGAGACTATCTATCAAGCGCTCGGCAACGTCGAAGGGCGCGCCGAAGTTCTCTACCAGCGCGGCGCGTTGCTCATCAAGTTGGGCAAAAGCGCCGACGCGCGCGGGCAGCTTCAGCAGGCTCTTGATTTGTCGCGCGCCACCAACAACCAGTTTCAGCAGATTAAGACCATGTTGCAGATGGTCTATGTGCTTCAGAGCGAGGGCGAGACCGCGGAGGCGCAGAAGTTTGCCGGTGACGCCGTTTTGTTAGCGCAGGCCAACGGGATGGAGAACTTGACGGCGCGCGGCCTCGTTGACCTCGGCAACGCCTTTCTGGGGCGCGGCGACTACGCGGATGCAGACAAGTATTTCCGGCAGGCGCTCGATTTCGCGCAGCGCTCTAAGGCGCGCCGCAATGAAGCCCGCGCTCTGCTCTCGCTCGGCAGCCTGCGCGTTCAGCAAAGCAACGCGGACGAAGCCGTGCGCTACATAGAGCAGGCGCTGCCCTTTTACCAGCAGGCCAACTATCGTAAAGAGACTGCGCAGGCTTTGACTCTCTTGGGTCGTGCCAACCGCTTGAAGGGTGATTATGACGCAGCTTTGCGCGCCTACCAGCAGCAACTTCAAGACGCCGAACAGGTAGACGACCTCTCGCAAAAATCAACCTCCCACGAAGGCATCGGCACCGTGCTCGCGCAACAGGAAAGATACCCGGAAGCGCTCGTCCATTTTGAAGAGCGATACGCGCTCACTAAAAAGCTGGGCGAGCAAAAGAGTATTCCCTACGCTTTGACGGAGCGAGGCAATATCCTGTGGCAGTTGGGCCGCTATGATGAAGCGAAGGAGATGCTCAAGCAGGCGCTCGCGCTCGCCGTCAGACCTGACGGCGGAAACAAGCATTTACTGGCGACGATTCACCAAGTCAATTCTTCTTTGATGCTCAGCGAGCGACGTTTCTCAGATGCCGAGGCGGAAAGCCAGCGGGCGCTGGCGATGGCCGGAACGCAGTCCACGAATCTAGCCATTCAAGCCAAGTATGTTCTAGGGCTGGCGCAATCTTTCTCCGGCGCGAAAGAGCAAGGCCGCGTGTCGTGTGAGGAAGCGGTAATGATGGCGGCGCGTCTCGCAGACCCTTGGCTGCTTTCGGAAGCGTTGCTGGCTTTGGCCGAAGCGACTCTTGAGAGCAACGACGCGCAGAGCGCCGCTCAATCCGCGCTCCGTGCGCAGGAGAGTTTCGCACGCGCGGGCCAGCAAGCCTCCGAATGGCGCGCGTGGTTAATCGCGGCCCGCGCCAGCCGCCATGCGGGCAATAATCAGCAAGCGCGTGATTACGCGGGGCGCGCCGCCGCTCAGCTCGCAGGCCTGGAGCAGAAATGGCAAACAGGCCCTTACAGTAGTTACCTTAACAGGCCGGACGTTCAGTTTTATCGCAAACAACTCAACGACCTCCTCGCTGAGTTAAAGTGATTCCACCTCAAACATTAAAGGAGCAGCCGAAATGGTTAGCGCTAAAAAGAATTCAACTGGAAGCAGACCGGACAGAGGCAAGAAAAGAGCACCGATGACACCCGAGGAAGAACCAATCATCATCACGGGCGGGTCTGTGATTCTTGAGTTTCCCGACAATGCCAATAATAAGTTTGACGACGATGGCTCAATGCCCGGTGTACGGAAGAAACTCAAGAACAAAAAGGGGAGAGGACATTCGGATAAGGTCTATCTGACTCACGTTGACATCACGGATAAAGATGACAATGTGCTGATGACGATTGACCTCAGCACGCTGGGAATCAACAAGAAGTGTAAGGTCAAAGTCTATTCCAGCTTACCGTAAGGTAGTGAGCCGCAACACGAGACGAACGCGAGCTGGAATCGTCTCCGGTGCTTGAAGCGTAAGCTTGAGGCGGCGCATCGCTCGTCGCGCACAGCGCAAAATTGAAAAGGGAAGCTCAAGAGAGAGCTTCCCTTTTCAATTTTGCGACGACGCGCGGCTGCAAAGTTTCTATCTCTTCTTGCCTGATTTGCCCTTGCTGGATTTAACGCCCGCCGCCTTCTCAACCTTCGGCACTAATTCTTGCACCGCGCCCTTCGCCGCACCCGCGACCGCAGCGCCAAGAATGTCGCCGACTGCCTTCTTCACTTTCGGCGAAATCAGGGATTTCCCGCCGCCGCCACCCTTTGCACCGCCCTTCTTCGAGCCGCCCTTTTTAGAGCCGCCCTTTGAGCCGCCCTTTGAGCCACCCTTCGCTCCGCCGGACGACTTCTTGCCGCCACCACCGGACGATTTCTTACTGCCACCGCCGCCGCCGGCTCCACCCGATTTCTTACTAGATTTTTTCGTTGGCATAGTTTCCCTTGTTTCCCTTTCCTTTACTATTGTGAACCGAACACGCGCACACCGTATCAAACTCTCCGGCTGATGTCACGAAAATTCATCTGCCGATGGTGAATCAGTTTAGATGGAGCGAAGCGAAAGCCGGTCTTCAATCAGAGAGATGTTGCTGACGCGAGAGCCGAAACGGAGACTGTAATGTTCATCAACTCTCTCTCCGTGCGCATCCTCTGCGTTCACTACATAGGCAGTGATGAACTGCATCCGTACTACTCATTTAATTTCAAACTGGCCCACCATCAGCGAATCGAAGTTGACGCGCGATAGGCGAAAGCGATAGCTTCTCGTCAACAGTCTGAACTCACTTGTTCTTATCGCGCACAGAGAAGCTTGTGGCGTCAAAGAACTCAAAGCAAGACCCATACGCGAATCGCCATTGGAGAAAGGCGAAGCCGGAGAGTTAAACCCGCCGGGGAGGTTTTGAAGATGCAGAGAATCATGCGCAGGCTGCTGCCAAAGGCAGCCGTGGTGAACTACGGAATCGGCCTGCTGGCGCTGGCGGCGCTGCTGCTGTTTTTGTGGCCAGGCCTATCTGCGAATTTACTGGCAACGGGCGACGGCCTCAAGGCGTTTATGCCTCACGCGCATTGCTACCTCTTCATTCCGCAATTAGTCTATTTGCATTTAAGCTCCGACCTGCTGATTGGCATCTCCTACGTCGCCATCTCGCTGACGCTCGTTTACCTGGTCTACAGGGCGCGTCGCGACATCCCCTTCCACTGGGTCTTTCTCGCCTTCGGCCTCTTCATCATCGCCTGCGGCGGCACACATTTCATGGAGATTTATACGACGTATTATGCGACTTACTGGCTCGCCGGATACGTCAAGCTGGTGACAGCCGTGGCTTCCGTGGCGACCGCCGTTGTTTTGCCGCCGCTCGTTCCGCGCGCGCTGGCTCTCGTGAAATCGGCCAAGCTTTCGGAAGAGCGCCGCCAAAAACTGGAGGTTGCTAATCAGGAGTTGGAGAAGTTTTATCAGAAAGAATTGGAGAGCCAGAGCAGCGTCCTGCGCGAGAGCGAGGAGCGCTATCGCGTAGTTGCCGAGACGGCCTCAGACGCCATCATCACCATTAACGAAGAGAGCCGCATTTTATATGTCAACGAGGCCGCCGAAAAAATCTTCGGCTACACCATCGAAGAAATGTCGGGCCGCGAACTGACCATGCTGATGCCTGAATACCTGCGCCATCTTCATCGCGCGGGCCTTGAAAACTACATCGAAACCGGACACAAGCATATCTCCTGGCAAGCAGTCGAACTGCCCGGCCTGCACAAAAGCGGGCAGGAGATAGCGCTGGAGCTTTCCTTCGGTGAATTCAGGAAAGAGGGGCAACGCTTTTTCACAGGCGTAGCGCGCGACATCAGCCTGCGTCGTCGAACGGAACAGCGCCAGTCCGCGCAGTACGCCGTGACGCGTGCGCTGGCCGAGTCCGCAACAATCAATGAGGCGGCGCTGAGCATCCTGCAATCCGTCTGCGAGCATCTGGGCTGGGAAGTGGGAGCCTTCTGGAGCGTGGAGCGCAGTCTTAACGCCATACGCTGCGTCGAAATCTGGCACGCGCCTTCGGTGGATGTCGAGGAGTTTGAGTCGCTTTGCCGTCGCACTACGTTTCCGAAAGGCAAAGGCTTGCCCGGCCATGTCTGGTCGGATGCCGCGCCCATTTGGATTGATAATCTCGCACACAGCGAAATCTTCCAACGCGGGGCAGCCGCCAGCAGAGGGAACCTGCGCAGCGCTTTCGGTTTTCCGGTCGTGCTCGGAGGCGAAGTGCTCGGCATAGTCGAGTTTTTAAGCGATGAGGTGAGGCCGCCTGACGACGAATTGCTGAAGATGATGGCGGCCATCGGCAGCCAGATAGGCCAATTCATCAACCGCAAGCAGGCCGAAAGAGAGCTTCAGGCGAGCGAAGAGCGTTATCGCTCGCTGGCCGATGCGATGCCGCAAATTGTCTGGACGGCACGCCCAAACGGTTACCTTGACTACTACAACCAACGCTGGTTTGAATACACGGGCACGACGATGGAACAGACCGCCGGCTGGGGCTGGCAGCCCGTTCTGCATCCTGATGATGTCGAGATGGCTTTGCGGCGCTGGGCCACAGCCGTCACGACGGGCCAGAGCTATCAGATTGAGTATCGTTTCAAGCGTGCGGCTGACGGTCAGTATCGTTGGCACTTGGGGCGCGGCGTGCCGATGCGCGATAGTGAAGGCCGCATAGTTAAATGGTTTGGCACCAGCACAGACATAGACGACCAGAAACGCGCCGAAGAGGCCGCGCAAGAATCAAGTCGGGCCAAGGATAATTTTCTGGCGACGCTTTCACATGAACTGCGCACCCCGCTGACACCCATCATCGGCTGGCTGCACATGATGCGCAGCGGCATGATTCCCACCGACGAGTTTGACTACAGCCTCGCTATCATCGATAAAAACTCACACACATTGATGCGCATCATCAACGACCTGATTGACATGTCGGCCATTATGAGCGGCAAGATGCGCATCGAAAGTTTGCCTGTCTCGCTGCCCTCTGTTTTGAGAGAAGCCATTGAGACGGTCAAGCCCGAAGCAGACAAGCGGCGGCTCAGGATAGAGACCGACGGTTGCGACGATGACGCGTTGATGGTCATGGGCGACCGCGTGCGGCTCGTACAGATTTTCTGGAATCTGCTGCACAACGCCATCAAGTTTTCGCACAACGATGCGGCTGTGCGCGTTCGGTGTGAAGCTGAGGGTGATGAGTTGCGCGTCACCGTTGAAGATGAAGGAGAGGGAATTCGCACGGATTTCCTGCCATTCGTCTTCGAGCGTTTTCGGCAAGCGGATGAATCGAAGACCAGAGAGCACGGCGGGCTTGGCATCGGACTGGCGCTGGTCAAGAGTTTCGTCGAAGCGCACGGCGGGCGCGTCGTGGCCGAAAGCGCGGGCGTGGAGCGCGGCAGTCACTTCATAGTTTACCTGCCGCTATTTCAACCAACCCTAGATTCCGAGACGGCGACGTTGATGGACGATGCCGTTGAGAGTGGCTCTCTGTCGCAGGGCGCTCACCTGCTTCTCGTTGAGGACGCGGAGGACACTTTAACGCTGCTTCAGACCGCGCTCGGCCGGCATGGCTATCGCACGACCGCCTGCGACTCGGCAGCGGAAGCCCTGAGCATCGCCGCCACGATAAAGTTTGACCTGATTGTTTCCGACATCGGGTTGCCTGGGATGGACGGCTACATGCTGCTGCGACGCCTGCGCGAGATACAACACCTGCGCGATGTTCCGGCCATCGCGTTGACGGGCTATGCCGCGCAAAAAGATGCCGCCGCCTCGCTCGCAGCCGGGTTCAACGCACACCTTGCCAAACCCATTGAACCCTCCGAACTCATCGCCGCCATCGAAACACTCCTCGGCGGCAGCGAAGCGGGTGAGCCGGGATGAAGACGCGAAGGCGAGCGCAGAAGGATGAAAGCGTGGACGCACTCAGCTCAGTAAGTTTCTCTCTCATCCTTCTGCCTCGTCCATCATCCTTGCTTTTCACAGTCTGATTATTCTGGTAAATTAATCGAACCACTAATTGAGACTCAAAAGGACGTTCGACAGCTATCAGTCCCTCGCGGTAGAAAGGATTGATGATGCAAGCATCCCCGAGAATAGCCTCTTTTCATCCGTTGATAGCAAGCTACCCCGTGCCCTCTCAGCCGGGCCGATTTTCCGCGAAGAGAATAGAAAAAACCGTTGGAAGCAAAACCGGAGAGGATGAATCGCCGGACAGGGAACGGCGCAAGCTGCGGGCGCTCGTCGTTGACGATGCTCCAGACGTGACCGAGATGATAGCGATGTTCCTGCAACACGCTGGCTATGAATCCGTGATGGCCTTCAATGCGACCGAAGCGCTTAATGCCGCGCGCACAGGGCAGTTTGATGTCGTCGTCTCCGACATCGGGATGCCCGGCATGGACGGCTATGAATTGGCCGTCGCCCTGCGCAAATTGCCGAACTGTAGCCGCATCCCGATGATTGCCGTCACAGGCTTCTCAATGTACGACGACCGCGGGCGCGCTCTGCAAAGCGGCTTCAATGCTCACCTGACCAAGCCCATCAATCCGAGAATTCTACTGGAACTAATCGAAAGATTGCGAGATTAACGAAGAATCGAATTAAGAATTCAGAATCTCGGAAGAAGAGGCTTTCAACCCGCTTGCCTGTTGACTCTCTTTGCTTCTGACTTTTTGACTCCTGAATTCTAACTCCCGCTTGTGGAAGGGCTAATGTATGGAGGATGTGAGGGAAACGGTCAGGATGGAGGTTGAAAAGGCTGAGCGGCCGCAGCGGCCTTGGGGGTCGGACAAACTCATCCACCTGCTTTACCTGCTGGTGGGGCTGGCGGCGATTGTCTTGGTCTTTCGTCATCTGCAACTCTCCACGCAGGGCGTCTGCTGCGGCGATTATGATGGTTATTATCATATCAAGTGGAGCCGTTTGTTATGGGAGCGCATCAGCAGCGGGCATCTGACGCCGCCGCAGTTTACGTGGCTGCCGCTGACGACGCTCAACCCGAACGACTACGTTGACCACCACCTTTTCTTTCATATCCTACAAATTCCCTTCACGTGGTTTGGCGATTTGCGCACGGGCGCGAAAGTCGCCTCCATCTTCTACGCGAGCCTCGCCCTCTTCGCCTGCTACTGGCTGATTGTCCGTTATCGCATTCGCTACGCGCTCATTTGGTTAATCGCGCTGCTGGCCTGCTCCGCGCCGTTTCTCTATCGCCTGAACATGGCGAAAGCGCCGCCCGTCGCCATCATCTTCATGGTCATCGGCATCTATTTGCTGTTTGAAAAAAAATACGTCTGGCTCGCCCCGCTCGCGTTTCTCTTCGTCTGGACTTACAGCCTCTTCGTCACGCTGATAGCAGCGGCCTTCGTCTGGA
>CAZEZJ010000048.1:0-16198 GCA_964516695.1 uncultured Blastocatellaceae bacterium
CTCGGGCTGCCACGAGCGGCGTTCGACATTGATGAAAGGGTGTTTGACTCGCAGCAAGTTAAAGGAGTTGTTCTCGCCACGAGCGCGCGTGGAGGTGGCCGTTCCGGCTGAGACGACGAGCGCGTTATGTCCGGCTATCTTGTAGCGTGCGGAACTATGGCCCGTGTGGCTGATATGCAGATGGCCTGCCAGCAGGACATCCGCGCCGCAGTTGGCGAGCGCCTCCATCGCCATCTCCGCGCGATTGACTAACTCCCTCTCAGCATGTCCTTCAGGCAAATCGAAGGGATGGTGCGTGACGATAATCTTCGTTACTTCGTCGCCGTAAGGACACAAACGCTGGCGTATGCTCTCGACCTGTTCTTCGTTGATGCGCCCGTCCTTGATGGTCAGGGAGCGCGCGGTATTGATGCCGAGGATAGCTACCTCTTCATCGCTGTGGAAGGGCTGAAGGTCGTCCGTAATGTAGCGGCGATACTTGTCGAGCGGTTGGAAAAAGCGCGCGATGACATTATAAAGCGGCACGTCGTGATTGCCGGGCACGATAATCTGCGGCGACGGCAATTGGTCTAAAAACTCGCGCGCTTCCTGAAACTGTTCGCTGCGCGCGCGCTGCGTCAAATCGCCGGAGACCACCACTACGTCCGGCTCCAACTCTCGAATCGTCTCAATCAACGGCTCGACAACCGTATAATCCACATGCCCGAAATGCAAATCGGAAAGATGAACAAGCTTACGCATAACAACCTCTCGGAAAGTGATAGGTGATGAGTGATAGGTGATAAGTAAAAAAAAGAGGCTTTCTCTTATCACTTATCACCTATCACTCATCACTGTTTTTAGGAACCAGAACCCGCAGCGCGCCGGGGCGCACGCGGTAGTGAAGCGGCGTGTTCATCACCGTCACCTCGCCGTCTGTGGCGACGCGCAGGCGGCTGCGCCGCGTCTCAATCCAGATTTCTTTAGTGCAGAGCGCATCAAAATCATTTTGTTTGCGCAGCCCGCCGAAGAGCGCGCTGAAGGCCAAGCGCAGCAGGCCGAGACGGCCCGTGCGGTGGGCGACGTACAAACTCAACTGCCCTTTGTTAAGGCACGAGCGCGCTCCCAAGTTGAAGTTTTCCATCTCATACTCATTATTGCCGATGAAGACAAACGGCGTGCGGCTCATTATCTCGCGGTCGTCAACGCTCAAACGGACGTTGAGAAAAGGATAACGGCGCAGCACGGAGAGCGCAGCCCAGATGAAAGCGGGCCACTTGCCGCGTCCCAAGCGCTCCTGCTGCTTCTCCCTGTGGCGGACGATGCTCGGATAAAGACCGAGGCTCGAATTGTTGAGAAAGATGCGCCCGTTGACTTCACCGACATCGACGCTCGTCGTGTTGCCCGCAACACAAACGCGCGCCGCCTCTTCAAGGTCGAGCGGAATTTGCAGGTCTTTGGCGAAGTGGTTAAGCGTGCCGAGCGGCAAGACGCCGAGCGTGCGCTTCGTTCCGACGAGCACGGACGAGACCGCGTTGATTGTGCCATCGCCGCCGCCCGCAATGACAGGGTCGCAATTATCTTTAACGGCACGGCGCGCCAAGTCGATGATTTCCTCTCCGCTTCGGGCCAGAGAGATGCGTGCCTTGATGCCGTCCGCGGCAAAGAGTTCTCCCAGACGCTCGCGCGCCTCCTTTTTATCGTCAGCGCCCGAGGCGGCGTTAATGATAATAGCCGGATGCGTTGGCATAGGAAATTCTTTTCGGCGCGCCGTTGTCATGCAAATGAGACGAGATTGTCTGCGAACCTATCACAAAGGGCGAGCTTCATAGTTAAAGCTCGCCCTCGCTTGTGAAAGTCCGACTTGAGTTTGGTTGCGCTATTGCGCGTTGTTCAGCACTGAACCTGCGCTGCTGCTGCGCCCGTAGTCGTCGCGCGAAGCGTCCGAGCCGCTATAAGAGGAACCCTGCTTGCCGGTGTCTGCGGACAAGCCGCCCATGTCGCTGACTGCTCCCGCTTGCGAGCCGCGTGAGGCGTCTGCCAGCGACGACGATGACGACGAAGCGCCTGCCGCCGCCGCACGACTGCGGCCTCCGCTAGCTGTCTGCCCCTGCTTCTCGCTCGAAAGGTCAACGCCGAACAGCTCCTTAATCTTTCCGAAGAGCGCCGGCAGCACGACCTCCTGCCCGACCGTTGAAAGCTGGTCGATGAAGCGGTCTCCGAGCTTGGAGACTTCATCCTGCAAGCGGTCGAAGGCTTTTGTTTCTTTGAAGCGGTCCATCAAGCCCGGTTTCGACGGTTCTTCGAGAGCTTCACCGCCGACGCTCGCAGTGTTGCTGGAGAGCGCGCTTGAATCAGCCGGCTCGCTATCGTATTCGGTTGAGCCGTAAGCGCCGCCCGTGATGGCCTGCGCCGCGTAGGAGCGAGCAGGTGAACTCGCCACACGCTTCGCGGTGCCTTGATAAGAACTGGCGGCGGGTGCTGCGCCAACGTTCCAAACATCCGTTTCCTCTGCGCTCGGATAACCCGCGCGCCTGCTGCCGCTGCTATCGCCTTTGACGGATGCGGCGATGCAATAGCCTGTCAGAAACCCGACTGAGAGCGCGCCGACGCTCCAAGCGACGGGACGTTTGCGATATTGCTCGCGCCAGTCGAGCGTTTCGCTGATGCTTTCTTTCACCGTTTGATATTGATTAGCCACTGTATCTTTAATCTCCGTGACGGTTTGGGTGATGCTTTCGCGCGCCTGTTCCATACGACGCTGAAGTTCTTGTTTGGTAATGTCGTCATCGCCTGCGTTATCGGCGGCGCGCGCGGTTGCTAGGGTTCTGTCTTCAGCCATTCGTTTTTATCCTTTCTGAATCCACTCCTTGTCCCTTTTCAGTTCTTCGACGCTACGGCTCGGCACGAGATTTCGTTTTGCCAGACGATTCTTCACGCTGACGATGATTGCGCCGCCGATAATCAAATACAGCAGACCCGTGATGACGAACCCGGTCGCGTATCTCACCGGCTGACTCCAATCTTCCGGCAGCAGCGTGGCGACGAACAGCGCAAGGGCTACATTCACCAGCGCGAACCCGACGCCCGCAATCACGGCCCCGATGCCGATTTTTGTGCCGCCAGCGATGTAAGCGTCGGCGTCTTCTTTGATTTCGACCTTTAGTAAACTGAGCTTCGTGTCCAGCAGCGTCATCACGCCGTCGCTCAGCCGCCCGAAGAGAGCCGGCAACTCTTGAATGTCTGCCTGCCCTTCCGTATGACGCGCCGGCGCCGCCGCTGTGCTTCTCTCCAAATCAGCCATAGCCCGCCTCCTCTAAAAGCAGTGATGAGCAATGAGCAATGTGTGATGAGTAAAAAACTTTTTCCTACTCATTACTCATCACTCATTACTCTCGTACTGTTTTATTTAACGTCTGCTGCCGCGAATCAAAAGACCGAGGACCAGACCGGCTGCTGCTGAAATGAGAATCGCCTGCCCGGGATTCTGCCGCGCGTAATCTTTGGCCTGATTGGCAACTTCCCTCACATCCGTGTTCTGCAAGTCTTTGATTTTATCTCCGACCACCGAAACCTTATCGGCCACGTAATCTTTGGCTGTCGAAGCAGCATCGGCCACTTTCTTGCCGTACTCTTGGGCTGTCGCCGCCAGGCCGGTCGCCGTGCCAGCGCCCGCGCCGCCGCCAGCGCTCTGGCTGCTGCTGCCGCCGCCGGTCGTCGTCAGACCGCCGCCCGTGCCGCTGCTGCTGCCGCCGCCTGTGCCCGCGCTCGATGCGCGTGTTGTTCCGGCATCAGTATCGCCCGTGCCAGCGCCGCCCGTCGCTCTGTTAGATGTTCCTTGATTAGAACCGCCCGTTGGTATGTTCTGTGACATTTCCTTCTTCTCCTTAATTTATTTCAACTGCATCGCCGACACTTATTCGTCTGCGAGTGTGTGTAAAAGTTTTCGTTCCCATCGCAAGTGAGCAAACAACGTGCCGACGCCTCTCACGGATAGCGTGATTCACGCTTAGCGAAGAGAAGCGCACGCGCCGCTGCTGGCAGCGCGAAAAAGTTGCAATCATCTTGTTGCGAAAAGGTACGTATAAAGATAACGCAAAGGTCGGGAACAGTACAGGGCGTACGAGGCTTTGAGGCTTTCGAGCCGTTGCTTGACAGCCTCGGACGAAGGTGGTAAGTAAGTACTTACTTTTAGCTTTCGAGGAGCATAGTATCACGCGCGTGAGCAAGCAGATCGTCCCAGTAACAACCGAACCCGTGCCGCTTGCGAGCGGGCGGATGGCGGGTGAAGAACGCCGCCAGCAGATTGTCCGCATTGCGATGAAGCTTTTTTCGCAGCGCGGCTTTCGCGGCACGACCACGAAAGAGATAGCACAGGCGGCCGGCATCTCCGAAGCGATGGTCTTTCGCCACTTCAGCAACAAAGAAGAACTCTATTCCGCCATCCTTGACGACAAAGCGTGTGCGGGCGACATGGCGGAGATGTGTGAGACGCTGGCCGGGGCCGTGGCGCGCGGCGACGACCGCGCAGTCTTCGGCAGTTTGGCTGCGGCGATGTTGCAACATCACGAACGCGACCCTGAGTTTCTGCGTTTGTTGCTCTACTCGGCGCTCGAAGGCCACGAGTTGTTTGAAATGTTCTGGAATAAAAACGTGCGCGAGATGGCGCAGTTTCTCTGCTCTTATTTGGAAGAGCGGCAGAAGGCGGGCGCGGTGCGCGAGATTGAGCCGATGGTGGCCGGTCGAGCGTTCATCGGCATGGTCATTTATCACTCGTTAGTAACGACGCTCTTCGACAAGTCGCGCTCGCTGCTGGACCTCGCCAACGAGCGCGCCGCACACGAGTTTACAGAAATTTTCCTACAAGGCATTAGCACTCAAAACGCGCCCGCGCGCTCCGCAGAGACGAGCCGCCGCGCCGCAAACATTGCTACCAGCAAGAAGAAACACACGAAATGATTTCTCCTCGTCAAATTAAGGTTCTGCTTTGGGCAGTCGTGCTCTGTGCGCTCTCGTCTCTCGCGCTCAGTTGCAGCGGCTCGAAGGCGCAATCAAACACTCAGAACGCCAACGCGCAGGCGGCAGCGCCCGCTGTTGCGGAGGTCGCGGTCACTCCGGCCATCTCGCGCCAGTTGCCGCGTTTTCTTGAAGCGACGGGCAGTCTCGCCGCAGACGAGCAGACGGACGTTGCGCCGACGGTTGGCGGCAAGGTCGTCTATGTCGGCGTTGACTTGGGCAGCTTTGTTCAGCGCGGCGCTGTGCTTGTGCGCTTGGACGACAGAGACGCGCGCATTCGTTTAGAACAGGCGCAGGCACAAGTGACGCAGGCCGAAGCCAACGTCAGGCAGGCGCAGGCGCGAATTGGCTTGCGGGCCGGACAGAAGTTTGACCCGACGCGCGTGGCGGAGGTCGGTTCGGCTCGCGTCGCGCTTGAACTTGCCGAGAAAGAGTTGCGACGCTTCGAGCGCTTGATTGAAACGGGCGACGTGTCGCGCTCTTCATACGACCAGCAGAGAGCGCGTCGCGACCAATTGCGCGAACAGTACGAAGCGGCGCTGACAGTTGCGCGGCAGAACTACGCAGGGGTCGAGACGGCGCAGGCGGCGGCAGACGCCGCGCGCACGCAGATAGCGCAGGCGCGTAAGGCCATCGCGGACGCGGTGGTCACTGCGCCAATTAGCGGCTACGTCGCCGAGCGCCCCGCGGACCTCGGAGAGTATGTCGCGACCTCTTCGAGAATCGCGACCATCGTCCGCACCAACCCTTTGCGCGTGCGGATAGACATTCCTGAGCAAGTGGTCTCAAGCATTCAGGTGGGCCAGAGCGTTTCGGTGACGGTCAGTTCATATCCTGACCGCAGCTTCGCCGGACGCGTGCACCACATCGCGCCAAACGTGACGGCCAACTCGCGGACGATGACGGTCGAGGCGCAGGTTGAAAACGTTGGCGACGCACTAAAGCCCGGCCAGTTTGCCACCGTGCGCATACTGTTGCCGGAGTCAACGCCCGCCGTCCTTGTGCCCGCACGCGCCGTTCGCACGGAGAGCGGCACGAGCTACGTCTTCGTTATCAAAGACGGGCGCGCCGAACAGCGCATCGTCCAACTTGGACAGGCGGAAGGCGACCTCGTGGAGATTAAGAGCGGCGTGGTCGCGGATGAATTAGTGGCGACCAGCGGTGTGGAAACATTGAGCGACGGGCTGGCCGTGAGGCAATAACGAATTTTAGATTTTTGATTTGCGATTGGATAAGGCACAAGCGCTATGAAGAATTTTCACAGAGTCGGGTTCGCAGAATCCGTCCTCGTCCAATCAAAAATCAAACATCTAAAATCTAAAATTAACAAGCGGAGCTTGTAGCGTGCAAAAGCTGGCTGAAATCTGTGTTCGTCGTCCGGTCTTCGCGACGATGTTGATTCTCTCGATTACGGTCGTCGGTCTCTTCTCGTTTACGACGCTCGGCGTTGACCTGTTTCCCAAGATTGACTTGCCGACGATTACCGTGACGGTCGTTAATCCGGGCGCGTCGCCGCAGGAGATAGAGACGGAAATTACGGACAAGATAGAGGGCGCGGTCAACACCATCAGTGGCATTGACGAGTTGCGCTCAACTTCGGTCGAAGGCGTCTCGCAGGTCTTCATCACGTTTCTGCTGGACAAGAACGCGGACATCGCCGCGCAGGAAGTGCGCGGCAAAGTTGACCTCGTGTTGTCGGATTTGCCGGAGACAGCCGAAAAGCCAGAGGTGCAAAAGCTGGATACGGACGCCGCGCCCGTGGTGCGCATCGCCGTCTCCGCGCCGCGCTCTTTGCGCGAGGTGACAAACGTTGCCGACAAGCAGATTAAAGACCGCATCGAATCCATCAACGGCGTGGGCCAAGTCTCAATCATCGGCGGGCGCGAGCGCGAGATACAAATCTGGGTTGACCCGGACAAGATGCGCGCCTTCAATGTGACGGTGGCGGAAGTGGCCGCTGCCGTGCGCTCGCAGAATTTGGAGGTGCCGGGCGGTCGCGTTGACGAAGGCGCGCGCGAATTGACCGTGCGCACGATGGGCCGCATCGTTGACCCCGCCAGTTTTAATAACATCGCCGTGGCGACGCGCGGCAACTACGTCGTTAAGATTAGCGACATCGGTTATGTTGAAGACGGAGCCGAGGAAGCGCGCACGGATGCGCGGCTTAACGGCCAGCCCGCCGTGACGGTTATCGTCTCGAAGCAGTCTGGGCAAAACACCGTGGCGGTCGCAGACGAAGTGAAGGCGAAGCTGGCCGAGATTACGCCGACGCTGCCGCCTGGTTTCAAGGCCGAGATTGTCGGTGACCAATCCATCTTTATTAAAGCCTCGCTCAACGCCATTCAGACACACTTGATAGAGGGCGGCATTCTCGCGGCCATCGTCGTCTTCATCTTCCTGTGGAGTATTCGCTCGACGTTTATCGCGGCCATAGCGATTCCGACCTCCATCATCGCCACCTTCGGCTTGATGGCGGCGATGGGCTTCACCTTAAACAACATCACGATGCTGGCCCTAACGCTGATGGTCGGCATCGTGATTGACGACGCCATCGTCGTTCTGGAAAACATCTTCCGCTTCATCGAAGAGAAGGGAATGCCGCCGTTTCAGGCGGCCATTCAGGGCACGCGCGAGATTGGCCTTGCCGTGATGGCGACGACGCTTTCCTTGCTCGCCGTCTTTCTGCCCGTCGGCTTTATGGGCGGCATCGTCGGGCGCTTCATGTCTTCGTTTGGCCTGACGGCTTCATTCGCCATCGCGGTCAGCTTGCTGGTCTCTTTCACTCTGACGCCGATGCTGGCCGCGCGTCTCATCAAACGTAAAGACGACCCGCTTCCGGCGGGCATTGGCAGCGAGCCGTCGGAGACAGACGCATCAATCACGTTGGCAGACGAATCGCGCGTGCGCGCCGCCGACAGCGCGCCGGAAAGAAACGTCGAAGACGGCAGAGGTGCAGAGCACGCGCTGATGACGACGGATAACGAGCAAGCTGAACGCAACACCGCAGCGGATGACGAACAAATGGCGATTGCTGACCGGCAAGCGCCGAGAGGCAAAGGACACTCAAGCAAGGAGGGGCGCTTTTATCGTCCGATTGACCGCACGTACACGATGCTCTTGAAGTGGTCTATGGCTCATCGTTGGGCCGTCGTGCTGATGTGCTTGGCGGTGATTATCAGCATCGTTCCGCTTTTCCGTTTTGTCGGCAAAAACTTTCTGCCAGTTGATGACCAATCGCAATTTGAGATTTCTTTACGCGCGCCCGAAGGCTACACGCTGGCGGCGACTTCCAGAATCGTCGAAGAGATTGCCAAAGACATTCGCGAGCACATTCCGGGTGTGACGGCCACGCTCTCCACCATCGGCGGCGGCGAACAACAGCAAGTCAACAGCGCCTCGATTTACATCAAACTGGTGGACATTCACGAGCGCAAAGAGAATCAGGACCAATTGATGGTGCAGGCGCGAACGCTGCTGACGAAGTATCCGGCGGAGCTACGGCCGAGCGTGCAGCAGGTGGCGGCGTTTTCCGGCGGCGGCTTCCGCAACGCGGACATTCAATACGTCGTCAGCGGCCCAGACCTCGCCAAGCTCACGCAGTATTCCGACCAACTGCTGGCGAAGATGAAGACTATCCCGGACGTGGTTGACGCCGATTCGACTTTGATTAACGGCAAGCCGGAGCTGCGCGTTGTGATTGACCGCGCGCGGGCCGCTGACCTCGGCGTGAGCGTCGGCGACATCGCGCTGGCTTTGAACACCCTTGTCGCGGGCCAGAAGGTTTCGACATTCAACGCGGGCACGGACCAATACGACGTGCGCGTGCGCGCCACGGGCGAGTTTCGCACCAGCGTCGAAGGCTTAAAGCGCATGATTGTGCCTTCGGGAAAAGTCGGCTGGGTGAGTTTAGACAATCTGGTGCGCGTCGAAGAGGGCGCGGGGCCGTCTGCCATCGAGCGCCTCAATCGCGAGCGACAAGTGAGCTTGCTTGCCAACGTCAGGCCGGGCGGGTCGCAGGCGGCAATCCTCGAACAGATGAACCAGTACGTCAAGGAACTAAACGTCGAGAGCGCATACAAGACGGGTCTGGCCGGACGCTCGAAAGAATTGGGGCGCGCGGGCTACTACTTCATGCTGGCCTTCGTGCTTTCGTTTGCCTTCATGTACATGGTGCTGGCCGCGCAGTTTGAATCCTTTATCCATCCGGTCACGATTTTGCTGACGCTGCCGCTGGCGATTCCGTTCGGCATCCTGAGCCTCCTGGTCACGGGGCAAACCGTCAACATCTTTTCCGGCCTCGGATTGCTGCTGCTCTTCGGCGTCGTCAAGAAGAACGCCATCTTGCAGATTGACCACACGAACGAACTGCGCGCGCAAGGCATGGATCGCTACGACGCCATTATTCAATCAAACCGCGACCGCCTGCGTCCCATTCTGATGACGACGATTGCGCTCGTCGCGGGCATGATTCCGCTTGTCTTATCGAGCGGGCCTGGTGCCGGAACAAACCGCTCCATCGGCGTGCTCGTCGTCGGCGGACAAAGCTTGTGCTTGCTCTTGACGCTTCTGGCCGTGCCGGTCTTCTACTCGCTTTTTGACGACCTCGCGCGCAGCCGCATCTTCGGGCGCATCTTTGCTGTCTTAACGCGCCCCTTTAGTTGGGCCAAGCGCAAGGCGGCGACCGTCACGGCCTCGCTCTTCGGCCTCTTCGGGCGGCAATGAGCGTGCAACTTGGAATTTCGGGTTCGAGAGTTGGCATTATTAATCAAACGGTTATGAATCAACGCAAACTAAGCCGTGTCATTATCAGTTTAATCGCCCTCGCTATTTTCGGTTTACAGGCCGGAGCTTTAACAGCGCACGCGCAGCAGCCGGGCACGACCGCTGCTCCTGCGCCCGTCAGCCCTGCGCCCTCGGCCAACACGCCCGTGCAGAGTGGGCTGCCTGCTTCGACGGGCGGTGCCATCGTTGCTCCATCCGCCAATTCGCCGCAGGGGCAAGCGCCCGCGCCAGGCGCAAACGCGCGACCGCTAACGCCCTCCGGGCAGGTGGAGCAGAGCGTGCAACCGACGACGCAGGCCGACCAGCAATCGCGCGGCACACAAGCCGCTCCGCAGACCCAACCGCAGACGCCGCAGGGCGGCGCAGTCTCGTCTGAGATTCCGACTTCGGACAGTTTGCCGGGCGGGTCTGCCGTGCCGGCTATTCAAGCGCCGCAGCAACAGCCGGCTACAACAGCAGCGCCCGGCCAGACCATCACGCAACCGCAGGCCGCGCGCCCGCCAGGACGCGAAAGCGTCGCCGCGCCAGCGCCCGAGCAGTTGCCCGCCGTGCCGACCATCGCGCCAAACTTTCGCGCCGAGAATACGGCTCTGCCGGAACTCGGCCGCGTCGGCGTGGACATGGCCGAGCAGCGCCCGCTCGCTCTGCGCGAGGCTTTGGAGATGGCGCTCGCCAACAATAAGGAGATAGAGGTCTCGCGCCAGAACGTGCGCATCGCGGAGTTTGACTTGCAAGGCGCGCGCGGCATCTACGACCCGCGCTTTAGTTCGCTCTCCTATTACGAGCGCACGAAGACGCCCTCGTCCAGTTTCTTAAGCGGCGGCGCAAACGGCGCTGTCACGCAGAGCGATTTTACAGGCACGGCGCGTCTGGAAGGTTTAGTGCCGAAATACGGCGGCGGTTATCGCGTGGATTTTTCTGCGATTCGTTTGACGACCGACAATCAATTTGCGGCGCTCAGCCCGCAGTACCCGACAGCGTTGACGTTTAACTATACGCAGCCGCTCCTGCGCGGTTTTCGCTTCGACAGTAACCGGCGGGCAATCGAAGTGGCGAAGAAGAATCTCTCGCTGACTGACGCTCAGTTTCGCCAGCGGACGATTGAGACCATCACGCAGGTACAACGCGCCTACTGGGATTTGGTTTTCGCTTTGCGCAATCTGCAAATTCAGCGCGACGCCGTGCGCGACGCCCGCACGCAGCTTGAGCACAACAAGCGGCTCGTCGCGGAAGGGATGCTCGCGCCGATTGATGTCGTCGCGGCTGACGCGCAAGTTTCAGGCTTCGAGCAAAGCGTCTATAGCGCGCTCGAAGATGTCACGCGCGCCGAAAACAATCTCAAGAATTTGATAGCTGAAAATAGCCAGTCGCCGCTCTGGAACGTCTCTCTGATTCCGACCGATGCGGTTGACCTTGAGCCGCCGGTCGTCTCTCTGGACGACGCGATGACGACCGCGATTCAAAATCGCCCGGAGCTACAACAGTCAGCGGTCGCGCAAGAGATTAACGAGCTGGACCAGCGCTTTTATCGAGAGCAGACACGGCCCCAGGTGGATTTAATCGGCAGCTACGGCGTCGTCGGATTAGCGGGCACACTCAACGACGCAGGCGCAAGCAATCCCTTCACGGCGGCCAGCGAACAGACGCGCCTGAAGATTAACGAGATTATCGCGTCGCTCCCTAATTCCGGCATTCAAACGCTGCCCTCGCCGCTGCCGCAAGTGTTTCCTGAAAACCTCATCGGCGGCTACGGGCAATCGCTCCTTAATCTGGGCGCTAATCGTTACAGTAATTTTCGCGTCGGCGTGCAAATTAATCTTCCGCTCAGGAATCGCACGGCTGAAGCTCAACTGGGCCGCTCGCTCGTCGAGCGTGAGCGCATCGACACGCAGCGCGAGCAGCTTGAACTGTTGATTCTGGGTGACGTGCGCAACGTCTTGCAGTTGGTGCGAACGGCACAGTCGCGGCTGCGCGCCGCGGCGGCTGCGCGCTCGGCCTCCGAGCAGCAGTACATGAGCGAGCAGCGACGCTTTGATGCCGGACAGTCAACGCTCTTCCTCGTCCTCGAACGGCAGACGGCTTTAACCTCTGCGCGCGGCAACGAACTGCGCGCGCAGACAGACTTGAATAAAGCCATCGCTGAACTGCAACGCACCACGGGCAATTCGCTTCAAGCTAACAACGTTGTCGTGAGTGTGCGCTGAAAGTCAACGTCTCCCGACTTTCATGCAGCACCTCGCGACCGCAAGGCGGTGAGTTTATGGGGCAAAACTCACCGCCTTGACAAACCAGCCGGAAAGTAAAAAGGGCGGCGCAGGTGAATTAAAGGCAACAGCTTTTAATTCACCTGCGCCGCCCTTTTTTATTTCAGCGTCACGATTGTCCAGAGAGGCCAGTGGTCTGACAAGCCTATCTCTTTATCAATGCCGTGCTTGATGGGGCGCAGGTTTCGGAGCCAGAGCCAATCGAGCTTGAGTTTGATGATAAAGGTGTGCCAGGTCTCATCGTAGTTTGAGAATGGCGTTTCGAAGCGGGCGGCGGTGAAAAGCTTTGAGGTCGCGTCAACGTCTTTGCCGGTAATGGTGTTGAAATCTCCGAGCACGACGACGCGTTCGATTTTGGCATGATGCGTTTGTGCGTCTTCGATGACGGTTTGAAACTGTTGCAGGCGGCGTTCGTTGGTAGTGCGTGTTTCGGCGTGGACGGAATAGACGCGGATGGGAGTTGAGCCGAGTTGGACGGTGGCGCCGATGGCGGCGCGGCGGCGACCGCCCGGGCCTTCGTTGGGCAGCACGAAGCGGCGAACATCCGCGAGCGGATAAGGACTGAGAATGGCGACGCCCGTTTCTCCTGCGGCTTCTTGCTCTTTTCGGGCGGCGGCGGCGCGGCCCAGGCGTAATGCAACCCGAGTTCTTGGGCTATTAGCCGCACGGTGTTGACGTTGCCCGTGCGCTTACGATTGCGGTCAACTTCCTGTAGGCCGATGATTGTCGCACCGCCGATTTCCGTGTCATCGCGCAGCAGCTTGATGAGCTTGTCGAGGTCGTCGCCGCCGCGCCAGCGTATGTTGTAAGTCACGATTTTGATGCGGTCGGGCGCGGCTGAAGCTTTCTGCAGGTTGACGGGGCTGCCCGTCTCAAGGAGAGAAGCAGCGGCAGCGTCCGCCGCGTGCGTCGTGGCTATTGGGGCGGACTGCGCGCGGACGAGCGAGGCGAGCGGCGCAGAAGTGAGAGCCAGCATGAGACAGAGTTGCAGGTAATGATTAACCACGCTAAAGGTGCGAAGCATGTTGACTCCCGATGACAGTTAAGGTGTACGAACTTGTTTTAAGCGGAAGCGCCCGCGTTCTCGCGCGTGATTTCAAGGCGGAGTCCGTCGGTCGCTCCGGTGGTTTCTCCAGACCAAAGTTTTTTCGCTTCGGCGGCAATGTCCACGTTGTCCCATTCGGGATAGAGATGCGTGAGCAGCACGCGGCGCGGTTGGGCTTGCGCGGCCAAGCGCATCGCATCCGCCAGTTCGAGATGCGTCTCCTTTGGCTTATCGCGCCAAAAAGAACATTCCATCATCAACAACTCGACGCCGCGCGCGAAGGCCGCGAGAGCTTCCGCATAACCCGTGTCCGAAGTGTACGCCAGGGATGCGCCCGCGTCATCGTTTAAACGAAGCGCGAGGCTCTCGCGCGTGTGCGGCGTGGAGAAAGTGCTGGCCCGCAAGCCCGGCAGGATTTCAAACTCGCTGCGCGGCGCGACCTCGCGGATTTCGACCGCGAAGGGTTGCTTGAGCAGCCCGTAATCGTTCGCATCATCGAAGGCACGAAACAATTTCTTCAAACCGTAGCCACCGAAAATCGTCAAAGGCTTGCGGCGGCTTTGAGTTTGCGGCGCGTGTTTGGTGGCAAAGAGGAAGGGGGCTAGACCGCCGACGTGGTCTAGGTGAAAGTGGCTAATCCAGATGGCATCCAGATTGGCCCAGTCCAGATTTTCCTGCGCCATGCGATGAACGGCAGCGGCGCTCGCGTCGAGAAGAAGCGAGCCAGCGGTTGTCTCAAGCCAGTGGGCCGAAGCGGCGCGGCGCGGGTGCGGAACGGAAGTGCCTGAGCCGAGAACGATAACCCTCATGTTCGTATCACCGTCTATCTAAGGCTGACGCGGCAAGCGAGCCGGAGCCAGCGCTGAAGTAGCTTCCAATTTATAGCAGCACAGATGAGAGACATGCTAGCACGAGGACGGCTCGAATGCCTCGCTTGAAGGCGCGGCTGCGTTTATCCCAAGACGGCGGGGCCACAACTAGGCCGCCGTGAGTTGTTCACCGAAGACTTCGTGGCGAACCATGTTCTTGCCGGAGTTTTTGACCGAGTACATCAACTGGTCTGCGCGTTTGACAACTTCGTCAACGTCTTGCGGCGGCACGACCCACGTTGCCACGCCGACGCTGAAGCTGACAGGCCACTGGCGTTCCTTGACCATCCTCATCAAACTGCGCTGCACGCGATGGACGACGGCGCGTGCGGCGTCTTCGCCGGTTTCCGGCAGCAGGATGGCAAACTCATCGCCGCCGAGGCGGGCCAGCACGTCAATCTCGCGCACATCGCGGCGGATGGTCTCCGCGACCGCGCGCAGCAAACGGTCGCCCGTGCTGTGGCCCGATTGGTCGTTGACTTCCTTAAAGTCGTCTATGTCCATGTAGGCAATCGTGAAGGAATGCGCGTGGCGATGAGCGCGGCGGATTTCCGCGTGGGCCAACTCGTAGAAGAATCTGCGATTCGCCACGCCGGTCAGATAATCCGTGCGCGCCAATTCCTGCTCGTGTTCCAGCACTCTTTTGAAAGCCGCCAGCATGTAGGTGAAGATGAGCAGAAAAGTTAATCTGAGGGCAACGTTCCAGTAGGGAATCGCCGGGTGGGCGTAGGGGTGTGTGTCGAGGATGGCGTTTAAGAGCCAAGCGGCGGCGCTGATAGTTGAGATGAGCAGCCCCGCACGCTTCCCGACGAACCAGACCGCGAGGAAAATCGGAATCAGAAAAAAGACCAGCAGCGAAACGTCTGGCCCCGCCAAGCGGTCAAACAGCCCAATCAAAAACACCAACAGCAGGCCGAGCGCCAGCAGAGACCTTTTAGATTGTTTGCCGAGATAGTTAAGGACGCGCAACATGGCGGACGTTAGATGACGGCTGAGGCCGTTCGTGTTGTGCGCCTGAAGACTGATAAGCGGCGCGCGGTGCTCCGCGGCGGGCGATTGCCTTGACCTCCGAGCGCCTGTTAGGCTAAACCTCGAAACGCTGGAACGATTCTCGTTAACTGGCAGGAAGAGAATGCAGACACCTGACACGGAACTGGATGTGCTGGCCGTCTTCTCGCATCCTGATGATGCCGAGCTAACCGTGGCCGGAACGCTCCTGAAGCTGAAAGCATTGGGCTACCGCACGGGCGTGCTCGACATGACGCGCGGCGAGATGGGCACACGCGGCACACCCGAACTCCGCGCAGAGGAGGCCGAGCGCGCCGCGGAAATCTTAAAGCTCGATGCGCGGCTTAACCTCGAACAACCGGACGGGCACGTCTGGCCGACCGAAGAGGCGCGCACCGCGATGGTGCGCGTGATTCGCACGCACCAGCCGAAAGTGCTCTTGACCTCTCATTGGGACGACCCGCATCCAGACCACGCCAACACCTGCCGCATCGTGCGCGAGGCGGCGCGTCTAGCCAGTATGCGACGTTACGATGAAGGGGCAGGGCAGGCTGCGGTCGGCGTTCCGGCCTTGGCCCACGCCGTTTTTTCGAGGCTCGTCGCGCCGTCGTTTATCATAGACGTCTCGGATTTTATAGACGAGAAGATGCGGGCTATCAGGGCGCACGCGTCGCAATTTTATCGCCCCGGCACGGATGAACCGGAAACGCGCATTAGCGACAAGGGCTTTTTGCAGCAGATGGAATGGCGTATGCGTTACTACGGCTCGCTCATCGGCGTCGCGGCGGGAGAAGCCTATTACGTGCGCGAGGCGCTCAACGTCGAAGACCCCATCGCTCTGCTCACACGGCCGATGAACATCTATTCATAAAGCGCGCCGCCCTTAACTAACTAGAGCCTTCACTGCTCGCGCTTAGTCGTTTCTTTCCGTCTGGCTGCTGCCTCTTCGTCGTTCGCTTGGCTTTTGCTCAAGCACGGCGCGGACAATCGCCAGCATCGCGACGGAGCGCGGAGCTTCGTTCTCAAAATTCTTCGCCAACTCGACGGCGCGCGCCAAGTCATCTTTGGAAAGCAAGCTGAAGATGTTGTTAAGGTCGAAGGCGTCCACCGTAAAACTCGTGGTCGAAGTGCCTCGCTTGGTGACGAGGCGCGAGACGATTTGCGCGTCCTCGCCTGTGAAATCACTGGTGGCATTGGCGGCCTTCAAGGCTTCGCTCAAGACTTCCCACGCGCGA
>CAZEZJ010000048.1:16208-20309 GCA_964516695.1 uncultured Blastocatellaceae bacterium
GATTGCGGTCAATCTCGTAAAGACGCGTGGCGACGCCGATGAGCGCGCGCGGTCGGTCCGCATCGCTGCCGCTGATGCGGCGCGCTTCCAACAAGGCATCACCCAGAATTTCGGCGGCGCGCGTTTGGTCTGCCTTCGTCAGCAGCCGCGCTATCTCGGTTAATGCCCATGCGCGATGAATGTTAGTCAACTCGCCCGTGCGCGCCAGGCGCAAAGCTTCTGTCATCTCCTTCTTTTCTATCGCCCGATTGACGAGCGTGAAATCAACGAAAGCGCGCACGCGCTTGCGCAAATCGCTGCCGTCAATCTTGTCCGTCAGTTCGCGCGCTTGGGCTTCGCCTTTGCGCGCGGCAACCATCGCGGCCCGCGCGTAGAGCAGGTCACGCTCTTCGCCGTTTGGCGCGCGGTCAATATTCTCAAGCGCCGCCTGTCCTTCGTCTTTCATCGTCTCGGCGGGCACGAGGCCGCGCGTCAGCAGGCTGCTTTGGCCGCTGCGAAAGCTCTCCGGCGCATCGGGCGTTAAAGCTCCAAGCTGCGCGCGCAGTTCAGGCGAAAAGTCCGGGGCGTATTGGTCAAAGAGCGGCAGCAGGCGCGCGATGGTGAAGTAGAGGCCGCTGCGCCCGGCCAGCGTGCGGTCTTGGTCGGGCGGCAAGAGCGGGCGCAGGAGAATCTGCGCGGCGGTGCGGAAGAAGGCCGCGCGCAATTCAGGCGACATCATGGGCGCGACAATCTGTTCGCGTTGCTGGCTGGAATGATTATTCCCGTCGCGGCGCACGATGATGTAAAGAAACGGCGTGAAGGCGTAGGACGAAAGCACGGAGACGGTCGTTGCATCTGAGGCCGGGTCGCTGGCCGCTAACATGAGCAGCGCGGCGAAGCGTTGGTCGGCAGCCGCCTGATTCTTTTCGCGCAGGTGCGAGAGAAAGAGTATGCCTTGCGTCGTGACGCGGTCGAGCACCGCAAACTGCAAGGCGCGCTCAATGTCGCCCTCCTGTAAAAACTGCGTCGCGAGGCCGAGTCGTCCGGCGACGGCTGCGGGCGGTTTCTCCGGGTCGGGAGTAATGAGTTCGATTGTCCCGCTGTCCTGAGCATTGGCTTTGATGGTGAGAGGCACTTCGGGCGTGGCCTCGGCTGCTTTGGCGATAAACTCTTCTCCGAGCGCGCGGTCGCGCCGCGCCGCCAGCCGCAGGACTTCCGCACGCAAGCGCGATGGGCCATCCGGCACGCGCAGAGCGGGAGCGGTAGTCGAGCCTCGCTGCTCGTCGATGCGTTTCATCGTCTCGTTGTCGGCGGTCTCCGCTGCTTCCCACGCACGACGAAAAAGCGCGCGGGCGCGGTCCGTCTCCGTCTCCCACAAAGCATCTGCGGTGCGTGCCAGCACGCGAGCGCGCAACGCTTCATCGCGAAAAGAGCGCGCCTCATCCGCGAGCGAAGCGGCGAGCACCAGAGCCGTCGCGCGTCTCTCTGCGGCCAGCGGGTCGGGACGTTCGCGCTTTGGTGCTGCGCTCTTTGTGCCTCCCTTGGCTGTCTCTTTAGCGGGAGTCTTGGCAGGAGAAGTCTGCCCGAAAGACTGCGCCGCGAGCGACGTTAAAAGGAGACACAGCAGGAGGACTTTGAATAATTGGGAGCGACGATTCATCTTGGTTCTCCACTTGAAAAGCGCGAGAAACAGCGCTCTGGAAATGATGCTCTGCACAAACATACGCCGGGGGCGGCAAACGGTTCCAAAATATCAAGCCCATAGCAAGCGAAGGTATCATAAACGAAAGCCGCGCGTTCGTTGTAGCGAGCGCGCGGCCTTCGACTTCAAAACAGTTGTGAGAGCTTAAACGGCGACGACCTCAATCTCCGGGTCGATTTCCTGTTTGAGCATTCCTTCGATAGCCATCAATGTGCCCGACAGCGAACTGGGGCAACTGCCGCAAGCGCCCTGATAGCGAATGCTCAGCGTGTGGTCTTTCAAGCTCATCACTTCCAGCCAGCCGCCGTCACCGGCGAGCGCGGGACGCACCTTCTCATCAAGTATCTCATTGATGCGAACGAGTCGCGGGTCGTCGCTGACGACGGCAGCAATCGAGCCGCCAACCGCTGCGGCAGCAGCAGCGCCATTTTGCGCGACCGCTGCGGCGGCGCGAATCGGGATGGCGAGTCTGGGCAGAAGGTCGTCCCAATCGCCTTCGTCTCGCTTCTCGACCGTCACCATCCGGTCCATGTAAAAGACCGAGACGACATCGCCAACCTCAAACAGCGCCTTCGCCAGTTCATCCGTCTCGGCTTTCTCGGCGGAATCAAATTGTCGCGCCGTGCCATTCGTGACCGGCTCTTTTAAGATAAACTTGACGGCGTTTGGATTCGGCGTCTCTTCAATATCACTTATCTTCGGCATTCTTCGTTCTCCACGTCTGCGCTTTCAGTTAATAGACAGTTTAGATGTCCGTCAGGCGATTTTAATTGCTCGTCATTATAACGTGTTTGGGCTGTGAACGGCAGCGTCGCTTGGTTCATTCGCTTCAGCGCGCCGAAGCAGACGCCGAAAGATGTAAATTAACGCCCATTTTCGCAGTCTTTGACGCTCTTTAGCCCGCCGGCCGGCAATCCACACGCTTTTTCCACGTCCACGCTCTCGAATCGTTGACAGATAGCCATTGCTTATTACGATGTATGAGCATATAATTTCTTCCTCGCTTGGTCCCCCCGTTACAGGTGAGACAAAGTTGAGGCAAGAAGCAGGAGGTGGCGAGGGCCTCCTGCTTTCTTGCTATTCGGAGCCGGGTTTTCAGTTTTGAGTTTTGAGTTTTCAGCCCGCAGCAGTCAGTATCTTGCTGAAAACTAGAAACTGAAAACTGAAAAACTGCTTTATGAACATCGGCATCACGGTTTATCCGACATACGGCGGCAGCGGCATCGTCGGCTCGGAACTCGGCAAGGAACTGGCGGCGCGCGGCCACACCGTTCACTTCATCGCTTCCAGCTTGCCGACGCGCTTGACGGAATTGAACGAGCGCGTGCGTTTCCACGAAGTCGAGATGATGTCCTACCCGCTCTTTGAGCACCAGCCCTACACGCTGGCCTTAGCGACGAAGATGGCGACCGTGGCCGAAACAGAGAATTTAGACCTGCTGCACGTTCACTACGCCATCCCGCATTCCATCAGCGCGATTCTCGCACGCGAAAGCTTGCAGCCCTCTCGCCGCTTGCCCGTCATCACCACTTTGCACGGAACCGACATCACGCTCGTCGGCGCAGACCGCTCCTATCTGCCCATTACGCGCTACGGCATCATGCAATCCGACGGCGTGACGGCCATCTCCCATTACCTGAAGCGCGCCACCCAAGAGACATTTCACTTTGACAACCTCGCCGTTATTCCAAACTTCATCTGCTCATCGGACTACCAGCGCCACGCCATGCCCGAGCTTCGCCGCCAACTCGCGCCAGGTGGTGAGCCGCTGCTCGTTCACGTCTCTAATTTTCGCCCCGTCAAGCGCCCAGTGGATTGCATAGAAATACTGGCGCGCGTTTTGAAACAAACAAGAGCGCGCCTCGTGATGGTCGGCGACGGCAGCGAGCGCACGAACGCAGAGCATCACGCACGCTGTCTGGGCATCAGCGAACATTGCTCGTTTGTCGGCAAGCAGCCGAAGATTAGTGATTACCTGTCAATCGCAGACGTGCTTTTGTTGCCGTCAGAGCAGGAATCGTTTGGCCTCGCCGCTCTGGAAGCGATGGCTTGCGAAGTGCCTGTCATCGCCACGCGCGTCGGCGGGCTGCCGGAAGTCGTGACGGATGGCGAGACGGGTTATTTAAGCGAGATGGGCGATTTTGACAAGATGGGAGCAGATGCCGCACGCCTGCTGGTGGATGAAGAGATGCGGCGCGAGATGGGCCGTCTCGCTAGAGAATCGGCCATCTCGCGCTACAGCACGGATTTGGTGATTCCGCAGTACGTCAATTTTTATGAGCGCGTCCTCGCCGCGTAAAGCGGCCCACCCTGAAAGCGAAAACGCGACGGACGAAAAACCCGTTCGCTACATCATACAGAATCTTGAGCGTGCTTACGGCGTGCCGGAAAACGAGCGCGCGTCTGACCCGCTCGACATG
>CAZEZJ010000049.1:0-20044 GCA_964516695.1 uncultured Blastocatellaceae bacterium
TGAGCGTATCAAAGTCGCCGTTTGGTTGAACCGGGCCGGGAACAACGGGAAAGAGCAGCGCCGCGAAGAGTTGTCTAGCTTCTTCAATGGGCGGGATGCGCGCCGCGTAGAGTTTTAGTTCCGTATCCGCATTCGTAATATCAAACTCGTTTAAGTCTGAAGTCAAGTTGAAATAAACCCAACCGCCGTCGGCAAAATAATCGGCGGTTGGCAGCGTCAACGTCAGTCTGTGCATGAGGCCGATGCGTTCAAGCAACAACGGTTGACGCAGGCAGAAGGCGATGACGCGACCCCACGTGATTTCGTCGGGCGATTGCTTGAAGTCCTTATCGTACTTCGGACGCTTCATAGCACAGTGATAACTATCGTCCGTCTTGGCAAACTCCGTGCGCGGCCCGGTGAAATTGAAAGCCTGCCGGTACGACACCGGCAGATACTTGCGCAGGCCGTCGCTGTCGGCCCACGGAGCGCCCGCGCCCGCAGTCGTCCCCGATAAGGAAGTGTCGAGCTTGAATCGTGCGGCGAGTCCTTCATAGAGCGCCGGAAGATTGGCGGGGAAGCTCAGCCCTGAATCAAACGTTTCAACCGACGCGTCCTCGCTCGCCAGAACTGCCGCGTTGGAAAAAGGGTAGGTGCTCAGCCCTTTGATAACGTTTACTTCCAGCCCCAAGTTAGCTGAGATGAATCTCGGCAACTGAACCGTGTTGCCCGGATTCAACTGGCTATCAAATGAGGTCTGCACGTTTAGCAAGCGCTGCGTCGGCATCAGCAGGGCGTTAAGCTCCAACTGGTCGCCGTTGATGCGCTGCGGAAAACAAAGGATTCTGAGTTTTTCAATCGAGAGTGCCATGATGTGTCTCGTTTCGAGCAGTTAATAGAGTTAAGAGATTTGGCGCGACTCCGACCAAGAGTCTGAGAAGCTGATGTCAATAATCCACAGGATGGTGATGTCTATGGAGAAAGTGACCTGCGCGATGCAGTCTGTGCGGTCGTTGGGGATGTCGCGGCGAACGGTTCCGCCCGCTTCAATCTGAATGCACACCGCCACCAGGCCGCCGCAGATTTCCGCCGAGCCACGGAAGAGCATCATCGCCCCGACTTCAATCACGGTGCTGCTGATGCCGATGATAATCTCCACCATGTAGAGCACGGAGGCGTTGCCGACGACAGGCAGCCCGACCACTATTTCGACGCCGAAGCCGAATTTCATGTGCAGCGAGATGCCCGCTTTCGTATCCGCCGCGATTCCGAGCGTGACTTGGCCCACGGCGTAGACGCTCGCGGCGGCCAGCGAAAAGCACATCACTTGCAGGCCGCCGGTAAACTCCACGAACGCTCCGCAGGCGGGAACCAACTGCTTCAAATCTGTCGGGATAGATAAGACCTGATTGAAGTAGAACCCGACTCTGAGACCCGCTTCCAGTTTCAACGGCGGGTTCGGATTAATGGTCAGTTGTTCGGGCGAAGGAAACTTGATGACAGGGATTTCTTTCGAGCAACTGAATTTATATTCCCAGTTGTCCGGCGAATTGCTCATGCCGACATCCATGCCCCGGTCGAAATCGTTGCCGGTCAATGTCGCCAGAATTTCCAGAATGTCCACGACCGGCTGAAGCACTTCACCGAATTGCAACTCCGGCAAGTCGTACTTGGGATTCAATCCGCTCGACGCGTTGAAGTTTCCATCCACCCAAACCAACTCCTTGAATGGGCCGAGGTCAACGATAACGCGAATGTTAGAGAGAGCAGCCTTCCATTTATCTGCGAGGGCGGCGGCAGAATCAATCCCCAGTTTCAGGTTGCCGCTCGTGTTACTAGTGCTCTTGTATTGGGCGTAAATCTTGAGGATGTCAGGCTCGTCAATGAAGGCATACTCGTAGTTGGCCGGCAGCAAATTGCCCAGATTGATGTCTCTCTCGGCCATCCTCATCAAGCCTTCGCCTAAGATTTCGATTTCTTTCTCGGCATTGGCGAGATTCGGAAACACACCCTTTGAATTCAGCAGCTTGTAGGCGTCCGCAAAGTAGGTGTTGCCGCTCTTGAGCTTCTCTTGGCCGGGCGTAAACTGCGGGATGTCGAAGAGTAGTTTCTGTGTGCCGGTGGTTTGCAGCACGCCGAAATTCGTCTTCGACGACGTTTCCTGAACGACATCGGAAGGGTTGGCGATTTTGTAGTTGGCGCTGCTGTTGGGTTTGATGAGCGGGACGCTCTGCCCTTCTTCAACGGGTTTGACGTCGCCCGTATCAGTCAGTTGTTTCACGACGGACCAAGAGCCGTCGGGCGGCAGTATCAACGAACCGCGTGCTGCCGTCGCAAAGATATTTTTGTTAGCAGCGTCTTTCGCGGGATTAACGTCCGCGCGCGTAATACGCATTCTCTGTTTGGAGTTGGCGATGTTAATAATGCAATCAACGGGGCCGCCGAGCGAGCCGTTTTGGAATTTGAGCAAGTCAGCGAAAATGCGCGACGGCACGAGGATGGCGGGCGGCGATAGTTGGACGTAGCCGAGCATCTTTCTCGACTGGACTTTGAAATCGCCATACACGGGGTCTTTCTCACCACCGCTAATCACGTTGTCGAAGTGCACGTCCGCGTCGAAGACGACGGCCTGCATCTCGACATCCAACATGTGGTTCAAGCTGGTGACTTGCTTGTTGACCTGCTGCCACTGCGCGAGCGTCATCCCCAACACTTCAGGCGGAAGGTCAGGGTCGTTCACCCTAAAGGACGAGTTAAAGGGTCCGCCGTCGGGATAATCCCTTATCTCGCGCACGTTGGAGACGCCTTTAACGGGTTGCTTGTGGAAGGTGTAAGGATTGGCAACCGGAAGCGGAGGGCCTGCTTGGAAGTTGACCGCGTAGCTGAAATCATAAAAGCCGTCGCTTTCGGCTTTCCATCCCGAATCGGAGCGAAAGACGTAGCCGTTTGGCGAGCGCATGAGCGTGATGGTGCGAACGACGTGAACGCCGAAGGGATACAAGATGCTGCGCACCTGTATCACTTCGTGCGCGGTGCGTCCGACCAGCACATCGAATTTCGCTTGGCTGACTTCCGCTATCGCTGCGTCTCCGTCAAGCCAATTGCTGAAAATCGAAGCGCCGTAACCGGAGATTTCCATCTTCTCCAAAGGGACTTGAGGCTTGCTGCCCGAAGGCGTGAATTCGCCGTTGAAAATAGTCTTGACGGTCTTGCCCAACGTGCTGCCCGGAAGCGGGATGCCAAAAAGAAACCACTTGATGTTGTCCAGTTGAACAGTCCAACCCTCAAATGAGGGCCTCTTGGCCGGGGAAGAAGCAGCAGGAGCGAGCGCTTTAATCTGTAGCCCTCCGCGAACGTGACCAAACTGCGGGCGGTTGAAATTCAGCCGCGCGTTCTTGTTGGCCGGATTGTTTAGCTTGCGATTGAAATCGGCCTGAGCAATCAAGGCGAAAGGCAGCGTGAAGATTGAGCGTAGCTGTCTGGGCGTGTTCCGGTCGTGAAACTCTTGTAGAAAATGTTTGGTGACGGACAGGGGCGTAATCGGAACCAGGTAAGGGCTTTCGGAAAAGATATAGGTGGGGATGCCGTCGTTATCATAGACCAATAATCCGGGAGCTACCGTCACTAAATCCTGTGGGTCGGGAGGGCCTTCTATCGCAAGCGGGATGTTCGCGACCGGCTCCCAAGAGATTTGCGGCAGCGTGACGGCGCGCAAGTTTTGAGCCGTGGCAACCACATCCATGTTCAGAATTTGGAGTTGCAAGCCCGCGCCAGCACCCGGCGTGGCACCCATGAAAGCATTAACATTACGAATGTTCGTATCGCCGCGCTCATCGCGCTCTACCCGAAACGCGGTTCCCAGACTGACGCCCATCTGGTCGGCGTTGCTCGATACGTCGAGCAGCATAAACGCACTATACGGAAGCGGGATGTTAACTTCGTCTCTCGGCGGGACAGTTCCGGCTGCCGACGCTCTAGCGCCGGAGGGCGCACTGATAAACGTAGGGTTCTCCCCGGCGAAGCCTCTTTCAGCGTGGCCAAGTGCTGTCGTGAGCGTTTGGTCCACCTGCGCCGCTTTGTCCTTCAGATGGCCGAGCATCGGGTTATCTTCCAAGTCGTTGATTAACGATTGGATTTCTCCTGAACCGGCGGCCTGGCTCAAACGCTCTTGAGCTGACGCGTCATCAAGGTTTGAGCGCCGGAGCACGTTTGTCGTGACGGATTGTTCCGGCTTCAGCATAGGCACTGGCGGCTTGTCTCGGTTGAGGTCGCCGGCCAAGTCGCGATGAAAGGTCAGCACTCCGGTCTTAAAGTCTCGCGTCGCCGCTTGTCTCTCTTCCGGTGCGAGCCGGAAATCGGTATTGATGTTGGTGGAAGAAGCAGGAAGCGCGACGGGGTCGAGCGGAGCGAATCTGAAGTAGACGTAGGCTTGATTGTCGTAGTCGTCGCCTGGCTCTGCGTCTCCCTCCTGCACGCCTACGCGGTCATTCCATTTGACGAAGCCCGCGAGCGCCATGCCTAAACTGCCCCCCGCCTTTCCTGTCCGGCCGCGCAGCAGAGCCGTGTAGTTGGCGACATAAGGGTCCGGCAATGTCGGCAGATACAGGTAGACGCCGAACATCAGCGCGAGCGCACCTTCGGTAATGTATTTGTCGTGCTCCAAGTCGCCGTAGAGGAACAGGCTGTAGGGCCGCGTCACGTTAAAGAGCGCGTTGCGCAGAATGAGAGAGTGGCGTTTAAAGGCGTCGGGCTTACTGAAATTGCCGTCAAACAATAAATCGTTATCGAGCAGCATCACGCGAAAGCGCGTTCCGTTTTGCGAAATCCCCGCAAACGCAATTGATGATTCAATCTTGAAGGGCTTGCCATTGGCATCCACAGGACGGTCAAGCGCTGCTTTGTGTTGACAGAAAAAGAAGACGGCTTCGCTATTATTGGCTGAAGAGACGAAGACGAACGGAAATGCTTTGCCGAAGCTGAGCGTAATCTCCGAATGATGTGGGCGGTCTTTGTCGTTGCGCCATAAGAGCCATCTCTGTTTGCCGTAAATATTCTTGGCGAAAAAGTCAGCGACCGTTATCAATCCCGGTTCAGCGATAATCGCAGGGAGAGTAAGGTCTGTGCTTGTGCCTTGCAAGCCCTTCCAGTTTGCGTTGATGCCTTTCGTCAAGCCGATACAGAGAGCGCCGGTTCCCGCCGCCGCGCCCAGTTGTGAGGGATTAACTTTCGTCGCTGGCAGCAACCAACCACTATTGTCGCCAATCTTCGCGCGGTCAGCGAAATTACAGAGGGCAGAATCCGACGAGTTGATTTGAAAACTATCGGATGCAGGGGCATTGGTGTTGACCGAATATGGAACGAGTATCTGACTGATTGGAGCTATCCAAAGCGGTGCTGCCTTGAAGAAGCGAAACTTTGCTTCGCAGCCAAAAATCGTGCACGACGCATCGCCCGCCGTAAAACTGCTGTTCGCCGCACTGAACTTCAGGTCAACGGTTTCCGGCAAACGGATGGTGGCCTCGCGGGCATCAGCGCCCGCTTTTCCCGGAGCCGCGTTGACGGCATTCTGTTCCAAATCGAGATGAAGCGACGCCGTGACGTTTGGTTTGATGTAAATCGCCCCGGACTTTATCTCGGCGTTTGCCGAAAGCTCAAGCGAGCCGCCTTTAACTTTCAAGCCGGTAAAGAATTCGTTCAATTGCGAAGTTTTCGCAATCAGGTTGGAAGCTATCCAAACGCTGCCCCGTTCGATTTTGTAAGTCTGACGCGGCGTAATCGTGCCCCAGACGGGAATCAGCAACGCCGGAGAAGAGATGCCTGTGAGGTAGACGCTGACGAGTTGGATAGGTTGATAGAAATCGAACCAGACGTGAAGGCCATGCTCATCTATGAACGGTCCGTAAGCTCTGCTGACGGCCATGCCCGCTCCCCATTCGGGAATTGAGTTGCCCAATAAATTGCTATGAAAGGCGGTTTCACGCCGGAAAACACGCGGCGGCGGCGTCACCGCACGCTGCGCACGCCGCGAATCCTCAAACAAACTCGACAGATGGCTGAACTGTTCGGCGGGGTCCGCTGTGCCTTCTATCTCCTCGTTTGTTTGGTGATTATGTGGATTGCCTGATTCGGTGAACTCGGAATCCTGTATGAGCTGTGTTGCGAGCTGTCGCTCTAGCTCCATCAGTTCATCCCTGCTCGTTCCCGGAGCAGATTTCAGCTTGCCAGTAAACTGCTGAAGCTTACTTAGAATCAGTGGTCTGTTCATAAGACGCTCTCTCTCTCGGGTTGAGCAAACAGGTTTAGTGGTTAAGGAATTAGCTTTTCAGCGTCGGGTTGGAGCCGCATCCTCCAGCGTGTTTAATAAAGAAATGGCTGCTGCGCCTGAATCAACTCACCAGGCGCGCATTGTCGGGACGACAGGCGTGAGAACTACAGACCCTTTGCTCGATGCGAATGATTGTTAAGGGAGGAGCGACGAACTGGGGCTGAACTCCCCAAGCTATCATTTGTCAGAAACACGCAGACTCTAATCGCTTGAAAAAAAGTTGTCAAGGATTTTAACTTCAGAGGGAGGCTAAATTACATACTTGCTAGAGGCGCAGGGGAGCGCGGGTGCTTGCGTTTTCTCAGTTGAGCGTGCACTTCTGAACAGCGCACGCCCAACTGAGTGTGAGAAAGCAAAAGGGAGGGCTATGCAATCCAAGACTGCTGCCGACGCAGTCGTATCCTGCGCGCTCGCCTTACAGGCACGACAACGCCAATCACATTTGAACCGGAGTGGGTTCCTCTAATTCTAAAAACTCCTGCGGAAAAGATACGAAGCCTTGATAAAAAAGGTGCGTCCATTTCCCTGCAAGCCCGGCTCAAAGCGTCCTGTGAATGGGTTGTAGCCGTTGTAACTTACATCGTCGTTGTAACCGATATATAGAGCCGTTCCAGGGTTAGGCGTCCAGCCTAAGACGAACTGCGGGCGAATGTGTTTGCTCAAGGTAGAGTAATCGAGGCGAAGCCGTGCGAAGGTGTTGCGCGAGAATTGATAAGTCGAACGAGAACTGAAAATGTTGTCGTCGTATGCTATCAGCCCTGTGTCATGGCGAGCGAGCCGCCGTTTGTTGTAGTTCAACTGTGTCTGGAACGCGGTCGTCGGCTGGTAGCGAAAACTCGAATCAATGAATAGTTGATTGCCCGGCCCCGGGTCAAAACCGTTATTCGGATTGAGCTGCGCCGCACGGCTGGCGCGCGGGAAATCCGGCCCGTTGCCAAAATCATACTCCATCAGTCCCCACGTGTAATCAACAAAGAAGAACGCAAAGAACTGCTTGTTCGGCGTGGTTTCGATGAATCCTTGGATGGCCTTGAAAGGAGCCGAACGCTCCGGGTCTGGTCCAAAGAACGCGCCCGGACGATTAGGCTTCCGGTTCGCGCCAAACTCGTGCTCGAAGACGCGCTCGTAACCGAGTTGAAAGCCTAGCTGAACAAACGTCTGACGCTGCAAGGCCAGCATTCCGTTGGTATCTGTAATCGCATATTGAGAACGCCCGCGCCAATCGTAGGTGATGTTGGTCGAGTTTTGAACGCGCTTATAGATGATGGACTTTGAACGGTCGCGGTCGGTTTCATACCTGACATACGAGCCGAGGTAATTCGTATCGAAGCGCTGCGTAAAGCCTACGTCGGCGCGGTAATCGCGCGTTCTGCCGATGGCCAGGAAATTCATGTACAAATTCCTGTCGGCGCGTTCGAGATAAGCTCTGTAGCCGAAACCATTGCCCGTTCGATACAGGTCTTGGTCGAGGTCGGGGTCGTAAAAAATGCGGCGCGAGGTTGTTCCGAGAACTTGAAACTCGGTCACGGTTTTCTCGTTCATGCGAAAACGCCCGTCAAAACCCGCGGTGTTATTATGACGCTCAATGAAGTTGTAGGACGTGGCGAAGAATCCCAGATTGTGCTGTCGGCCGACATCGCGTCTCAGCCGCAGGATACCGATGTGGGCGTTCTTGTCAACGAACCGCTCGATGCCGCAAAAAACGCTCGGGTCTGTCAGCCGTTCCCGCTGGCACTCAAGCAAACCCTGCCGGTCGTCTTTCGGGAAATCTCCGGGGAAATTATCGGAAGCATAGAGCAAGCCGAAAGTGTTGCGCCCGCGCCTGCCGGTTAATTTCACAGCAAGGTCAGGGTCAACAATCGCGCGCGTATTCACAACGTCTAATCCGCTGCGGAAAATATCAATTCTTTCCAAAAAGAAGGGGCGTTTTTCGGGAAAGAAAATAGGAAAACGCTGGTTGGCCGTTGTCACCGGAGCATCCGCTTCCACTTGCGCGAAATCTGGATTGTAAGCGAAATCGAGCGTAATCGTCGGCGTCAAACTAAACTTGGCCGTCGCGCCAAACTCGGCTCTCACTCCTTCATTGACGAAACGGCCAGCCGGGTCGCCGTCGAAAGTAAAGCGTGTGCGGCGGCCCGTTTCGCTTAATGTGATACTCGGATTGATTTCAAGCTGGCGCGTCGTTTCGATACCCTCTAAACCCGTGATATGTCCGGCTTGATTGAGCCAGCCTGAGATGCTGCGATTGGTCGGCATCCAAGAGTTATACTCGTTGTTTTTATACTTAACGCGACGGTTGATGTGCAGGCCCCACTGCTTATCCTTGCCCGCTTCGTAGCGCAGAGACTTAAACGGAATCGCTACTTCGATGGTGAAGCCGTCTTCGGTCAAAACGCCTTTCGATTCCATCACGATGTCGAGGCTGTAGTCCTCGCCGCGACCTTCCGTGAAAGTTCCGTCGGCTTGGATGCCGAGCGGACTGAAGAACAGCAGATAAGCTTGGCGCTGGTCGTTAAAGGTATCTAAATGGACCAAGACATAATCGTCGTTGAAAATGTTGTCGCGCCGCGCCACAGTCGCTCGCACCGTATTTCTATCCTGTTGGATGCGAAAAGCCAGGTAGAGATTCTTCGCATCATAGCCCATCATAAACTCTGTCGGATGTGTCGGCGCGATATTATCGCCAGGGTTGGTTTGCACGAAATCACCGAACAGAGCGGCACTGCGCCAAACCTCGTCGCTCAATTGCCCGTCAATCACCGGCGGGATTTCAAAACGCGGGATGCGCACGGGCGCATCCTTTCGCGCATACTTCGGGGCCGGTGTTTCGACGCTCGCTTTTGTGGCTGCGGCCGGCGTCTCCGTTGAAGGCAGAGGAGCCGAAGGCTGCGGACTCACCAACTGATTTTCGACATTGCCGTTGGTCGCAGCCGGAGTCGGAGCGGAAGTTTGCGCCATGGAATTGAGCGCACAAAAAATAAGAACAAAGCATAGCGAGGTGATGTTTTTCATAAAGCAAAAATCAAGTCCTTGTTTCCGATTTAGCTCAGTCGCCTCAGTAACGCCTGGGGATTTAGCGGTCTGACTAAGAGACTGTAGGCACAGTTCAACTGTAGAACCCCGCCGCGGCGAAGTCCGTGGCAATTATTTACGAAGCAGTGGAAATGAAAACCGTGACGCCTATTTTCAACTGTTCCGGCTCTAATTGCCCGCGAATTATTTAATAATGTCGTGGGAGCGAAGTCGGATGAGCTGGTCCAGAGTTATGTCTGTAAAACCTCTGGCTTTGGCGCGGCGAATGAAATCCCTATCAATGCCGTGATTCTTGAGCCGGACCGCCACAGCCACGGAGATGTCAGCATAGCCTTCCATTTTCAAACCGTTGACGAACTCGGGCGTGATTTCATGGTTCTTGAGCCTAACTAACTCTTCAATGGAAAGATTATCAAACCCCGCCGAGCGCATCTGGTTGATAAAGCCTTGCGTAATTTCATGGTTTCGCAACCTGATGAGCGATTCAAGGGGTTGTTTGTCAAAACCCATCGCCTGCACTTCTTTGACGTACTGGCTGTCTATCTCGTGATTCCTGGCGCGAACAAGCTGCTCCATAGTTAAGCCTTGATAGCCTGCCGCTTGCATTTCGCGGATGTAAGCGGGCGTCACCTCATGGGTCACCGCTCGCAAAAGCTGCCGCAACTCCAAACGGTCGTAACCGACCGCTTTCAAATCCTCGATAAACTTTGTCGTCAGGTTATGCAAAGCCGCTTTGAGCAACTCCTCTTCGGTTAAGTTGTCGTAACCGCGACCGCGCATCGCTGAGATGAAACTCTGGCTCGGCGTGAGCGTCCAGAATCCCGCGCCTTTGCCCGCACCGAAATAGCCTTCACAGTTAAACGTTCCGGCTTCACGTACGATTCTAAAGTTAACGTTTGCTCTCGTGGAAGAGGTTGCGTCCGAAGGGAAACCTTGCAGCTCGTCGCGCGAGATATTGTCTGATGTCATGTAAGAGCCGCCCTTGTCGGATTGGCGGGTAAACATCATTTTGATGACGGAAGGGTTGCTGGCATCAATTTGAGCAATCCATTGACCGGATAACGCAGCTTGCGCTGAAGGCGCAAGATAGTTTGCACGGCTCGCGCTGCTGGCCGACAAAATTAGCGCAGAGAAAACGAGCAGCCCCGTCAGAAACATGAACGGCACGCGTGGTTGTTGCTTAGTCAAAAATCTCTGGGCTTTTGTCTCAAACTTTTTCATAACGCAATCTCCTTACAATTGTTTCTCCGGTTCAATGGATGATGCCGAGCGAGCGGTTTAATTAACGATGCCGTGAATGCGAAGCTCGACGAGTTGCTTTAAGGTCACGTCGGCGTAACCCTTCGCCTTAACGCGCCTGATAAAATCGGCGTCAACGCGGTGAATCTTCAGCTCGACAGCCTCCTTCGGTGAGATGGAAGTAAAGCCTTCGGCTTTCAACGCGTTAACATATGCAGGCGTGACTTTGTGGATGCTGAACTCAACTAGTTGCTTAAGCGAAAGATTGTCAAAACCCGTGGCGCGCATCTCTCTGATAAATTCCGGCGTGATTTTGAAGATGCGCATTTCAACGAGAGTTTTTAAAGGCTGGCTTCCAAAGCCCATCGCCTGCACTTCCTTCACAAACTGGCCGTCAATTTTGAAGATGCGCGCTTCAACCAATTCCTTGAGAGTTAAATCTTCGTATCCGGCGGCTTTCATCTCGCGTGCGAATTCGCCAGTCACCTTAAAAATGCTCGCCTCGACCAGTTCCTTAAAAGAGAGGCGGTCGTAGCCGGCGGATTTTAAGTCTTCAATGAATTTAATATTGATGTCGAACAGGGCGGCGGAAAACAGGTCGTCTTCGGTCAGATTATCGTAGCCGCGACTGCGCATCGCGGAGACGAAACTTTGGCTAGGCGTCAGAGTCCAATGGCCCGCCCCCTTGCCTTCACGAAACGAGCCTTCAAACTCAAATGTTCCGGCTTCGCGCACCAAACGAAAACGCGCGTCGGCTCTCGCGCCAAACGCTTGTTCGCGCGTCAGACCTTGAAACTCACTGAGACGAACGCCATTGCTCGATGAATGATGTCCACCGCGCTCTGAACGGCGGATGATTGTGAACTGCACCTCATCCTCATTTTTACGGTTGAAATCTGCGAGCCATTCTCCCGTAATCGCTTCCTGTGCGGCTTGAATCGGACTGGTAAGGCTAACAGTTCCAGTAGTCCCGAGGGTGTTGAGGGCGACGAAAGAGGAAAACGCAATCAGGCCGGTAAAAAACAGACGGCGGATGAGTTTAGATTGCAGCGCTTTTGTTTGGATGCTGTTCACAATTAAATCTCCTTTGGTGTCAAACCTTATTCGTCGCCTTCTCCTTCAAGAAGGCCATCCATTTTGAGTGCGATGATTTGCCTGACGGTTAAATCCCCGAGTCGTTTTCGTGCGGCGCGCACAAACTCCGTAGTGATGTCATGGACGCGAAGTGTCACAAGCTCCTTGGGCGACAAATTCTTGAGGCCAACGGCGCTCATGCTGTTGATAAACTCCGGCGTCACTTGGTGGACGGCAAAATCAATTAATTGCCTGGCGGAAAGATTGCTGTAGCCAGCGGTTCGCAGCCGGCTGATGAATTCGGGCGTCATCCCATGAATGCGAAAGGTCAAAAGCTCCCTCGCGGTTAACTCTTTATAGCCAGCCTTTCTGATTGCCTCGATAAATGCGGGCGTCACGCCGTTGACCCGCATTCCCGCTATTTCTTTTGGCGTCAGATTGTTCAGACCGACGCCGCGCAGACCTTTAACGTAATCGGCGGTCACGCCTGACGCCTTCAGGTTTACCAAGACCTCAACCGGTAAATTCGTGTACCCGACGGAAGCCATCTCTTCTATAAAATCCGTCGAGTTATCCTGCGCCTCAGCTTCGCGCTCCGGTTGATATTTCGCCTTGATAAAAGGGATGGCTGGCGCGGTGGGTGCAGGCGCAGCCGGAGGCATTGGAAAGCTTTCAGGTAGTGGCGCAATTGTTTCCGCAAACTCTCTCTCAACATTGCGCTCGTGGTCAGCCTGCAAATGTTGCTCAGGATTGACCTCTGCGCCGATTAAAATCTTCTCCTGTGAAGCGACATCGGCGTCCGCATCGTCTCCTTGCATCCCGCTCGCTTCAAGCGGTTGTGTGCCGTTAATTACTGCTTCATCTTCCGCCCCTACAGCCTTTGTCAGAAATGAGCCAAAGGGCGATTTTTCCGCTCTGTTGGCGTTCTCATGGGCAGCGGTTTTAGCAATCAGCGGATACTGCGCCCGGCTGATTGTCGGGCGCACAACTGCCAGCAACAAAAAAAGCGCAAGCATTAAGGCAGACACACCCGCCATCATTAACTGAGACATCGCGCGGCATTTGCCTTCTTTACTGAGAATTGCCAGCAGTCGTCCTTCAAGCTGCGAGCGCCGGGCCATCGCCACCGTCGTCGTTTGCGACCACTGAAAAATCGAGCGCTCTTGCAGGTAGCGCGCGATTTCCAGTAAATGATGCGCGTAATCGGAAGGCTTCGTGCCGACGCTTAACACATAATCATCACATGCTTGCTCGCGCTCGACGCGCAGCCGCCTGGCGGCGTGCCAGACGAAGGGATTAAACCAGTAAACGGCACAAGCCGCTTGGGCCAACATCTGCGTCAAACAATCCCGCCGCGTCACGTGCGTCAACTCATGCAGCAACACCATCCGGCGGCGTTCCTCCGACCAATCATCTGCGCTCGCGGGCAGCAGAACGACCGAACGCAAAACGCCGCACACAACCGGCATCAACGTGTGCTCACTACGTAGAAGCCGCACCCTGCCTTTCAATTGCAGCTCGGTTAACAGCGATGAAAACAATCCAATCAATTTCGTATCTTTGAATTCAACCGCGCCGCGTGTGAGCCATTTGGTTGACATCAAGCCCGCTATCAATCTGGACAAAAGCAGCACCACTCCCGCAAACCAAATGGCTAAAATCCAATTCACCAAAGTTGACGAAAACATCGCGCCTCTTTGTTGCGGCAAAGCTTCAACGCCTGATGCGCTCGCGAGAGGTAAAAATTTTCCGACAGAATCAATCGCCAGTTGAAAGTCTGGAATTTTAGGCTTGCTCTCGTTCACTAGAGGCAAAGCTTCCCTGCTCTGCTGCTGTCTCTCATCAGACAAAGGCAATGCATCGTCAGTTGTTCCGGCCAACTCATTTGCCGGTGCCGAATTCCAAGAGGAAATTTCTGCGGGTAAAACCGGAACTTCCCATATCTCCAAGGCGGATAAGAACGGCAACAAAAGCGCGGCGCACAGCGAAAGCGTCCACAACAGATGACGGGTCGCCGCCGGCAAGCGGCGAAAGACCAAACAAAGCAAGGCAACAAAGCCGAGCAAAACTGTCGCCTTCATGGCCGACGCACCAAGAAACAAAAGCAGGTCAAAACTGTTGCCATGCGCTCCTACTGCGTTCCAGAAGTAGTTCATTACCGCCCTTCCCTCCTGGCTTGCTTGATAAGCTGCTCCATGCGCTCCAACTCACCATCGGAAAGGCGCTCCTGCGAAATGTCCAGCAAAGCCGCGATGGCATCTTCCGTCGAATCATCAAAAAAGGTTTGCAGTACGCGTTGCAGGGCTGAGAGCTTTGCGCGCTCGCGTCCAACCGTCGGAGAGTAAACATAACGCTGCCCGTCTTGCTTATGACGCAAGTGGCCTTTCTCTTCGAGCACGCGCAACAGCGCTCGCACCGCCGAGTAGCTCGGCGGGTCAGCCAAATTTTCCATCACTTCGGTTGCCGTAGCTTTCCCACGACTATAGATGATGTCCATAATCTGCCGCTCGCGCCTTGAGAGCGTTTTCATCGGCTGCTTCTTGCCCATCCATTCTCGCTTCCTTGAGAGAGCATCAAGATTGCTCAGGAAACAATCCTGATGCTAATTTTTTAGCACATGCTGCTTTTTTAGCATCCACCAACATCAAAGTCAAGAAAAAACCGCTCTCACATTTTGCATTGTTCGCTATAGTTTGCGCGAAACCAACCGAGCATCAGCTTGGCAGCGAGACGCTGAATGCCATAGCCCTCAAAGTAAGTCCTATAGCACTAACACCACGGCCGCGTAGAATGTGGCAACAAATTTTTACGGGAAATGCGCTCCGCGACCGCAGCGCCGAGAGTGCGGGCCAACTTTCTTCTTTACTTGTGCGACAACGCCCCGCGAGGGCAAATCATCTTTGCGCCTGCGAATCCAAGAGCAGCCAGAAGTAAGGCAGAACTTCCGTCGCGAGCCTGCCCGTCCGCCCCCACAGCCGATTGCGGTGGTCACCGTTATACTCCTCGAACACATGCTCGATGCCGTGGGCGGTCAGCGCGGAAGATAAAGCGCGCGCGGTCGTTGGAATATGCGTGAACTCGTCCTCGTAACCTGAATCGAAACGCAGGCCGCGCAACTGCGACAGGTTGGCCCTGTATTTCTCGACCATGTTCGTCGGGAAATTCTCCTGCCACTTGCTGAACGCAGGCTCAGAGGGCCGGAGTTTCCCGTCAACCAGCATGAAGGGCAGGTCAACGTAGAGCGGCGGTCGTGCGGGGTTGGGGGAGAATGCCTGTGCGACGACGATGATGCCTAGCGAGTAGATGCCGCCCTTAATCGCCTCTTCGGGTGTCTTCACGTTGTTGTTGAGCACGTAGGCGAAGGAGGGATTATCTATCGTGAGGTCGCGCCCCCAGCCGAGCACCGCCGGGTTCAGGCCATAGACAACGCTGTAAACGTCAGGGTGTTTCATGCCCAGCTTGATGGCTCCGTACCCGCCCATTGAATGCCCCGCGATGCCCCGGCTCGAAGCTCTGGCGAGCGTGCGATACTTGCCGTCTATGTAGCCCACCAAATCTTTAACCGTAAAGTCTTCCCAGTTGCCTGTGACGGGCGAGTTGGTGTAAAAGCTCCCGCCCCATTTGGTTAACTCATTAGGCATGACGACAATCATCTCACCGAACATGCGGGCCGCGATGCCGCTGTTCATCACTTGCGGGATGGTTGCCCATCCTTCATTAGACGGTCCCCATGGATTGACCCACGTGCCGTCTGTGTCGGTGATGCCGTGCAGGAGGTAGACGACGGGGTATCTCTTCGCAGGCTCTTTGTCGTAGCTTGGCGGAAGATAGACGCTCACCCTGCGGTCCGGCGATTCGCCCGTCAAGTTTTTCTCAAGCGACGGGCCGTGCACGTTTTCGCGCACCAACCGGCCTTCTTGCGATAAGGCAAGCGGCGCAACACAGAGGGCCAGCAAGAGAGACATGCTCAAGCGTGCCAGCAGAAGAGTTAAACTTCGTCGTTGGGAGGTGAGATTGTTCATTCTATTTCTCCATTTTCAATGATGACAGGGGCCTAATTCTTAAATCAACACGCTGGCGCAAACAGCTTTAATCTACTAAGGAGCAAATGATTATGAAAGAGATACTAACTCCGGTCGGGTTAAATGAGTTGTTAAGCTGGCTGTGAAATCAGTCAACCCTGCGGGCGGGATTAATCATAGCCCTCAATACTCTCAACCCTCTAGGCAATATCATGTCTTCGTTATTTTGATTGTCCTCCAGCAACAAATCAACATTGACAGCGGGCACAAATTTCTCGCGCGGGATTCCATTAATATGAAACAGCTTCTCTGTGGGAAAAGTCACGCCGATTCCCGTGTGCGGCAGTTTGATGCCGGATGTTGCCCCCAGCAAACGAGCCATTTCGGTTCCGACGATAATCGCCCGCTTCATCCCGTCCAGGCCGATAGTTATTCCTTCTCCCATACTGCCGGTCCAATGGTTTACTAAAACCACCATCGGCGCTGTGTAGGTAAACTCTCCACGCGGCGACGCTAGCTCTATCCAACTACGCTTCGTTCCATACTGGCGTTCCTCCGCGGGAAGGCTGTGCTTCTGATAGGGCATGTCACGGCGTATGAACCGGCCCATAATCCCACGGGCTACGGTCGTGTTACCGCCGCTCGGCGTATCACGCAAATCAAGTATTAACCCGCGCGTGTTCTTCAGCGCGGCCAGCGCAAGGTCAAACTGCTTGATTAAACCGGCGTCGCCAAGAGAGTTGTTGACACGAATGTATCCGACATCCGTTCCTATTCTTCGGTATTCAAGCAACGGCTTTGTCTCAACCGATTCGCCGGCGGGCTGATTATCAAGAGAGAACACCTTGCGTGCTCCTTTACTGATAACCTCTATGCTTCTTCTCTCATTGCGCCGGCCTGCAAGCAGGATTCTGAGCGCCCAGTTTTTCGCCGCCTCATCGCTTGAACGCAAGGATTTGCCTACACGGCGGCTCACAGCCTCCTCAACAGCAATACCGTTAATAGAAACGACCTGCATCCCTATTTTGATTCCTGCTTTTTCAGCCCCCGAGCCGGGCCTGACTTCAGTGATGATGGCCCTTCCCCTGAGCCATTCAGCCCAAATGTCTGTGCCTGACGGGACGAGGCGCGGCGAGGTTGCAGTATTCGTGTTCAGATGTGCATGAAAGTCGTAGAGTTCTTCCAACACTGATTCTAACAACGCGACGAAATCGCTCTGAGTTTTGACCGCTTTAATCTGCGGGCGATAAATCTCGCGCACTTTGTTCCAGTCAGTCCGCTTTTGGTCGAAGTACGCGTAATCGTCCGCGATGTTGCGCCAGAGATAGTCGAAATCTTCCTCGTATTGCTGTCTGGTGAATGTAGTTTGCGGCGCGGCAAAGGCTGCAACCAAGAGACCTAAGAAGATGATTAAAGTTGAGAATGTAATCCTGTGCAATTTACCTCTCCGCCATTGTCGAAATATTCTTTGAGCTTTTGATTTGGTTAAAATTTGAGCAATGGAGAAGCGCCAAAGGATGGCGGCTAACTTTTATCGCTTGCCTCGCGGCGGGCCGCAGCTACCTGTTAATTGACTCTGTTAGCTTGCGAAAGTGATAGCCCATGGCGGCCAGTGTAACGGCGTGTGTGAATTGTGGGCGGTGGAAGATTATCGCGTTTTTCATATAACGCCAAAACTCTGCGCGTTCGTGGTCGCGTATTCCGAGCGTGAGGATGATGCGCAGAAACGCTTTGACATTGCTGAGGATGTTGCCGCCTTGCGGTGCCGTTTGGGGCCTTAAGTGTGACAAGCAATCGAGCGCGCGTTGATAATATGCGGCGGGGCTGTAGATGGTCTGTAATATCCGCTGGTAGCCTTCAACCAGACGCGTCTTGCTCATTCGAGGAATGAAGTTTAAAGAACCATCGGTATTGTTGCCAGTGCTTTCTTCCAATAATCTTCCTTCGCGCTCTAGCCTTCGCCAGAGTTGCGTGTCTGGCAGCGCCGTCAGCAAACCGACCATCGCGAGCGGATTGTCGCTTTCACGAATGAAGTTAATTTGCCGCTCGAAGATGTCTGCCGGGTCGTTATCGAATCCGACGATGAACCCGGCCATCACTTCCATGCCGTAAGATTGAATACGCCGCACAGAGTCTAACAAGTCGCGCCGCGTGTTCTGTCCCTTCTGTGCTTCCTTGAGACTTTCTTCAACGGGCGTCTCGATGCCTAGAAAGACGCGACGGAAGTTTGCGCGCTGCATCAACTCAAGTAACGCTTCGTCTTCGGCAAGGTTGACGCTCGCCTCCGTAAAGAAGGAGAACGGCGTCCCGTGTCGCTCCGACCATTCGATGAGTGCGGGCAGCAGTTGTTTGACGCTGCGCTTGTTGCCGATGAAATTGTCGTCAACGACAAAGACCGTGCCGCGCCAGCCTAAGGAGAGGAGCGCGTCGAGTTCTCTCATCATCTGCTCGTTGGTCTTGGTGCGCGGCACGCGCCCGTAGATTTCGATGATGTCGCAAAACTCGCAATTGAACGGGCAGCCGCGCGAATACTGCACGCACATTGAGCTATAGCGTTCGAGGTCGGCTAAGCGGAAATGCGGGACGGGCGTCATGGTCAGCGCTGGGCGTTCTGCCGCTTGATAGATGCGGCGGGCACAGCCCTTCTGTAAGTCGCGCACAAATTCCGGCAAGGTCGTTTCTGCTTCACCGACGAAGATGTGAGTCGCTTCGGGCAACTGCTCCGGGCTGGTCGAGGCGTATGGACCACCGACGACTATCCGTTTGCCGTGCGTCTGGCACAAGGCGACAACACGCTCAAGCGAATTTTTCTGCACAATCATGGCGCTGATGAAAACCATATCGGCCCACTCGATGTCAACGTCTTTCAAGGAGCGCACGTTCATGTCAACAAGGCGTCGCTCCCATGTGTCGGGCAGCAGAGCTGAGACGGTCAAGAGACCCAGCGGCGGGAAGGAAGCGCGTTTGCCGTTAAACGAGAGCGCGTGCCGGAAGCTCCAGTAGGTTTCCGGGAACTCCGGGTAAACGAGCAATACTTTCATTATTTCGCTCCCTGTGGCTGTTTGGCTCTCTAGAGCGCGCGCGAATCATCTGTGTCAATTCGGAGACTGTGCAGAGCGACGCGAACTACGACACGCGAGCAGAGGCGACAACGCCCTGCTTCTTCCCTCGCGCTGCGCGGCCAGCAGAAACCAAATCCTTAGTGACCTTAAAGATTGTTGACCGGTTCTGCGCGATTAGTTTGAGCCAGGCACGTTTATTCATTTGTGGAAAATAGATGCCGCGAAAGAAGAGGCGCATGACGAGGTGCATCAACCGATACTGAACGGGCTGGTCGCTGATGGAAGCCAGCGCCCTTTGATTGTTCTGCGGGCTATAAGAGGCGGCCCAAGCCTTATCGAGTTCAGCTTGCGTCTCCGGTATCGTCATCTTCAAAGGAGTATGCGCCATCTGGTAGGGGGCAAATTCCAGCCAGTGTTTGGGTCGTGTGAGGCGTCCAGAAGCTTCTAATCGCGCATACAGGGGCGTTGCAGGGAAAGGAGTGAGTTGACCGAAGACGGGCAATCCCGGCGGCCAACTCTCTATCTGTTGGAGCGTGCGTTCGGCCACGCCCGGCGTATCATTGTCCATGCCGATGATAAAAGAAGTGACCGCATAGATGTTTCGACTGGCGAGACGACCCAGCACGCTCGCATACTCCGCGGGCTTATTGAAGCTCTTGTTCATGTCGGCCAGGTTAGCCGTGTCAATTGACTCCATGCCGATGAAAATCCACTTGCCGTGTGAGGCGGCAATCAAGTCCACGAGTTCTTCATCGCGCAGCAGATTGGCGCTAATCTGTGCCATCCAGGGAAGCTGCGCGCCAGCCGCGATGATGTCTCGTAAGAGCGATTTCGTGCGCTTGAGGTTGATGGCGAAGTTATCGTCTATGAAAAAGACTATCACCTGATTCCGACTCTTGCGGGCGTGTCTTTTGAGCCTTAAAAGTTCATCGACGACGCTCTCGTTTGTGCGAAAGCGAATCGAATCACCGAAGAAGCCCGTGACGGTGCAAAACTCGCAGCCATAAGGACAGCCGCGGCCTGATTCAATCGGAATCAGGTGAATCCCGCCCCAGCCTGAGCCACATCGCTTGAGAAGCGGGCGCGCAATCTTTGGAATCATATCGAACTGGTCTAGGTCGAAAGTCTCCCAGGGGATTGACGGGTAAGGTTGGAGGCTGGGTTTACGTTCTTTGCCGCCCTCGACCGGCGCATATATCTCCTTGAGACACCCGCGCGCCGCATCTTCAACTATCAAGGGCCATGTCTCGTCCGCTTCTCCGAGCGCCACTGCGTCGGCATGTTGCGGCCCGCCGTCTCGTCCGAGCGCT
>CAZEZJ010000050.1:0-19607 GCA_964516695.1 uncultured Blastocatellaceae bacterium
TAGCGAGACGGCTTTGCGGTTGGCGTTGGAAATCAAAGAGCATGAGCGCGTAGAGACAGCCGCAGGCTCGCCGTCGCACATTGTCGCGCTCAGCGCGGGCACGGACAGGATTGACGGCAACAGCCCAGCCGCAGGCGCACTCGCTGACGAAACAACCATCAAGCGCGCTCAATTGCTCAACCTCGACCCGACAGAATATCTAGCGGCGAGCGATGCTTACACCTTCTTCGCGGCGCTCAATGATGCGCTGATGATTGGCCCGACGGGCACAAACGTGCGCGACGTGCGCATCCTGCTGGCGAATTGAGCATGAGGACATACGCTCCTCAAGCGTTGACTCGTATGCGCGATGAGTACTATAAAAGTTCAGGCGCATTCCGACTTCTGCGCCGCTGCTCAAATAACCTTTATAAATCCCGTGCGAGGAGTTTTAAGAGAGATGTCAACGAACGTCACGGCAGTGCCTCAAATGCCAATCACAGTTGAGTTGGAGACGAAGCGGATTCTTTCTTTCGAGTTATTGAAGGAGACGCTCAATGCTTTACGAGCAGCGCCCGCGCTCGAAGACCTAGACCGCTGGCTTGGCGAGGTGCAGGTGACGGCTGAAGATGTGCGCCCCTTTCGTTTTTTCAAGAAGGGCACGTACGCGCGCCATCGTGTGCTGCGCAATGAGTTTGCCGAACTCTTAGTGCTCTGCTGGCTGCCGGGGCAGCGCACGCCAATTCACGACCACAACGGCTCATACGGCGCGGTGCGCGTCTGCGAGGGCGTGATGTGGGAGACGACGTTTGCCTTAAGCGAAAAGCGTGAGTTGTACTATCGTTCGGCGCGCGAGTGGGCCGCGGGTGAAGTGACGAGCGCGAACGTGCCCGACATACATCAAATCGGCAACCCTGAATGCAGCGGCCAGCACCTCGTCACGCTGCACCTCTACGCGCCGCCCCTCGGTGTGCTCAACACCTACAAGGTCGGCAGCTCCGAAATCGGCCACTACTCGCCCAACGAGTTTATGGACGGAGCGGGAATCTAAAAGCATTTAGGAAGATGACAACGCATGAGAGCGCGGCTATGAAGACGAATAGCTGCGCTCTTATTGTTGATAGCCGGCGCTCATTTCCTCGCGGTTTCAATGGGGCGCGAAAGTTTCAACTTTCAAGTCGTGGCCGTCGGTGCTGACGGTAATCGTTCCGCGCTCTCCGGTCGTGAGAACTTGTGCGCCAATCGAACGCCAGCGCTTGACCACTTCGCCATGAGGATGACCAAAGATAGAAGAGCGGCCCACAGAAATGACGGCTATTGTGGGCCGCGTGAGAGCGACGAATTTTTCAATCGAAGATGTCTTGCTTCCATGATGCGCGACCTTGACGACATCCGAGCGCAAGCCTTCCGGCATCGCCGTGAGAGCTTCTTCCGCTTCCCTTTCGATGTCGCCCGTCAATAGAAACACACGCTCGCCAAAACGCAAACGCAGGACGAGCGAATCGTTGTTACCAGACCGCGTTGCCGCGTCGTCTGTGCTCGCAAGGTGAGGAGGCCAGATGACATCCGCCTCAACCGCGCCGAAGCGCAAGGTATCGCCGCGGCCCAGAAGATAAACCGGCACGCCAACGCTTTGCATTGTCGCCGCGAAGGATGCGAATTCCGGTTCGCCTGCCGGAGCGCGAGCGACGAGCGCGGCGCGAATGCGAAAATTGTGCGCGATTGTTTTGAGGCCGTCAATGTGGTCCGCATGAGCGTGCGTCGCCAGAATGTAGTCAACGCGAGCGAGACCGCGCCACCATAAATATTCCGAGACGACAGCCTCGCCGATGTCGCGCCTATCGCGCTCGAAAAGCGCCTCGCCGTCGTCGTCTTCAGTTGGCGCGCGGCGCGCGTAGATGTTCGGGCGACCGCCTCCGTCAACGAGCAGCGTCGTGCCGTCAGGCATCGTCAAGAGCGCCGCATCGCCTTGCCCTACGTCAAGAAAATCAATTCGCAGCCTGCCCTCTGGACGGCCCGCGCTCAACGGATGCGCGACGATGACAATGAGCGCCGCACCCAGCGCTACGATAGCCGCCCGCGTTGCGAGATGCCACAGGGAGGCTCTTTCATCTGCGCCTGAACGCGAGAGGTCGCGCGGTAGTTGTAGCGGATTCCAACGCGACAGCGCGACGGCCAGAACGCACAAAGGCAGGTAATAAAGCGCGTAGATGATGGAGCGCCAATCAGAGTATTCGGGCAATCGGATGGCGGCAACGCCCAAGCGTGTGAAAGGGTCAACGCTGTGAATCATCAACCAACTCGAATGCTCCGCCAACCAAAGGAGAGGCGCGGCCAAATTCGCGCTTAACTGCGAGAGCAGCAGCGCGGCCAGAGCGACCAGCGACAGCACAGCCATTAACACGTTGACGAAAATATTAAGGATGACTGAGACGAGCGAGAGGCGATGAAAATAGAGAATGAGCAGCGGCAGGAGTCCGATTTGCACGCTGGCTGAGATAATGATGGCCCCAACCGCATAACGCAACAATCGCTGCACGCGCCAGCGTTCGAGACGCGCGGCCAGCGGCGTCTTAAACAGACGGCAACTGTACGTCGCCCGCGCCAGCGCCCTTTGCCATTCGCGTTCGCTCCAGAAAAGCGCTTCCGCCACAACACGCCACCAACGGGGCGCGCCGGGCGGATACGGTGTTGCCTGCGACGGACGCCACGCGCCTGTCTCCTGTAGTTTACTGATGAGCGGCCAAGCGATGATGACTATCATCAACACGGAGAGAAACGTTAATTGAAAGGAAGCATCGAAGACATCGCTCGGTCGCCAAACGAGCAACACCAGCGCCGCGCCGCCGAGAGCATTCAAAGGTTGCGCGCGTCTGGATAAGACGGGCGCGAGCGCGACGATGGTAAACATCAACGCCGCGCGCACAACCGACGTTTCCGCACCGACGGCCAAAGAGTAGGCCCAGAGAAACGCCGCCGAGACAATAAACTGCCAGCCGCGCCGACGCGTCACGCGCCGCATTAGCACGAGCGCCAAGCCGCCGATGAAGCTAATGTGAAGGCCGCTGATGACCAGCACGTGAAATGTTCCGGCCTCACGAAAGCGCTCGGCTGTGTCGCGCTGTAGATAATAGCGATTGCCTAGCAGCGCGGCCTGAAGCACGCCGCTCGTCTCGGCGGAAAATTTTCTTGAAATCTCCGCCAGCAAGAATTGACGCCATTCGTAGAGCCACGCCAGCGGAAGGAAAACGCGCTCGTCGTCAAGCCGCTCGATGAGTAAGTGACTCTTGACGATGCCCGTCGCATCGTAGCCGCGGCGTTCGAGATATTCGGTCAACGAAGAGACGCCCGGATTACGAAAGCTCTCCGCGCGGCTGAGCCTCGCCATCAAGCGAACGCGCGCACCATAACGCAATTCAAGAGCGTCATATCCGGCAAGCGCCGCCGCACCCTCGCGCAAAGGGACGAAGAGCCACACGAGTCCTGATGCTGCGCGCAACGTCTCACCGCTTCTGACGTTTTCCACGCGCAGCGTCAGGTAAAAACCGTCGGGCGCTTGCTCCGGCTGGTTCGTCAACACGCCCGTCACTTCAACCGGGTCACCCGACGCGATAACGCCCTCGTCATAAAACCGCTGCAAGCGATTGGCAGCCACAACGCTTGTTTCCAACAGCAGAAGCGCCGCGCCCGCACAACTGAAAGAGAACGCAACGAGGATGGTCGCTAGCTGAGCGCGTCGCCGTAGCTGAAAGTAGAGGCTCGCAATGGCGCAGGCTGCGCCGCCGATGAAGCAGGCTGTGAGCGGGAGCGCGACGAAGTGTGCGAAGAGAATGCCGAACGCAAAAAGGGCCGCCAGCAATGCCAGCGGATGAGAGGCAACGGACGGCTGCGGCGGCAAGCGCATAAAAGCTGGCGATGCTTCGATGCTGTATTGCTTTTTGTTTGGCTCTCAAAGGCCGAGCGCTGGTGAGCAATCTAAACAAAGCGCGCTCGCGAAAGAAAGCGAAAAGATGGCGGAGGCTCGCGAGGAGACGACGTTTTTACAGGAGTTATGCGCGGAGACGATAAATTTGCAAAAAACTTGAGGCGCGCTCATACCCGAATCGCCGTCAGGGATGAAAGTAAGGCTGCAAACAGCCGACACGAAACGACACGAAAGAGCGGCCAGTTCAGGTCGCTTCGTGTGGCGCTGCGAAGGATTCATTTGAGGCTATGCGATTGAAGTTTTTTTCTGTCGTTTACTTGTATCGAGAGAGGTCGAGGGCAAAGCAGACAATCTTATTTTGCGAGCCTTCGAGGAGGGCTGCGCCGAAGAGAAGGGTCTTGCGTTGACCGTCTTTGCGGATGAATTGTCGCACGAAGGGCGTGCAGGCTCCGGTGTCGCGCATTTCGGCAAAGGCTTTTTCGTCGAGCGAGTGGCTGTCTTGAACGGTGACCTGCTCCCAACTTATCTTTCCGGCGCGCAAGTCTTCGCGCGTGAAGCCGAGCATGTCTAGGAAAGCATCGTTGGCTTCTGTGATGCGGCCCTTCAAATCCCAGAACATGATGCCAATCATGTTTGAATCCGAGAGACGACGAAAACGCGACTCGCTTTCGCGCAGGGCATCCTCGATGCGCTTGCGTTCGGCCAGCTCGTTTCTTAGTTGCAGGTTCATATCAGCGAGTTCGAGCGTGCGTTCTCTGACGCGCTGTTCGAGGATGGTCTGGGTTTCGTAGAGCGATTCCTCTTCGAGTTTCATTTCAGCGACTTGCAGGCTGAGGTCGTTGGCCTTCTGTTGCATACGCTGTCTTTTGGAAGCTTCGGCAGAGGAATCGAGCAACAGCACCCAGGTTCCGCCTTCGCGGCTGAAGAGATAGACATCCGCGTATGCGCCTTCGACGGTTTGCAAGCGCGGCAGAAAGAGGTTGCGCGTTTCAAGCGGCAGCAAGCCTTGGAGAAAGGGGATGTGCTCGCCGACGTTCAAATTCTTCTCCAGGCCGCTGATGCCGTAAGACGCCAGGTCGCCGCCCCACTCGGTCAAACCCGTCTCGTCGTTGATGAGCAAAAAGGCGGGCGAGCGGCTGTCTTCGGTTAGCTCAAGAATAAAATCGCGGACGGGAATAGGAAGTTCGGCCATCTTAAGCCTCCATCATCTTTTGGGCGAGCGTGAGGAAAGCCTCTTCGACGCCCGCGCCCGTTTTGGCGCTCGTTTGTATGACGTGCCAATTCTTTTGTTGCAGCGCCTCCATCTCTCGCTCCTCAATGCTCCACTGTTCGATGAGGTCAGCCTTGTTGATTAAGAGCAGAAAGGGCACCGGCCCGATTGTCTCCTGCGCCCGCACCTGGATTTCCAGCGCCCTGTAGAGCGTCTCCTGCCGCGTTCCGTCGGCAACCAGCAGGTAGCCCGCAGCGCCGCGCAGGTAAGACTTGCGCAGTTCGTGCGCCGTCTCTGCTCCCTCTATGTCCCAGAGCAACAGCAGCAACTCCTGCCCCGCAGCCTCGACCTGCTTCTTATCTATTTTGACGCCGACCGTCGTGTGATACTTATCCGAGTAAATACTTTCGACGAAACGCCGCACGAGGCTCGTCTTGCCGACGGCGAAAGTTCCGAGCATACAAATCTTTTTCTGTATCATAAAAGAAAGCGCCTCTGTAGAAGAAAGTAGGAAATAGGAACGCTGAACGCTGAACGAAAGACAAGCTCTTCGTAGCTTATCTTTCATCGTTCCTACTTCATCATTTACTCCGTTGCATCCGTCAGGATAATCTTAAAAGTTACGCTGCGGTTGGCGGCGCGGTCGGCTTCCGTAATCTCGTCGCGCAGTTTCTCTTTCGAACTGACGGGAACGATTGCCAGATTGCTTCTGGAAGGCAGCCGAGCGTTCAACTCACTGGCGACAGCTTCGGCGCGTCCTTGGCTCAGCTCGCTGTTGCGCTCTTCCGTGCCTGTGCCGTCGGCGCGTCCTGTGATTTCAAGCCGCACGCTCTTTCGCATCGCCTCGGAGAGCACCTGCAAGCGTTCGATGTCGGCCACCAACTGCTTGAGCTTTTCTTCCTGCCCGGGCGCAAGCTGCGTTTGGTCCAGTTCGAAGAGCAGCGAAGGGTTTTCGATGCGGTCGATGTCGAGCAAACGGTCTTCGTTGAGTTGGCTGAGGCCTGGAACGAAGCGCACGACGCGGCGCGTCTCCGTAATCCAACGGCGCGAGGCGAAGCCTTCAGCTTGCAGCACGCCGCCGTCCGTTAAGCTCAGCTTAACGGTCGCCGGAGGCTCAAGCAAGACTTGCGCCCGCGCCAGCACAAACTCCGCGCTCAGCGCTTGAAAAGGCTGCCAGCGCCCGCTCACATCATCAGCGTCGAGCTTGGCTTCGGGCAGCAAGGCGGCGGGGTCGCGCGCCAAGGGGTCGCGCAAGCCGTTGACGAAATATTTACCCTCGCGCTTTCCTGTCTCTGTGACGACTAGCCCCGGCTCGTTCTTTAATCTCTCCACGTAAGCATCCCAGCGCCGCGCGCTGCGCCACGCGAAAAAGGCCCACACGATAAGCGCCCCGATGATGATGCTCGCGATGACGGCGAGCGGAATCAACTGGCGCTTGGTGCTCGCCGCCTGGCGCTCGGAATCGAACTGCGATTCAAGGCAGTCTTCCAAGAGCGGGCGGGCGGCATCGAAGGGAGCGGCGTCGCCTGAAAATTCCGTGAGCGCGTCGTGATACTGCAAATGAATGCTCTCTATCGTCGAGCGGAAGACTTCTCTCAACTCCTGCGGCGCTGTGCCACGAATGACGCCCGCGAGGATGGCGAGCGGCCCCTGTTCAATCCAGACGGTCAGTTCTCCGACCTGCATGGTTTCGAGTTGGTCGCTCTCGCGCGTGCTGAAAGAGTCGTGCACAAAATCCTGGATGGCGGTCAACATGCCGGAAACCATATCGGCATCCTGCACCGCGACGTTGCTGGCCGTGACCTGCTGCAACAGCAATCCCGTCTCCCTGTGAATCAGAAAGACCTGCTCGACCCTGTAGAGCAGCGTGTGGAGCAGCACGACTTCGGCAAACGGCTTGCCCGTGCGCCAAGCCTCGAAGCGCCACTTCAGTCCTTGCACAGAGAGACTATGCGTCATGCTCTGATTGAGAGACTGAACCATGCCATTGAGCGCAGCGGCGATGGCCTTGCGAATCGCAGGCCCCATGACGGGAAAGATGGCATCAACGAGAGGTTGCGGATTCTTGCGCACGGAACGCTCGATAGCGCCCGTGATGGTTGGCCCTAAGGCTTCGGAGAGTTCTTTATCAGAGCGGGAGCGGACGGCCACAGCCGCCGGAAGCACGCGGCTGACTTCCTTAAGCTGCCGCTGCGGGTCCGCGAGGCGCGTGTGTATCTCCGCAATCTGCGCTTCGGCTGGGCCGAGCAGCAGACTGCGAAGCTCCGCCATGCTTCCATCGCCCGCGGGCGAATCAGCGGGCGAGGCTTCGTCCAACACCCCATGCTTAGAGGCATCACTCATCAGCTCACTGTATCCGCTCAGGTCAGGCCGCTGCCCTTCAAGCACTTGCCGAGGCAGCCGAAGATTTTATTCACCGCCGGGAATCTTAAACTCGTTGTTCAACCTGAGCGACACTTCGGTGAAGAGCGCAGCGAGGCTCGCGCGGTCGGTCTTGGCGTGGCCCAACTCGGCCACTTCCCTTTCAAGCAACGATTGAAGCTCGTTGTATTTCTGGCGAATCTCGTCGCTCAAATTCTTCGACTGGTCGAGTATTTGCTGGCGCAGGTCGCGCTGGCTGCGTGTGGTCTGTTCGTCAAACTGCGCGAGCTTTCGCTCCAAAGCTGTGCCCGTTTCCTGAATCTCGCGCGACAAATTCTGCGCAGACTCGTCGCGCGCCTGCTGTTCAGACTTCAAGCGGTCGGACAACGCCTCAAACTCGTTTCTGACAAACGCCTCCAACGCTTCAAAGCGCTTACGCGTCTCCTCGCGCAAATCAGCCGATTCTTTAAGCAGGCGCTCTTCGATGCGGGAGAATCTTTTTTCGTTATCCCGCATCTGGACGCCGAAAAGTATCTCCCTGATTTTATCTATGTTGCCGCCCTCGTCCAGCGCGCTCGTAGTGCTGCCTCCGGCGCGCGCGCCTTGCGTCTGATTGGCGTCAGCCGCGCCCGGCTCCGTAGCCTCCGATGAAGACTGTTGTTTTTCTGCCGTGCTCATAGATGTATCCTTTAGTCTGGATTTCGGTGAAATAGTAGTCAAAACCGATGGCTGTGCGAGAAGCTTCGCGCAGGGTCTCTTTTTACGAGGTGTTAAATCTTTCGGCCCTAGTCGTAGGTTGGCAAAAAGCTAACATAGGCATTCAAGCGCGTCAATGGAATGGACAGCTTTCAATTAGTCACATCTGACTGAGCACGTCAATCGTGCGCGGGATGTCGCTGGTCTCGCGCAGGCGGATTACCCAAAGGCCCAGCTTGATAAGCACGCCCGGTGGTTTTTGCAGGAAACGACCGAAGGCGGCCACCGCATCATCAAGGATAGCGAGCTTTCGCGCCTGCTGTTCAGGGCTGGCGTCGGCCAGCATGTTCGCGACGAGCCAAGCGCTCTGCCGCGCCTTGCCGAGGCTGAAGTTGATAATGCGGTCTTCCGTCTGAGCGCTAATCAGATGGTCTGCCAGATTTATCCACGGCGAAAGCTCATCAATGTTGGATTTGACCTTCGCAATCATCCCGCCGAGGATGTTGTTAATCTCATTAAAGTCTCGCTGGAGAGACGGCAGTTCGCCACCCGGGGCAACGGTTGCGGCGGCGATGCCCAAATCAAAATTGATGTGCGCGTTCATGCCGAGCAATAAATGCTGGAGGATGATGGGAGGCCACATCTCTGCGGCCTTGAAAGAGACCAGCCAGCATTTGCTCAACGGCTCATGGCGCTCGAAGCTTTCATACGCGGAGAGGTAGCGGCCGGCAAACGTCACATCGAGGCGCTCCATGCGCGGGCCGTCTTCAAAGAGACCATTCTTGATTCCCTCCTTGACCATCAGCGTCACGTTGCGATAGAGGACGGCGAAGAACCCTAGACGACTACGCGCTTCGCGCGAGCGCGCGATGATGGCGTCAAGTTCAACGATAATCTCGTCTATGTTTTGAGCAGGCATTCCGTTCTCCCGAATGATGAATAACCGCTAAAACAGAATACAAGCGCTGAAAAGGTGAAGACCCCACGGGCAACGGCCTTGGGGTCTTCAGAGAATCGCATCTCGCCTATCTTTAGTTTGAGCAGCGGGCGTTGATAATCGTCCGCGCCTTGCGCACGAATTCCGCGGCCCACGCTTCGGCTGGCTGGTCGCGCTCATGGTTGCGTGAGGCGCGGAAGACCTTTGTAATCAAGCCGTCGCTTCTCTCTGCGTCGAGGAGTCGTTGCAGGCCGTTGGCTAGGAGTTGGCGACCCGCTTCGCTGATATTGGTGTCGCCAACACTCTTGGCGGTCGTGGTGCAGCGCCCGCCGCTCACCTTAATCGGGTCTTTGCCGCTCCAACGGTCGAGCCGCGCCTTGCTCTCGCTCGAACTGGAGTAGCCCCAGGTCGAACCCATGTCGCTCACGTAGAACACCGCTTGGCCCGGCTCGCAGGTCAAGGTGTTGTCGCCGTTCTTAGTCCACTTGAGACAGGCAAACTTCTGGTTGTCGGTCTTGGTATCGCCGTGGTCTATGAAGGCGAGCCACAGCTTGAACGCGTCTATCTCGGCGCGCGGAGCGCCGCTCTGAAGTAGCTTCGCGAGCGCCCCGCTGATTCCGGCGGCGTCCTTGTCGTCGCAGTTAACGTCTATGCCTTTGCCCAGCGGGAGTTCGATTCCCGCGGCGGGTTGAAAGGGCGTGAAGCTTGCTCCTTGGAAGCCGCTGGTCAGGCTCTTATCGCAATCTGGACAAGTGACATCAGCGACCCACTCGTCATCCGCGAAAAAGCCGAGCGCCTTCGAGAAACGCGAAGAGAGAAACTCGCCGTAAATCTCGCCGTTTCGCTTGTTCATCGCCTGCCCCTTGAAGTGGGGCTTCACTTTGAAACGGATGAGGTCGCCGTCCTCGTCAACGACGCCGGCGATGGAGCAGTGAAACTTCGGCGTGGTGCCGGAGCCTTTAGTCGGGTCTCTATTCGCGACGCATTTAATCGGCGCGGCCAGGCCCTTGTCATCAACTTGCGGAGCGCCGAGGCGTGGGCCATGAGCGGTGTTATAGCCTAGAACCGGATTGTAGTTGGGGTCCGGCTCCTGCCAGACTTTCGCTTTCTGTTCCGCGAGCGCGCGCTCTTGCGACGTGAAGCAGCGCTGTTGGGCCGCCGCCGGCAGCGCCATGAAAAGAAGAACCAGGGAAACAATGAATGGCTGACGAAGCATGAACAATCCCTTTCATTATGAGACGAGCCTGTCGCGGCTCAAAGCCAAGCTGAGTCGTTCGGGAGATGGTTTATCAATTCTGCACTTTCCCGAACAGCAAGCTGTTTGGCGGTGGTGCAAAACGTTGGCTCGCCTAGTGCGAGACTTACGGTGCTGAAATCTTATGCCGGATGAATGTATTTGACGACCAATCTGATGTCAAGAGGCCGAACTTTACCCTCAAGCGGGAAAAGCTCGCCGGAGATTGTTTGCAACGACTTAGTGTGTTCAGGATTCTGTGTGAGCGATTATCTGAGCGAGCTAAGACGCAAAGCGACGAGGTTCTGCTGTGGAACGCGATGATGTTGGAATCCATAACCACATCCATCATCATCGCTGAATTTCGACAGCAAAACCCCGTCGCACCCCTTAAAGCTCGCGTCTCAAGTCCGGTTCCTACTTCGCCTTCTTTCCTTTCGAATAGCGCCGCTCCTTGAAAAATTCCGGCGGCACCAGACGCCAGGAGATGCGACCGACTTCTTCTTCCCTGTAAAGCTGCCGCGCATATATCTCATACTGATTCCCACGTAACTCTTTAGGAATTTGCACGAGCAACCTCAGTTGCGTGCGAGATTTCGCGGGGAAAAGCATATCCTCAAAACTTTGACGACCGTGGGGATTAATCGGCAGCCGCACCGTGCCGCGCTTTTTCTCGACGCTTAAGGACGGCGCGCGAAATTGCAGGGCGTCGATAAAGTGTCGCGGGGCTTCGAGGAAAACACGCGCTCCCCGCGGCAGCTTAGCCACAAATTCCAAACGCATTGGCCTGGCCTTATCCGGTGCGCCCGGCGCGAGGAACGGCAGCGCAACGTAACCGGCCGGGTCCCCGCCGCTCGCATCGGGGTCGTTGTTAACCACGTTGAAGTTGCGCCAGGTGACGTTATTATTCTCGCGAATAAAACGCCGGAAGTTATCCCAGTCCAGAAAATCGGCTGGGTCGGGTGCAGGCTCGTCCGTCGTCCCCACCAGCCCTACGAAGCAGTAGTGACCTTCCCCTGGGATTTCCGCCGACGGCCAGGTGATGGCATCGGAGACGGTGAGAATATCACCGTCTGGAACGTTGGGAATGTTGACTGAGTCAACGAGCGTCCAGAGGTCAGGTGTGACGAGCGTGGCGGGCGGCGACCAGTAGACGGTCGCGACGACGTTTGTCGCCGGTGAGCCGCCGCGATTGCGAACGCGCACGTAGATAAAATTATCCTGCCCGGCTTCAGCCTCGAAGCCCAGGGTGTTGCTGTTCTCCGTGCCGCTCCCCTCTCCGAAATCCGTTTGCGGGCTGGCGACGGCTGCCGGAAGCAAGATTATATCCGGGCTGGCAGAGATAGAGCCTGTATGCGGGTCTCCTGTGTCGCCCACGAAATCACGGATGTAAACATCCGTCGCGACGTTCAACACGTCCTCGATAATCGCTCTCAAGTCAGGCATGACTCCGATGCGATCAACTGGCGGGTTATTCGAAGCCGTGCCGTTCGCGGGAGCGCTCAAGATGGCGCGCAACTGCTTTGGACTGAAGCGGCTTGAGAGGCTCGCCTCGGCAATCCCTTGGAGGGCGAGGGCCGCGCCCGTGACAATCGGCGATGCGCTCGATGTGCCGCTAAAGGATGCTGTGTAGCTTGTCGTAGACCCACCGGAGGTTGACGAGCACGTGTCTACGTCTTCGCCCCAGCCATAGCAATCGATGCGACTGCCGAAGTTGGAAAAACCTAAACGCGTGTGGGGCGTCGATGAGCTTCCGGCCCCGACCATAATCGCACCGGAGTCGCGAAAACCTGGGGCCGAGCGATTAAAAATCATGTCGCCGCCACCGTCGCTATAAGTGTCCAAATCGTTGCTGCCATTGCCAGCCGCTTCGACCACCACGATTCCCAAAGCTGAGGCTAAACGGATTGTATCGAATTCAGCATCCAACACTTCAATCGGCATGTTGGTCCAACCGGTAATGCTCAGTTGAGCTTCCAAGAGCAGCACATCGCCAAAGGAGAGCGTAGCCATGGCTGCCATCATCGCGTCGGGGCGCGTGCTCCCGTTGTATGAAACAACATTGACCGAGGCCACGTTCGGGCAGATGCCGACGCACCCGAGCGTATTATCGACGGCGCAAATTTCGCCCAGCACCGATGTGCCGTGCGGTCGGGAGCTGTTGAGCAGCACGCCGTGCAACAGCGCCGCGCCATGTGCCGTAATGTCTTCGTGGTCGAGCGTCCACCCTCGTTCCATATCAATGACGGCAATGCCAGCGCCATCGCCTCCGGTGAATCCCCAGGCAAACTCAGCGTCAATTCCGTCTGGGGCCGGGTCAAGATAGCCCTGGTTTCCAGAGCGCGGATCGTCTGCGGGATTGACGACCGGGTCATCTCCCGGAGGATCATAATATGCCGTCTTCACCACCGGCCACGACCGCAACTCTCTAGCCAGCACCTCAGGATTAACTCCGGGCGGACAATCCACCATAAAGTAGCCGAGCAAATTTGAAGGTTTATATTCACGGTCAATCTCAGTTGCCCGGTCAACCAGCGCCTCAATCTTCTCCGGCGTGAGAGATGTATACAATCTTTTGAACGTGATCCCGGGAAACTCTTTTGATAGGCGCTCCCATGGGCCAAGTTGTAACTTTTGGATAATCTTCTCAACGCCATCTTGATAAGGAAGCTGCACCTGATCGTTAAACTTCACCACAACTCGCGGGCGATAGCCGACAGCGTCTTGCCTTCCCCCTGGTTTTGTTGTGTCTTTACTTTGAACTTTCCGCCGAGCAGATTTTTTGGTTGCCATCTCTATTCCTTTCTGTGGGTCACGAAATGTGACATGAAAAATGCCGTTACGAGTTCTCTATCCCGCCGCCGGATAGTTCAGACAATCGCTTTAACTAATCAGACTAAATTGGCGATGCCGAGTCATGCATGGAAGTTCTGAAGAGGCAGCGGGTCTCTTGTGGACTCAAAAAGAAGAGGCGTAGATGCCAAGCTACAAACGAGCATTGTCAACGCGAGGAATTAAAACCTATGCGGGTATCAGCTTGCATAGAGGAACTTGATGAGCTTCTCTGACGATGCGCGTATCCGTCAGTTGTTTTCCAATACGGCTCAAACGCTTAAGCCCATCGGAAAGATAGAATCGAGCGGTCATCAATGATGCACACGCTCTAATTCAAAACCAGCGAAAATAGTTCCTGCAATCTTCATGCCTGGCCCGCAAGCTTGATAATCGGCGGATTAGGACGCCCGTTTCGCTTATTTTAATTTGATTGTGTCTACATATGTAGACACACAAGAGGGCAGATGCTTATTTCTGTAGACATCCGAGCAGCGCAGTTCCGAACAAGTCTTCAGTGTGGCAAGAAAGTTACTTTCAAACTGGCCGGATTGGTTCAACACTGGGCTTAAGCGGCGGGGCAAAGTTGTTCCAAGCTTATTCGCAACGGCTGCTCTATCTTCGCGATGACCGTTGTTATTTAGTATCAGAATAACGTTTCAGCCGGACGACCGTTTCAACGTGATGTGTCTGCGGAAACATATCGAAGGCAGCGACCGCATCGAGTTGATAGCCGCCCTGTAATAGTTGTTTAAGGTCGCGGGCGAGGGTGGCCGGGTCGCAGGAGACGTAGGCGATGCGTTGGGGGTGGAGAGCGAGGATGCCATTAAGAGCAGCGGGTTCAGCGCCCGCGCGCGGCGGGTCGAGCAAGACGAAATCAACGGGCGCAAGCTCCCCAGCATGACCCTCAAGATATTCTCCGACTCTGGCACACTCGAAGGTGACGCCTGAGAGTGGCGTGCGGGAGAGGTTGCGGCGCGCGAAGTCAATGGCGTCGGAGTTGGCCTCGATGCCTATGACGCGTGTGAAGCGGCGCGCGAGCGGCAGCGTGAAGAGGCCGACGCCGCAGTAGAGGTCAACTGCGCTGGTGCCCTGTGCTTCGCTCATGGCGGCGGCGACGAGCGCGGGCAGCAGTTCATGGTTGATTTGAAAAAAGCCGTCGGCGCTGAAATGGTAACTGTAGCCTGCTATCGTACGGCTGACGTGGCGTGTGCCTGCCGTATCAAGCGATGGGGAGAGCGATGCGCCGTCGTCGCCCGCGACCGCTTGCAGCTCCGTGATGTTTGCGGGCAGCGTATTGTTCTGAAGGCGCTGGCGCAAGCCCGCGTATGTCTCTTGCAGCGAGGGGGAGAGAACCGGACAGGCCGCGACATCGCAGACGCGATGAGAGTTACGCTCGAAATAACCGAGGCGGCGCTGGCGTGCGTCGTGCTGCCACTGCGCTCGCGCGCGGTATTGCCACTGGAGCGGCGAGGCGGTGATGGGAATCTGGCGCGGGGAGAGTTCGATGCGCGCCAGGCGTCGCAGGCAATCGCTGATGATTTCCTGCTTGGCCGTTAGTTGCGCATCGTAGCTGAGCTGCTGAAAGTCGCAGCCGCCGCAGCGCCCGAAGTAAGGACAGGGCGGCTCAACGCGCGCGGGCGAGGGTTCCAGGATTTCAGTAATCGAAGCGAAGGAGACGCTGCCGCTCGTGCGTTCTATCACGACGCGGACACGGTCGCCCGGCGCTGCCAGCGAGACCAGCAGCGTTCGTCCATCGGCGTGCCCCAGTCCTGCGCCGCCCGGCAGAATGCGCTCGATGACGACTTCGACTTCAGCGCCAGCATTTGCTTCGCGCCCGCCGGGCCTCTCGCTACGTCTTCCGCGTTCAGCCCGCAGACGCTTCCGCTTTTTCATCGCGCGCTTCGCGGGCTTTAATAGCCGGGGCCGCCAGAACCGCCCGTGTAGCCAGGGCCGCCCGTCTGGTATGGGTTCTGCTGCGCCCACGTTGGCGGCGGTGGCGGCGTGCTATAGACAGGCGGCGCCGCGCCTTCCAAATCGATTTCAATGCCGCCGGCGAATCCTGCCGCGACGTTATAGATGAGGCCCATGATGAGACCCATGATGAAACCGAAGATGCCGTAAATAATCGGGGCGAGAATCATAAACATCAACCCGCTGGCGACGCCCATCGCGGCATTGCCTCCGCGCGAGCTGGGGACTACCGCCGCACCCAACAGCGTGATGAAGAAGATAACTATTCCGGCGATGAGACCGAGGACGGCGGAGATGGCGCCGTAGATTTTGCCGACGGAGAAGACTCCGAGGCGCGCTATTGTCATTTGAGCCATCACAAACTCCTTTGCTGTCAGAATAAACAAGGTCAGGTCACAGATAGAACAAACTGAGACGCGGCAACTCATATTGGTCGCGCAGCCGTTTCAGCAACAGATTATCAAAAGTCTGCTCATAGGTGGCGCGCTCCATGCGGCTCTTATAGGGCTGCAACTGCGCCGCGGTGGCCTCGCGCGCCGCCGTGAGTTCTGCCGCGCCGGCGCTCGTCTGTAACGCTTCGTTGAGCATTTTTTCCAGACCGGCAAGCGACGTTTCAAGCTGTTCGGCCTGCGGGCGGCGCGCGCGCGCAAAATCCTTTGTCAGCCGGTCGAGACGCGTGGCGGCGCGCGCCAGAGTATCACAGAGATGGTCGGGTCTGGTTTTTTTTCTCTGCTCGCAAATTTCGAGCAGGCGCGTGCGAGCGTCGGACAGGTGTTTGAGAATATCGGCGCGCGGGAAAGGCAGCCGCGCATCGTCGGCGGCGACAATCTTAGCAGTCGCCAGCCCATCGCCGTTAGAGTTCTCTTCCTCACGCGCGCCAACCTGGGATTCGAGCCACTCGGCATACTGAGCCTCCACTTCCTCCTGGCAATATAATAGAGACTTCACGCTGCGCTTGCGCGGCTTCGACTCGTATGACGCAAACGCGCGTTCGATGCCGTTTAAGGCGATGTGCAACGGCACGCCTTTCTCTTTCCAGCTTTCAATCAGCGCCCAGTCCAGCGGACTCAGAAGCACATGCTTGCCGCGTCGCCGCACAAAAGTATCTTCAATTTCGGTGAAGTAGTTAAAGTAATTCATAAAAGCAGTGATAAGTGATGGGTGATAGGTGATAAGAGAAAAGCTTTTATCCCATCACCTATCGCTTACTCACTCATCACTTGTCTTTCGTAGACCAGCCGCAAGCCTTCGAGTGTGAGCGTGTCGTCAACGGTTTCGATGAAGTGAGAGCCGGGTGCGATGAGCGCCGCGAGGCCACCCGTCGCGACGACGCGCGGCGCGCCGCCCAATTCCTCACGCATGAGCCGCAGGATGCCGTCAACCAGCCCGGCGTAGCCGTAGTACATGCCGGATTGAATAGCGGTGACCGTGGATGAGCCGATGACGGAGCGCGGGCGCTTAATCTCAACTCTGGGCAGGCGGGCCGCGCGCTCAAACAGCGCTTCGAAAGAGATGTTGATGCCGGGCGTGATGACGCCGCCTAGATAGCGCCGCTCGGCGTCAATGGCATTGAAGGTCGTCGCCGTCCCGAAGTCAACGACGATGCACGGCGCGCCATACTTATGCACAGCCGCCACCGCGTCAACTATCCGGTCAGCGCCGACATCCGACGGCGGCTCGTAGAGAATCTCCAGCCCCGTGTCGGTCGTGTTGTCTATGAAGAGCGGCGTGTGATGAAAATAGACTTCCGACATCTTCTTCAGGGTGAAATTGAGCGGCGGGACGACCGACGCGATAGCCACCGCCGTAATCACCTTGAAATCAATCCCCGCCAACTCGAAGAGATTGCGCGCGTGCACGCCGTATTCGTCAACGGTGCGCGCCCGCGCCGTCGTCAAACGCCAATGCGTCACCAACTCCTCGCCGTTATAGACGCCAAGTGAGGTATTGGTATTTCCGACATCGATGACTAATAGCATGGTCTTCGGTTTAACTTTCCGAAATTGAAGCCGCTCGCGCTAAAGCTCGTTTATCGTATGACAATCGATGAGACTCAATCTCCCTTAGTTGCAGCCGGACGCAGCGCCGTCACATCTCCGGCGCGGATAATCTTGATTTCTCCCGCCTCTGTTTCTACACGCAAAGCGCCGTCGGGTTCAAGCCCGCGTGTTATGCCCTCCAAGATTTCCGCAGCGAGCACGACGCGCACGCGCTTGCCGCTGGCGAAGGAAGAGCGCGCGGACCAAGCGCTGAGCGTTTGCTCTGCTCCGTCCGCCGCTTGCAAGATTTGATAGCGCTCAGCGATAAAGTGCGTCAACGATGGCAACAAGCGCTCAACGTCCGGCACGCGTCCGGTCAAAGTTTCAACTGACGCGGCGACCTCGCGCAACTCCGCCGGAAATGCGTTTTCCCTCAAGTTGATGCCGATGCCGACGATGCAGGCGCGGCCCGTTGGCGTCTCAATCATCTCAGCGAGAATGCCGCAGAGTTTACGCTCCTCCGCGTAAATATCGTTCGGCCACTTGATGTCAACGGAGAGCGAGCAGGCGTCTCGGAGCGCGTCCGCGACGGCCAGAGCGGCCATGAGCGTAATCAAAGGCCAACGGCTCGTGTCTAAGCGCGGGCGCAGGATGAGGCTGAAGTAGAGACCGGCACCGGGCGGCGAAATCCATGCGCGTTGCTGTCGCCCGCGCCCGCTCGTCTGCTCGCGCGCGATGATGCACAAGCCTTCGGGCGCGCCGTTTGCGGCCTGCCGCGCCGCTTCCGTGTTGGTCGAAGGCAGAGAGTCGAAGCGCAGGATAATCGGGCGCAGTAGTTGTGACATGAAGAATAAGCTGGCGGCTGCGCACAGACAGCGCGCGCTAAAAAGAGATTGCGCTGCTACCAACGAGTGGCAGCAGCGCAATTCTGTTAGTTCCTAGAAACCGCCGAAGCGATTTCTTTAGAACCCCGGCAACCAAGGTATGTACACGCCTTATGGCTGCCTGATTTATATCCCGAAGCATGTCCGGCGGTCGGCTCATCTCCGGTCGGCACCAAACCCGTTTTCACGAATCCCTGCGTTTCCGAAGAAACGCGTGCCGCTTGGTTTTTGTTGGGGTGGCTTTTCCTCCACCGCCGGTTACGACACCGGCAACGAGGCTCAACTTGCGTCGAGCGACTGTGCTACTACAAAGGATGATCACTCCTTGTAGCGCGACCCGTTTTTATTCGGGCGCTTTCGGAAAGTCCCGAAGGACTCTCACCAGCAAGCCTTTCGGCTTCAGCGTGGGGCGTTAATAGCAACCTCAAATCCGCTCTGCGGTTGCTCTCAAATCGGCGCGTCACCGCACCGCTTGCCTCTCCCCTCGCTGGTCATGTCTCCCGTAAGAAACGCGACAGGGTGAGCGTTATACGCTTATCCTTTGAGGCTGTCAATACCTATTTTTTCGATTCGTTTACCGAATGTCTGCCTGTGGAAAATTCTGTGGAAATTATCCTTGACTGAAGTGAAATTTTATTCCGAGATTCAAACACGCGAGGCCGCTTTGCTGCATCGGTGTGCAAGCGAAAAAAAATTTAAGTCGTCGTAAAAAAAAGCCCGCGCCCTCTTGATGAGCGCGAGCTTTTGGTTAGAAGTTGTCTTTACCGAAAGACGGTTAGTAGCGATTGCGACGACCGAAGACCGGATGACTGGGCGAGCCAGCCCCGCGACGGTAGTAGCCATTGCCACGTCTGCGGTTAGTGCGGTCATCGTCGCGGCGTTGGCTGCGGATGTAGCGATCCTGTTCACGCTCGTCGCGGCGAATCTCGCGGCGCTCTTCGCGCGTCAAGACGCCATCCGAGCGATAGGTGCGCCGCTCGGCGCGAATCTGCCGCTCGCGTTCGCGTATCGCACGCGCCTCATCGCGCGTAATCTGGCCGGAGCGAATGCCGCGCCGGATGCGTTGGCGGTCTGAACGATTGTCGCGATTGTTATCCCAGCGACCACCGCGATTGTAACGACCTTGCGCAAACGTTTCCGCCGAAGCTCCCAAAAATAGGACAAGAGCAGCAAGAAGTAGAACCTTTTTCATGGCTTAAACCTTTCCCTGATAGTTATGCTTGGAATTCGAGGCATTTGTGATTGACGGCTGCCCGTACACCGCCGGAGAGAGGTTAGTAATGCGTTTACAGCCTTTAAGACCAGCAATTACCAAGCCACGACGAAGCGCTCAACGTCTCAGGCCACAAAACCTTCCCTGTGCTACGTTTCACGCTCCGGCGCTCTTTCAGCATCTACCCAAGAGAATCGCCACACTATCAATATAGAACACTCGATGCACGATTTCCTACGCTTTCCGATTGCCGAACATTAAAAGGGCGGCCCAACAGCCTAAGTAAAACAATCTACAGGCCACGGCCCAAAGTATAAGAATCTCAGGTTCTTAAACTATGGGCCGTGGCCAGTAGAGACTGCGGACAGTTTTTAGAGTAGGCC
>CAZEZJ010000051.1:0-4369 GCA_964516695.1 uncultured Blastocatellaceae bacterium
TGTTTCCGCTCGTGATGCCGAGCGTGCGCGACCTCTGGACGTACGGCGAGACCGGCTTCCATTCGCTCTGCGCAGCAGTCGTGCGCGAGCGCTACAGCCGCGAAGCCTTAGTCTCAGGCTTTCGCATCCTCGGTGAGGGCCAACTTTCGCTGACGAAGTTTCTGCTTCTGACCGATACGCCGCAAAACTTGCAGGACTTCAAAGCTTTGCTCGAACACATCCTCGCCCGCGTGCGATGGGAGAGCGACCTCTTCATCTTTTCCAACGTTTCGATGGACACGCTCGACTACACGAGCGGAAAAGTCAACGAGGGCAGCAAAGCCATCATGCTCGCCTTGGGCCAGCCCGTGCGCGCTCTGCCGCGCGAGATTCGCGGAGAGTTGCCGCCGGATGTGAAGCGCGCCGAAGTTTTTTGCGGCGGCTGTCTCGTCCTTGAAGGTTTGCCTTACGCGGAAGATGAAGCGCAGGCGGCGCGCTTGGCCCGCCAAGAGATTTTCAAGGAATGGCCGCTCATTATCCTGCATGACGACGCGGGCGTCGCCGGGAGCGCAGCCGATTTCCTCTGGGCCACTTGGACGCGCTTCGAGCCGGCCTCCGATATTTACGCCGCCGAGACTTTCGTTCGGCGTCATCACCTCTCATACAGCGCGCCCATCGTCATTGACGCGCGCATGAAGCCTGGCTATCCGGCAGAACTGCTCGTGCGCCCGGACATCGCCGAGTTAGTCGAAAGACGCTGGCGCGAGTATTTTCCAAACGGCTTAGGATGAGAAGCTGAAAAAGGGAAGACAATGAAAGTCTCACGTCGCTTCATCAAGTATGTGCTGATTACGCTTGGCAGCCTGCTGCTCGTTTGCGTGTCGCTCGCGCTCTGGGCCTTCGTCATCGAGCCGAATCGCCTGGTTGTTAATGAAGTGGCGATAAAATTACCGAACTGGCCGGCGGCCTTCGAGCGCCTGCGCGTCGTGCTCATCTCTGACTTGCACGTCGGCTCGCCTTACATTGACCAAGCGAAGTTGCAGCGCATGGTCCAGACGATTAACGGCGCGCAGCCCGATTTAATACTGCTGGCCGGAGATTACATGGTGACGGACGAAGGAAGCGGGCAAACCATCGAGCCGGAAATCATCGCCGCCGAATTGAAACCTTTGCGGGCGCGCTTTGGCGTCTTCGCCGTGCTCGGCAATCACGATTGGTGGTATGACGGCAATCGCGTGATGCGCGCCTTTGAGCAGGCCGGCATCCGCGTTCTCGAAAACGATGTCATGCAGATTCAACATCAGGGCCATTCTCTCTGGCTGGCCGGAATCGCAGACGAATGGACGCGCAAGCCCGACATCGCGGGCACGCTTCAGAAAATCACGGACAGCGGGCCGGTCATTATCCTGACGCACAACCCTGACATTTTTCCCGAGGTTCCCGCCAGAGTCAGCCTGACTTTGGCCGGACACACGCACGGCGGGCAAGTCAGCATTCCCTTCATCGGTCGCCCGCGCGTGCCTTCGCAATACCAGCAGCGCTACGCCATCGGCCACATCATCGAAGACAATCGCCACCTCTTCGTCACGCCCGGCATCGGCACCAGCATCTATCCCGTGCGCTTTCGCGTCCCGCCCGAAATCTCGATTTTGACGCTCACCTCTTGAGACCATTGCTTGAAGCAAAGCATCCGGCAATTGGCTGACGCTGTGCTATGATGCGGCGCGAGCAGCGTAGCCTGAATTACTGCCACGCGAACTCGCTAGTTGCGATTAACAAATAATGGAGAGAAGCCTTGTGCGAAGCTTAAAGTTGAAAATTCTTCCGCTCTTTTTACTACTTCTTGCCGCTGTTGGTGCAACATCCGTCAGCACCGCAAACGTCCTGGCTTCCAACAACGCCGCGCAGAATCGCGAGCGTGTAATAGCCACTAAAACCGTCAGAGGCACTCTCAAAGGCTTTGAAGTCGGTGACTACGTTCACGCCGTCATCACCCTGGCAAACGGAAAAGAGAAATCCTTTTTTATCGGAGGCCGTGGCGTTGACTACTTTCTGGCCCTGCATAAGGATGAGCCGTTGGTTATCACTTATCAGGTAGTTGATTCTTATATTCCCGAAGCGGGCGGAAGACAGCGAATTGATAGAATCAGCGCCGCACGCGCGGGCGCGGAGACCTCCGCCGCTTGGTGGAGAAAGGCGAGAGCTAAGAATTCTGTGAACCAGTTGGAAGAGAAATACGGCCCCATGGTTCAACAACTCAGGCTCAATCCTTAGCGACGGGCGCTGTTAATTTCCATTCAGACATTTTTTAGCGGGAGTGTGAGCCGCGCTGCGCAGCCCTTTGCGTGTTGACGGTTTTCGAGGGTGAGCGTGCCGCCGTGCGCTTCAGCGATTTGACGGCTCAGGACAAGGCCGATGCCCGAGCCGTTTGGCTTCGTCGTGAAGAAGGGAACAAAAAGGTTTGAGGTATTGGAAAGTCCAGGCCCTTCATCTTCGATGAGGATTTCGAGCGCGCTCGCCGTTTCTCTCCAAGAGAGAGAGACGCCGCCGCCTGTTTCCAGGGCCGCGTCAACGGCGTTGCGCAGAAGATTGATGAGCAGTTGTTCGAGTTGGTCTTCGTCAGCTTCAATGGTTAATTCAGGGCCGCTGCGAAGCGAGAGGTTGAGGCGTGTTTCCAGTCCGGCGACGCGGCGAATCAAAGCCGCCACTTCGACCGCGCGAAAGACCGGAGCGGGCAGCCGCGCCAGCCGCGCGTAGGCGCTCATAAAACGGCTCAAAGATTCAGAGCGCTTAGCGATGACGGCTAACCCCTGCTGCACGTCAGCGCGCCAATCCGCAGGCTTCGGCTCGCGGCTCAAAAGGCTTTCGAGGCTTCCGGCAATAGATTTTATCGGCGCGAGCGAGTTGTTCAATTCATGGCCGAGGACGCGCACGAGTCTTTGCCAAGCGGCGCGTTCTTCTTCGCGCAGAGCGCGACTCAGATTCGCGACGACGAGGAGTTGGTGCGGCAAGCCACGCTCGCGGAAAAGGCTGCGCCGTATTTCCCAGCGCCCGCGCCCCAGCGGAAATTCTGTTTCGACAATCCGCACGCTCTCGCCGTGTAGATAATCGGCCAGCTTCAATTCAGCGGCAGTCATTCCCGATAATCTTTCGGCGTGCTGTTGGAGCAGGCGCTCTCCGGCGCGATTAACGAGACGCAGGCGCTCATCGCCGTCGAAGGCGAAGACGGCGACATCAATCAAAGCCATGACAGTCGTTAAGAGCGTCGTCGCTTCGAGCGCCCCGAGCCGTTGCTCACGCAACGTTTCCCCGAGCGCGTTGACTTCCAGTATCACTTCACCGAGCGCGTCATCCGCCTTCGCGCCGCGCGCGCGAATCGAATAGTCGCCCTCGCTGAGCGCCGACAGCAGATTACTGATGGTTTGCAGCGGTCGCATCACGCGCTCCCTCAACAAGAGCGCGCATCCCAGCCACGAGCAGAGAATCAACACGGAAAGCGTCCAGCACGTTTTCGCTGAATATCCGCCGCTCCACAATAAGATGAGGGCGACGATTATTGCTGGCAATCCGGCCATCAATGCGAGCGCGAAGAGAGAGTTCTGGTGGCTGAGGCGGCGAAAGACCGCGATGGAAGGCAAGCGTGCCTGTGAAGTTCGCGGCGTGGGCCGGGCGGCATTCTCCTCCGGTTGGCCCACTTCTTCAACGCTGGCTCTGTCAGAGGCCATATTTATTGATGCGCCGGTAGAGCGCGCTGCGGCTTAAGCCGAGAGCCGCCGCGGCTTGATTAACGTTGCCCTCAAAGCGTGCGAGCGCTTTGCGAATCAAAACGCTTTCGACCTCTTCGAGGCTCATCTCCTCCAGGCGGCGCGTGCTTTCAGCCACGGATTGTAACCCTAGGTCGGGGACGCTCACCAGATGACCCTGCGCCATCAGCGATGCACGCTCGATGGCATGTTGCAACTCGCGTATGTTGCCGGGCCACTGGCGATTCGCCAGCAGGTCGAGCGCCGCCTGCTCGAAGCCGTCGAGCGGCTTGCGATAACGAGCGGAATGCTGCCGCAGGAAATGAGCGGCGAGCAGCGGAATGTCTTCGCGGCGTTCGCGCAGCGGCGGCAATTCAATCTCGACCGTGTTAAGACGAAAGAGCAAGTCTTGACGAAAGCGCCCGGCGGCCACTTCCTCATGCAGATTGGCGTTTGTCGCTGAGAGAACGCGAACATCAGTCCGCCTCGTCTTCGATGCGCCGACAGGTTCAAACTCGCCGGTCTCCAAAACGCGCAGCAGCTTCGGCTGCAAGTTCAAAGGAACGGTCGCAATCTCATCCAAAAAGAGCGTGCCGCCGTCAGCCAACTCGAAGCGACCGACGCGGTCAACTCTGGCATCCGTGAAC
>CAZEZJ010000051.1:4379-19150 GCA_964516695.1 uncultured Blastocatellaceae bacterium
ATGGCCGAACAACTCGCTCTCGAACAGCCCCTCGGAGAGCGCGCCCGCGTTGACGGTAATCAGCGGCTTCGCGGCGCGTTCGGAAAGCGCATGAAGGTGGCGCGCGACGACCTCCTTGCCCGTACCGTTTTCACCTGTGATGAGCACGTTGGCGTCCGATGGGCCGACGCGCTCGATTAGCTGCTTGACGGGCTGCATGATGCCGGATTCGGCAATCAGCGGCGGCAATCGTGCGCGGCTGCCGTCACGCAGCAATTGGTTCTCGGCTTCGAGGCGCTGGCCTTGCCTGAGCGCGCGGCTCAATTCGGTTTGCGTGCGCAGGATGGTCAGCAGCCGTTCGTTTTCCCAAGGCTTCTGTACGAAATCACGAGCGCCGCGACGTATGGCCTCGACCGCCAACTCGACGCTGCCCCACGCCGTCATCACAACGACGGGCAGCGCCGCATCCAGCGCCCCTATCTCGCGCAGGAGGTCGAGTCCTTCCTGGCCGGACGTAGTATCGCGAGCGTAGTTTAAGTCAATCAACACCACGTCGAAATCGCGCGCCTTCAGAGCATCAAGCACCTTTGCGGGCGAACTGACGAACTCCGCCTGATAGCCCTCGCCCTTAAGCAAGAGGCGCAGCGCTTCGAGCACGTCCGGCTGGTCGTCTGCGATTAAGATTCTGGGAAGAGAGCTTTTCATCAAACTGGCTCACCCGGTTGGTTATACAACAGCTAAAACTTCTCTTTGCCTTGCAGCCGCTATTCACGGCGCAAAGCCATCATCGGATTCATCTTCATCGCGCGGCGCGCGGGCAGATAGCTGGCGAGCAGAGATAATCCTATGAGCAGCAGTGTGATGCTGATGAAAACTCCGCGGTCGGTCGTGCTCACGCCGTAGAGAAAGTTGGTGATTAAGCGCGTGCCCGCGAGGGCCGCGATGATTCCGAGCGCGACGCCAGCGCCGACGAGCAACATGCTTTCAGTGAGTATCATTCTCAGAATATCGCGTTCGGAGGCACCGACGGCCATCCGAATGCCAATCTCGTGTGTGCGCAGCGTCACGACGTAGCTCATCATGCCGAGCACGCCGATGAGCGCCAGCACCAGCGCCATCAGCGCGAAGATGGACATCAGCCACGCGCCCGTGCGAAACCAGATGGTGCGGCGCGCGATGCGTTCCTGCATCGTTAGCTGCGCATAGACGGGAAGCTCCGGGTCTATGCTTTGCACAAGGCTGCGAAGCGCGGCCTTGGTCGCTTCCGCCTCGCCGCTCGTCCGCGCGATGAAGCCGAAATCATAAACGGGACGTTGAAGTAAACAGAAGTAAATATCAGGGTCGTCGTTCGGAATCTCCCTCATGTTGCGATGGCGAACATCCGCCGCGACGCCGATAATCTTGTACCAAGTGCCCTCCGCTTCCGGTTTAGCCCCCTCTTTAATCTGTTGGCCCAATGGGCTTTGGCCCGGCCAGAAGCGCGCCGCCAGCGTCTCGCTGATGATGGCGACGGGCTGCGCTTCCATCCTATCTTCCGCTTGAAACTCGCGCCCGCTCAAGAGGCGTATGCCGAGCGTGTCGAAAAACTGTGGGGCAACATGGTGACTGTAAACCCTAATCTCTTGGCCGGGCGGCTGCGCCGGACGCCCTTCAATCGAGATGACCGTCGCTGATGAACCATCGCCGAGCGGGATGTCGGAAGCCAGACTGCTTTTTATGAGTTGAGGCAGTTGGCCCGCGCGCTCGGTGAGAGTCTGAGTGAAGTTGACTGTCTCGGCCTCTGAGTAACGGCGCGACGGCAGTTCAACCCTCATCGTCAACAATTGGTCGGGATTAAAGCCAAGCTCGATTTTGTATAACTGCTGAAAGCTTTTCGTTATCAAGCCCGCACCGATGAGGAGCATAATGGCTAGAGCGATTTCCAGCACCACCAGCAACCCGCGCAAGCGCAGCCGGAAAAAACTGCTCTTGCCGCGCCACCAAGAGGGCGCGCGCCCTTCCTTCAAGCTTTCGTTGAGGTTAAGCCGCGAAGCCTTGAACGCCGGAAACAGGCCGAAGACCAGGCCCGTCAAAATCGAAATCGCGAATGTGAAAGCGAAGACGCGCCCGTCCAGATTAACGCGGACGAACCACGGAATCGTGAAGGGACTAAGAGCGACTACGGCATCAATTCCCCATAGCGCCAGCAATAATCCCAACGCTCCGCCGACGAGCGCCAGCAACACGCTCTCCGTCAACATCTGCATCATCAGGCGCGCACGGCTCGCGCCCAGAGCGGCACGAATCGCCATCTCTTTATGCCTGGTTGAGGCGCGCACCAATTGCAGATTAGCGACGTTGCCGCAGGCAATCAACAGCACGCATCCGACCGCGACCATGAATAGCACGAGCGTTTCGCGCGCATCGCCAAGCCATTCATCCACAATCGGAACAACGACCGCGCCGCGATTGGTATTGGTTAAAGGATAAAGCTGTTCGAGCCTTTGCGAGATGGCGTCCATCTCCCGTTGGGCCTGTTCGATTGTCACCCCGGGCTTTAATCGCGCAATCGTCTTCAGCCCGCGCGAGCCGCGATGGTTCAAAGTCGCGCCGCCCGTGCTGTCGTGCGGCGGGTCGTTCAGCGTGCTTATCAATGTGACCCAGACATCGGCCCCTAGGAGTGTGCCCTGAAAATTGTCGGGCATGATGCCGATGACGGTGTAACTTTCTTCGTTGAGCTTGATGGTTTGATTGATGAGGCTCGGATTCGAGCCGAAGCGACGTTGCCAGAGATGATAACTGATGATTGCCACGCGCTCCTGATGCCCGGCGCTGTCTTCCTCTGCCGAAAACGTGCGCCCCTGCCAGGCTGTGACGCCGAGGACGGGAAAGTAGCTGGACGTGACGTATTCGCCCGCGATGCGTTCGGGTTCGCTGATGCCCGACAGGTTGAAGGACGCGAGCCGGACGGCAGCAATCTCTGCGAATGATTGGTTCTCTGCGCGCCAGTCCAGATAATCAGGCAAGGAAACGCCGCGCCGCTCAACCTCTTGGCGTCGCACGGTCTCGGAGACTATGACGAGGCGCTCCGGTTCTCTGTAGGGCAACGGTCTGAGCAACACAGAGTTGGCGATGCTGAAGACGGTCGTGCTCGCACCAATCGCCAGCGCCAGCGACAGAATAGCCGTGAGCGTATAGCCCGGACTCTTCCAGAGCGTGCGCAGGCCATACTGAATGTCTTGAACGAGCTTATCCATGAATAATCAACAGACAGGGAAAATTGTAGGGGCAGAGCGAAGCCTCTGGTCCCCTACAATCATTTCTCCTCAGCGTTCGCGTCAAGTTCTACTTATACGACGGAAACTTCGGGCGCTTCGGCGCGACAATCGGGTTTTTCTGTAACGCATCCATTGCGACCTGGACGGCTTTTTCCAGTTGCGGGTCGCGGCCCAGACGCCAATCGGCGGGCGTGTACTCGACCGCGATGTCGGGCGCCACACCGTTGTTTTCAATGTCCAGAATGCCCTTCTTGGGATTGAAGAAGGCGCGGTTGGGCGCGCTAATGTCGCCGCCGTCAATCAACTCTGGAATGCTGACGTAGCCGCCGATGCCTGCGCCGTAAGTGCGCTGCCCGACGAGCAGACCGAGGCCCGCCTGTCGAAACATCCACGGCAGCGTGTCGCCGCCCGAACCGGCGTATTCGTTGATTATCATCACACGCGGCCCCGCGAGAGCGTTAGCCGGAAAGGGCAGGTCGTTGCCTTCGCGGAAAGTATAGTAAGAGAGCGGAGCGCGCCTGAGCACGTCAATGAAATAATCAGCCGGAGCGCCGCCCGAATTGAAACGCTCGTCAATAATCACGCCCTGCTTATCTAGCTGCCCGTAGAAATCGCGGTTGAAGGCCGCGTAGCCGGGCGTGCCTGTGTTCGGCAGATAGATGTAGGCCAGCTTGCCGCCGGACATTTCTTCCACCTTGCGACGATTGTTCTCAGTCCAGACGAAACTGCGCAGCGTGTTTTCGCCCGGCAGCGGCATCACCGTGACGGTGCGCGCGCCGGAGCCGTCAGCCTGCGGGCCGATTTTGATTTGGGTCGGGCGACGCACCTTGCCTTGAAAATAGCTGTACAGATTCTCGCTCGCGGTAATCTCCTTGCCGTCAACGGCGAGCAAATATTCTCCTTCCTTGACGCGCACGCCCGGCTGCGTGAGCGGCGACATCAGCAACGGGTGCGAGTTGTCGCCCTGATAGATACGCGTGATGCGATAGCGTCCGTTCTCAATCGTGAAATCCGCGCCGAGCATCCCGACGTTGGCCTCGCCGCCGGCAGCGGGCGCGTCACCGCCGCCAATCGCCATGTGGCTGATGGCTAGATTCGACATCATATCCCTGAACAGGTAGTTCAAATCGGCGCGCGTCGCGATGTTTGGCAGATAAGCGGCATAACTCTTCTTCAACTCGGTGAGATTCTGCCCGTGAACGTTGGCATCGTAGAAGTAGTCACGAACGACGCGCCACGCCTCGTTGTACATCTGCTGCCACTCGGCGCGCGGCTCAACGCGTATTTCCAGTTTGTCCAAATCAAGCTTGCCTTCGTCAGGCTTCGGCTTATCGTCTGTGCTGACGACCAGCCAGTTGTTGCCGCGCTTCTGGTAGGCGAGGCGGCTGCCGTCGTCCGAGATGGTGGCGGCGCTGACGCCTTCGATGAATTTGTCAGACTTGCGAATGTTGAAGTCGAGCTTGTAGATAATCTGTGGTGGATTATCGCCGCCGCTGAAGTTGCTCCAATCGTTGGCAGAGGCGAAGAGCACGCCCGTGCGTCCGGCGGCGAGCGTCGTATAGTCTAGGGGCGGAATGGGCATTTGCAGGATGCGCCCGCTGATGTTTTCCAAGTCAATGCGAAACGGCCCACCCTCTGGCTTCGGTTTTTCTTCATTGCCGGACGAGGGCGGCAGCGCCGGAGATGGCTCGTCAGCGCGCAGGACGACTAACTGAACGCTGCTGGTGATGACAGGCGTAAACGGGAAGGCCGACATTCCGAAGGCGCGTCCTGGCCCGGCGTTAGTGCTCGACAGAAAGTATAGATACTTGCCGCTTCGGTCGAACACGGGGCTGTCGGCATCAATGCGCTTGTCGCTGACGGTCGTGAGCTTGCCCGTGTCGAGCGAGTAGAGAAACATTCCGCGCTGGCGGTTAGCCATGAACTTGGCGTAGGCGAGCCAGCGGCTATCGGGCGACCATGCAACCGCAAAATTTCCCTGTCCGGCGAAGACGGAAGTGTCAACTTTCTGCGAAGCGCCGCGCTCAAGGTCAACGTACCAGAGCGACAGGCGCTTATCCGAGAAAGCGATTTTCTTCGCGTCGGGCGACCAGACCGGCTCGCTGTAAAAGGAAGGATTCTTTTCGATGCTAATCTTGCGCACAGCGCCCTCGCCGCTCGCCGGACGAATGTGCAACTGGTATTCGCCGGATTCGTCGGAGAAGTAGGCGATTGATTTTCCGTCGGGCGACCAAGCGGGCAAGCGCTCGGCCACGCCTGGCGTCCCGGTCAGATTCCGCGCTTCGTTCTTCTCGATATTCAATGCCAGAATCTCGCCGCGCGCGCCAAACAATATCTCTTTGCCTGCCGGCGAGAGATAGAAGGAACGAATCCAGCGCGCCGCTTTGACGGTGCGCGGCTGCGTTTCGGCAAACTCGCCCGCCACGCGAATCGGAATCACGCGCGCCTGATTCGTCTTCAAATCGAAAAGCTGAAGCTGCCCGCCCTGTGTGAAGATGATTGCATCATTGCTAGCCGCTGCCGCTCTGATGTCCGTCCGCTCGAATCTGGTCAACTGCGCGACCCGTTTCGTGGCGGTGTCGTAAGCGAACAAATTCGCCGTGCCTGTTCGGTCGGAAACAAAGTAGATATTAGAGCCGACCCACATCGGCAAGGTGTCGTTGGAATTCTCGCGCGGAATAGTTGCTTCAATCTGGCTGTCGGATAGTCTGACGATGTGAATCGAACTCGCTGCGCCGCCGCGATAGTTGCGCCAGCTTGGCGCTTGACGGCGCGGAGCGTATGCTGCGCGCCCGCCGTCAGGCGAAACGGAAGCGGCGACGCCCATCGGAAACGGCAAATCAGTCTCGAAGCCGCCGCCCGCCGCAATCTGATAGAGACGATTAAAAGAGTCTGAAGTGCGCGCGGAAGTAAAGAGCACGCTTTTCCCGTCAGGCGTCCAGCCGATGACGAAATCCGGCTTCGGATGAAACGTCAAACGCCGCGCCTCGCCGCCCGCCGCAGGCATCACATACACATCCGTATTGCCGCCCACGTTTTTTGAGAAAGCTATCTGCGCGCCGTCAGGCGAGAAGGATGGCGTTGATTCATCTCCGGGCGTTTTGGTCAAACGCTGCGCGTCGCCGCCATCGCGATTCGCTATCCACACGTTGCCCGCGTACACGAAAGCAACCTGAGCGCGACTGACCGCCGGAAACTGAAAAGGCATCGGCCCCTGCGCCGGCTGCGCAAAGCAAACATTGAGGCTCAACAGCAAAAGAGCGAATGATGTCATTAAACGAAGCATGGATTTAATCCTTTCAAGGGAAATGAGAAGCAGGAGTAGTGCTGCTTTTAATGCTAATGCTGTCGCTCGTCAGGCGACTTTGATTCCTTCTTCTTTGGTGATTCGACCGTCGAAGAGATGTATGGTGCGGTCCGCGTAGCGAGCATAAGTCGGGTCGTGCGTCACCATGCAGATGGTCGAACCCTGGCGATGCAGGTCGCGCAGGAGTTCCATCACGGCTTGTCCGCTTTGTGAATCGAGATTTCCGGTCGGCTCGTCCGCGAGAATAATCAAGGGTTGTCCGGCGACGGCGCGAGCGACCGCGACGCGTTGCTGCTGTCCGCCGGAAAGCTGGGTCGGCAAATGTTTAGCGCGGCGCGCCATCCCGACTTTTTCGAGCGCCGCATTGACAAGACGCTTGCGCTCCGCCGCCTTCAGCCCGCCATAGGTCAGCGGCAATTCGACGTTTTCATAAACGGTCAGGTCGCTAATCAGATTGAAGCTTTGAAAGATGAAACCTATCTCGCGATTACGCAGTCGTGCTCGCTCAATCTGCGACAACTGTTCGATTGCCTGACCATTTAAACAGTATTGCCCTGCGGTCGGAGTATCGAGCAGCCCCAGAATCGAGAGCAGCGTTGACTTGCCGCAACCCGAAGGCCCTGCGATGGCGACGTGCTCGCCCCTCTGAATTTCCAGATGAATGCCTGAGAGAGCGTGTGCCTCCACTTCATCCGTAAAGAAGATTTTGGTGACGCCAGCGAGACGCATCAGAGGTTGTGCCAGTCTATCGTTCAAGCTTCCTATCCCTTTCTGAAACCGCCGTAGCTTAAAGACGCTTTCGTCTTGCAGAGCCTTCGCCAAAGTAATCTGACCGAACCAACTCTCTTCAAGCAGCGTGCCGCAGCCTGTTCCTATAGTTTGCGCTGTGTCTTCAGCCGTTTTCTGCGAATAATCAGAAAACAAAGAAGCGGAAGGGTTCGTTTATGGAATCGGAAAATCCCAAAATCGGAAAAGTCAGGAGGGCAACCGCGATGGCCGATGAAATGAGAGAAGAAGATAAGCTGGCAGAGCCTACGCTCCAAACTCGCGGCTACAAGCACAGAATCGGTCTTGATGAAGCGCTCTCGAAATTGCCCGGCCCGCGTGGAGAGCGCTTCGCCAGCGTCTTAGAGCATGGCAGTTTGCAAGTGGAGATTTATGCTCCGCGTGGGCATGACCCGCAGACGCCGCACACGCGCGACGAAGCCTACATAGTAGTGCAGGGCAGCGGCGAATTCCTCAACGGCACGCAGCGTCACCAAATCCGTTCCGGCGATTTCCTGTTTGTTCCGGCGGGCATCGAGCATCGCTTTGAGAATTTCACGGATGACCTGATTCTCTGGGTCATCTTCTACGGGCCGGAAGGTGGGGAAACTCCCAACCAAAAAGGATAAGGTTGTTAATTGAGAAGACGAACAGCGGGCGGCGAGTCGTCAAAGACTTGATGCCGCGCCGCAGTCGTCTCGCAGCGAAGGCGCTTTGAGCTTTGCAGCACAAGTGAACGATTTAAAATCAAACATGAGCGCGAGCGAAGCTTCGCCTGTTTTAATACAGATGACGGCTCTTTGGCTCGGATAAGGAGCGAGGAAGTTCGCCTCGACGATAGTTAAAGTGTTTAAGTAGTAAGTTTAGTTGATTCTAATTCTGGACGGTTGCCAAGTGGCATAGTCATTGCGGTATGGGAGCAGCAAGACGGCGCGAGATTCAGGCGCGTTGACAAGCAGAGTAACTGGTAACTGACAAAGGAGAAGAACATTATGTTGTGGACCATTCTAGTCGTGTTGTTGGTTTTGTGGCTGATCGGTGCGATTGGCGGTATCGGTGGGAGCCTTATTCACCTGCTGCTCGTGGTCGCCCTGATTGTTTTGGTGATTAACTTGCTCACAGGCCGTCGGACGGTCTAAGCGGAAAAATCAAATAGACTCAAGGAAAGCCGAAACAGACTACAACTTTCCAGTTCGGCTTTGGAACAGCAACTGTCGCACGCCTTATAGTCGCGGGCCGGTTATGTTCTAAGAGACGCCTGACCCAAAGGGTCAAGGTACGTCCACAACGTCAGCGCTCCTTCGAAATTAATTTTGGAGGGGCGCTGAGTTGTGTTTGCCCGCGAAAGAAGCCGCCGATAAGAGTTATGCAAACCTTCAATGCTATAATCTGCCCGCCCCGTGTTCTCTTAAGCCTTGGGTAGCCGGAGGAGCCTGAAAGCTTTCGTGTCTTTCTATTCGGAAAATCAGCCGTTGATTTCGGCCTTAACCAAAACTATTAACGAATTATCCGCGCCGCTTGATTTCAGCATCAAGCGTGTGTGGCGCGGTGTGACTGGCCCGCCGGATGCCAAGACGGTGTTGGAAAACCAACTCATCTCGACGGCCAAACAATTTATAGACGTGAGGCAATGCTCGTCTGCCGAGAAGCAAAGATACTTTGGCGAGGTCTGTCGTCATTTTCGTTTGCCCTGTGGGACGGACGTGTTTCCGCTGCCGGATTCCCAGCCGTTCGACTCAAGGATAATGCAGAGGCTTGACCGCACGCCTGTCATCGTCTCTTACCTGATGGAGTATGACGCGCGGCACGGGACAAACCAGGCGGCCAAGGCGCGCAGTCTGCTCTTTCAATTTGCCAACCTGGTCATCAAGTCGGATGGCACGGTGACGCCCACGGAAGAAGCTGCCTTACAAAAGTTTAAGGAGACGCTTTACCCTTTCAACGCGGCTGCCGCCGCTATCGAGCAGGACGTTGACCAGACGCGCGGTAGTAATAATAAAGAGGCGGCAGCAGCAGCCGCCGAGCAGAAGATAGAGCCGGTTGCGGAGGAGAAGCCGCCGCGCAGTCTCGATGAACTGTTTGCGGAGTTGAATGAATTGGTCGGGCTTGAGCGCGTTAAAAGCGATGTCAAGCAACTCGTTAATTTTCTCAAAGTGCAGCAGATGCGCGAGGAGCGCGGAATGGCGACGCTGCCCGTCTCTCGTCATCTGGTTTTCAGCGGAAATCCCGGAACGGGAAAGACCACCATCGCGCGATTGATGGCGCAGTTTTACCGGACGTTGACCATTTTGAGTAAGGGCCACTTGACGGAAACAGACCGCGCGGGCCTCGTCGCCGGATACGTCGGGCAGACGGCGTTAAAGGTCAGGGAAGTTGTCGGGCGTTCGCTCGGCGGCGTGCTCTTTATTGATGAGGCTTATGCTTTGAATCCCGGCGGCAGCGGAAACGATTTCGGACAGGAAGCCGTCGAAACTCTGCTCAAGATGATGGAAGACCACCGCCACGATTTCATCGTCGTCGTCGCCGGATACACGGAGAAGATGGACAACTTTCTCGCTTCAAATCCGGGCCTGCGCTCGCGTTTTAGCAAGTTTATCCACTTTGACGATTACACGGACAAGCAGTTAGTCGAAATCTTCAAAAGCTTCTGTAAGAAATCGGATTTCAAGCTCTCGCCCGCAGCCGAAGAGGAGTTGGCTAAAATCTTTCACGTGCTTTATCAGGGACGCGATGAAGCGTTTGGCAACGCACGGCTGGCGCGCAACCTGTTTGAGACCGCCATCAGCAAGCAAGCCAACCGCATCGTCTCGCTGCCACACATCAACGAAGAAGTGCTCTCCACACTCGAAAAGGAAGACATCCCAAACGCCGAAGACCTCCGCGCGCTAGGCGTCATCGGGCCAGCCGCCGACAGGCAACTTCCGCAGTAAATTAATTACTCAAATTTTTTAGACAAGTGTTAAGGCGGGTTCGGGCGCGCTGTGTAGAATTTCTTGCAGGATGTTCAATCCCTTTTCGAGTTGCTGGCGGTCTTGCGTTGACAGCAGACAGATGCGGACGGCTTGGGGTGCTGCGCCGCGTCCGGTCACGAAAGCTTCTGCCGGTATGACTTTCACGCCGCGCACCTCTGCGCGTTCGCTAAAATCCACGCTGCGCCAGGGCGCAGGCAGTTGGAGCCAGAGATGGCAACTCATCTTGTGTGATTTGTGAGAAATGTGGCCGAGAATGTTTCTGGCGATTGATTGCCGCGCCGCTGTCTCGCGTCGTTTCCAGTTAATAACACGTTCGAGCGTTGCGTCTTCAATCCAACGCGTGACCATTTCGGCCATCAGCGGTGTGGCCTCCCACATGCTGCTGCTGATGGCTGAGGCCGTGCGGCTCACGGCATGAACAGGCGCAACCATATAGCCGATGCGCAAACCCGGGGCGATGCTCTTGGAAGTGCTGTTGATGTAGTAACACTGCTCCGGCGCGAAGGCGGCAATCGGCGGCGGCGCTTCCGTGTCCAGAAAGCCATACACGTCGTCTTCGACAATCGAGACATCATGCTCTCTCGCCAGCCTAGCGATTTCTCGTCGTCTAGCTTCAGGCATCACCGTCGCGGTCGGATTCTGGATAGTCGGAATGCAATAGAGCACTTTTCCGCTACGCGTGCGGCAGGCTTCCGCAAAGGCTTCGGGCTGAAGGCCATGCTCGTCAACGGGCAATGCCTGTAGTTGAAGATGAAGCAGATTAGCAAGGGCTTTGATGCCGGGGTAGCTAAACTGCTCTGTGAGCACGGTATCGCCGGGTTCGGTCAAGGTCGAGAGCGCGACGAACATGGCGTGCTGCGCGCCGCTGCAAACCAGCACTTGCTCGGGCTGAACGGAGAAGTCTGCGCGGCTCAGCCAGCGGGCTGCTGCTATGCGATGGCGCAGAGCGCCTTCCGCAGGCTGGTAATAATCGAAGAGCGGGCTGAGGTCGGAACTTTTGCCGAGCGACGAAAGCATCTCGGCTATCAAGGGGTCGCGCGCATCGCGTATGACGCGATTCTTGCTGAGGTCAATGACGGATGTTTCCTCACCGCTGGCGTCAAACGTGCGAACGGGGTCGCTGCTCGCGCGGACGAAAGTGCCGCGACCAATCTCGCCGCTAATCAGACCGCGCCGCTGTGCCAGCAGGTAAGCGCGCGTGATGGTGCCGATTGCTACGCCAAGCCTGTCGGCCAACTCTCGATGCGTCGGCAGGCGCGCGCCCGGCTTGAGTTGTCCGGCCTCTATGTCTTCGGCCAGCGCCTCGACAATCGCCTGCGCACGCGGCCCTTGATGATTTGTTAAGTCAGGCAACCAGATTGTCATAGTGACAATATATTGATTGACATTGATTGTGTCAATGACTATTTTGATGAATGTAGCGAATGTGATATGCGACTATTTTTAAGGAAGGGCGGTTTTTCCAACTGGTATGTCATCGGTCAGACGTGAAAGTTTGGGAGAAAAAATCGCCGCTGTCGGACCCGACGGGCTTTTGCTGCCGACGGAACAGGCGCTTAAGCCCGCTTCACCTTGGTGGCGAAGGGGCGTGCTGCGGCGTTTGAATCTGCCGCTGCTCGTCTGGCTGCTGCTGTGTTTAATCTGGGGTTCGACCTGGATGTTTATCAAGCTGGGCCTTCAGGATTTACCGCCGTTCACGTTCGCCGGAATACGGTTTGTGATTGCCTCGGTGATTCTGGCGGCGGTAGTCGTTTGGCGGCGTAAGCCCTTGCCGCGCGGGCGCAGCGAGTGGGGGCTGATAGCCATCACAGGAGTTTTGTCCTTTACCATCAACTACGGCACGGTCTTTTGGGGCGAGACGCGGATTTCTTCTGGACTCGCGGCAATTCTTCAGACCATGATTCCCGTTTTCGGCCTTATCATCGCGCACCGTTATTTGCCGGAAGAGCGCATTACCGTGCTGAAACTCTGCGGCGTCGCGTTGGGGATTGCGGGCGTGGGGCTAATTTTTTCCAACCAGATGACGACGGAGGGGCCAAGCGCGCTGTGGGGCAGCGTGGCGATTGTCATCGGCGCGTTTAGTGTGGCATACGCCAACGTGTTGGTGAAAGCGCGCGGCGGCGGGCTGGATTCAGCGACGCTTGCTCTGGGGCAGATGGTGTGCGGGATGATTCCGCTCATCATCATCGGCCTCACAACTGAAACAAATCCACTGAAGCTGAAATGGACATGGCTGGCGGTGCTCTCGCTCGGCTATCTCGCGCTGGTCGGCACGGCCATAGCCTTTCTGCTCTACTACTGGCTGGTGCGAAACATCAAGGTGACGAGCACGATGCTGATTCCGCTGGTCACGCCGCCCATCGCCGTCGTGCTGGGAATGATAGTGCTGGATGAAAAACTGACTTGGCAACTCATCGTCGGGAGCGCAGTCATTATGGCCGGCATTGGATTGATTGTAACTCGGAGAATGAAACATGGATGAGAAGGGAGCAGCGAAAGCGGAGGAAACCTTAGACCCTGACGATTGGGAAGCATTGCGTGCGCTCGGTCATCGAATGATGGACGATATGCTCGACTATCTCAGAGAGGTGCGCGAGCGTCCCGTCTGGCAGCCGATTCCAGAGGAAGTCAAAGAGCATCTCAATCAGCCTTTGCCGCTGCGCGCAGAGGGCGCTGAAGACGCTTACAGGGAGTTTCAAAAATACGTGTTGCCGCATTCGATGGGCAACATTCACCCGCGCTTTTGGGGCTGGGTCATCGGCACGGGCACGCCCTTTGGCGCGCTCGCGGAGATGATGGCGGCGGCGATGAATCCGAACGTCGGAGGTGCTGACCAAGGCGCAGTCTATGTGGAGCGGCAAGTGCTCGACTGGTGTAAAGAGATGCTTGGTTATCCGAGTGGCGCGAGCGGGCTGCTGGTCAGCGGAGCTTCGATGGCGAATGTCGTCGGCTTGACGGTGGCTCGCAATATGAAGGCTGGCTTCGATGTCGCGCGCGAGGGCGTGCAAGCCGCACCGCGCAGGCTAACGATGTACGGCTCAATTGAGATTCATAGCTCTTTACAGAAGGCCGTCGAGTTGTTGGGCATCGGCAACGACGGCCTGCGGCGTATTGGCGTTAACTCTGAGTTTCAGATTGACGTGGCGGAGCTGGCCGCTGCCATTCGTCGAGACCGCGAGCAAGGGTTTCAGCCGTGTTGCGTGATAGGCAATGCCGGAGCGGTCAACACAGGCGCGATTGACGACCTCGAAAAAGTGGCCGATATATGCCAAGCCGAGGATTTATGGTTTCACGTTGACGGTGCTTTCGGCGCGCTCGCCGCGCTGTCGCCCGAACTGCGCCCGCTGGTGAAAGGCATGGAGCGGGCTGACTCGTTGGCTTTCGATTTGCACAAGTGGATGTACATGCCTTACGAAGCCGGCTGCATTCTGGTGCGCCACGCGGAGGAGCATCATCGCTCGTTCTCCGTTCCGGGCGCTTATCTGGCTCACGCCCGGCGCGGCCTTTCGGCGGGCACAACGTGGTTCAGCGAATACGGCATACAGCTTTCCCGAAACTTCAGGGCGCTCAAAATCTGGCTCCTGATGAAGGAGCACGGGTTGGAAAAATATGGCCGCGTTATCAGGCAAAACGTCGAGCAGGCGCGTTATCTGGCTGCACGTGTTGAAGCCGAGCCGGAACTCGAACTGCTTGCGCCCGTGCCGCTCAACATCGTCTGCTTCCGCTATGTTGATGAAAGTTTGGACGAAGCACAACTCAATGAATTGAACGAAGAGTTGTTGGCCCAGCTACAAGAGAGCGGCGTCGCCGTGCCGTCGAATACGATTCTCAACGGCAAATACGCGCTTCGTGTGGCGATAACGAATCATCGCAGCCGCCGCGAAGACTTCGACCTTCTGCTAGAGAAGCTGCTGGAGTTGGCCCGGCGGCAAACCGGCAAAATGGCAGGAGCGGCGGGCTAAACTGCCAGGGGAGTGAAAACCAGATGGAGAGATTTGAGACAACTGCAAAGACTACGCTCAAGCGTCTGCCGAAGCGTGCGGAATACGACCGCGCGGCAGTTTATAAGATTTTAGACGAGGGCTTTGTCTGTCATGTCGGTTTCGTCGTAGAGGGACAGCCCTTTGTCATTCCGACAGGATACGCGCGCTCGCGGGATGAGCTTTACATACATGGCTCGCAGGCCAGCCGGATGCTGCGCACATTGCGCGCCGGAGTGGAGGTTTGCGTGACCGTCACGCTGGTTGACGGACTTGTGCTCGCGCGTTCGGCGTTTCATCATTCGATAAACTATCGCTCGGTAGTCGTCTTTGGTCGCGCGCAAGTTGTGGACAACGCGACGGAGAAGATGGAGGCGCTGCGTTTGCTGACGGAGCACATTGTGCCGGGGCGTTGGGATGAAGTGCGTTGGCCCAACGAGAGCGAGATGACGGCGACGATGGGGCTCAGGCTGCCGCTCGTTGAAGCTTCGGCCAAAGTGCGAACCGGCCC
>CAZEZJ010000052.1:0-5560 GCA_964516695.1 uncultured Blastocatellaceae bacterium
GGCTGTTTCCCAAAGGCTTCAGCTTCAAGGGCTATCGCGACGCCGTCTTGGTAAACATGCAGGCGCTCAAGCGTGCGTTTCCAAAATCGGTGGCGATGCAATACGCCAACTTTATGCCCGGAGAATGGCTCCCGCACGAAGATAGTTCATACTTACGGAGCGTCTATCGCCGGGCCACGGAGTTGAAGGTCGCAGTGGGCGGCCCAGACCTGCTGCCTTACAAGCGGGGACAGATGAACCACAGCTACAATTTTATCAGAGAGAGCGGCGGGAGCGTTCCCATCGGGATAGCTGTCCAGTGGGGCAACTACGAGCATGTAAATCCCAAGACCGGACAGAGGGTGACGATTTCGGAGTTGCTGGAATTTGCCACCGAATATCTCAAGGTTGACTACATCTTCTGGTCTACCCAGGAACCCTTCTACACGGAGCACCTAATACCGTTTCTCAAACGCGCCTAACATCGAGAGCCTGTTGATAAAGAAGCCGTACGGGAAAGCCGGATGGGCTAGTTGATACAGAAAGATAATTAAAAACGGCAAGCCCCTCGCAAAGCTTGCCGCTTTCCTCACATCAGGCACATCGAGGAGACGTGCCATTCTTAATGGAGGCGCGAACTATATCATCAATGCCTTCTGCTGTCAGCAAAAAACTTGATGCTAGAGCCGCCGCTAGAAATTCTCCCGCGAGGAAGCGTGGCCGTTAGATGCCTGCATCCGACGCTAGCTTTATCCCGCCCTTTCATCTCTCTTCATTCAACAAAAGCTGCCGCGACCTTACGGACTGCGCGCAACACGTCTGCCGCATCCGCATCGGACATCGACGGCGTCAGCGGCAGGGAAAGAATACGACGGGAGATGCTCAAGGCATGAGGAAAATCTTCGGGCTGGTATCCGTATTTCGTGCGATAAAACGTATGCGTGTGAATCGCCGGATAGTGGATGGCAGCGCCGATGTTTTCCTGAAGCAGGGCTTCGACCACCTCATCGCGAGAGACGCGCCAACGATTCTCGTCGAGCATTAAGACGTACAGGTGCAAGCTGTGGCGATTGCGTTCTGTTGGCAATGGTCTAGGCTGAAGACGGACGGGCAAATCAGCGAGGGCTTCATCGTACATCTGCGCGTAACGCTCGCGGATTTTAAGGAAGCGTTCCTGCTTCTGTAGCTGTTGGATTCCGATGGCCGCCGCGATGTCCGGCATGTTGTGTTTGTAGCCGGGCTGCTTAATATCGGTTGCGAGCAGTTGTCTTGAGTCAAAGCGTTTCCAAGCATCACGGCTGAGACCGTGAAGGCGCAGCCGCCTGATAATCTCTGCGAGCCTTTCATCGTCGGTCGTGACCATGCCGCCTTCGGCGGTCGTGAGATTCTTGTTGGCGTAGAAGGAGAACGACGCCAGCTTGCCGAGCGTTCCGGCCATGCGTGAGTTGAAGCGTGTGCCGACGGCATGAGCAGCATCTTCAATGATGGCGAGTTGATGCTGGTCGGCAATTTGTTGCAGCGCATCCATGTCGCTGCAAAGCCCGCCGAAATGCACGGGCAGGATAGCCTTCGTCCGCGCGGTGACGGCGCTTTCAACCAACTCCGCATCAATATTCAACGTCGCCGGGTCAATATCAACTAACACCGGGCGCGCGCCGACGTGCTCGATGACGTTGACGGTGGCGCCGAAGGTGAGCGCCGTGGTGATGACTTCATCGCCCGGGCCGATGCCGAGCGCGGCCAGGCTTAGAAAGAGTCCGGCTGTACAGGAATTTAAAGAGACGGCATAACGCGCGCCGACGTACGTGGCAAACTCTCGCTCGAAGCGTTCGGCTTTCGGTCCCGTGCCAATCCAGCCCGAGCGAAGCGTGTCAACTACTTCGGCAATCTCCTCCTCGCCCAAACAGGGAGCGCCGAAAGGCAAAAAGGAAGCGCGCACAGGCTGGCCGCCGTCTCTCGCCAACCGCTGATGTCCATTAGCATTTTCATCTTTCAGAGCGACGCTTTCAAGCGCCTCCGTGCAGCGCTGCGCGTGCAGCTTGCGTCCCAAAGCGATGCCTTCTTCGATGGCCGGAATCCATTCTGGATTGGAGCGCGCACGCAGGTATGCGTATTCGGGCGAGTAGCCATATTTGACAAGATTGGCGGCGTGGGCGCGGGCCAGCGCGAGACGATTCACGGTCGTCGTGCGCCCGTCGTGCTGGCGGATGAAGACTAGAAACTCCGGCAGGTGCGCGAAGCTTGTGATCTCCAACAACTGATAAAAGAGGTCGTAATCATCATCCGGCGCGGTTGCTTCGTCATGGAGTTTCGTTTGCATCACGAGAGCGCGGCGGGCGAGCCAGGTATCGCCGCGCAGGTTGCGCGTGCGTAGCCAGTTGTCCACATCCCAAGGCTCGACGGCGGGCTGTCGCCACAATTCTCTTCCCGCCACGTCAACCATAATGTCGTCCGTATAGACCAAGCCTGTCTTTGGATTGTTCTCCAAAAATCCCACACAGCGCTCGACAAACTGCGGAGCATAATAGTCGTCGCTATCGAGCACGCTGACGTAGCGCGCGCCGCTCGCAGACATCATCAGCGCGCGATTCTTGGTGAAGGCAATGCCGTGATTACGCTCGTTGTAGGCAACGCGAATTTTTGGGCCATAGCTTTCAAGCACACGCCTCGTGTCATCCGTCGAACCATCATCAACGACGATGACTTCGACGGTGTTGTAGGTTTGTCGCAGCACAGAATCAATACAATTTTTGACCAGCTCGGCGCGGTTGTATGTCGAGATGCAAATGCTGACTAAGGGAGACTGCGATGCATCAGACTTTGCTGTTTGGTTTTCAATGCCAGCGCGCGACTGCTGACCGACATCGATAGACGCCGGGGGATTGGGGGCTTCGTCCAATGGCTTTTTCGCAATGAGCATCATTAAGTATTCGTTGGCCGGTTGAGAGCTGGCGACTTCGAAATATTCCGCCACGCGCGCTCGGAGCGACGCGCCGGAAAAATGGTTCATGTGGATTGGATTCCGGTCGTCGTAGCACTCTTGCAGGTAGAGTCGTCCGCCGGGTTTCACGATGCGCGCGGCCTCCGCGAGCGCACGGTCTACGTCGAAGACGTGAATCAGCACGGCGTAGAAGACAACGGCATCGAAGGAGTTGTCCTTGAAGGGCAGGCTTTCAGCGTGGGCGATGGCGAAAGGGAAATTTTCACGCGCCGCTTCGCGCTCAAGCGGGTCGCAGCCGTAATACTCGACGCCCGCCGGAAGATGAGAGCGGAGCTTGCCGAGGCCGCAACCTATCTCCAAGAGCTTGCCCGCCTTGGGTTGAAAATAATTAACGGCGCGCTCGCGGCATTCCGTGTAGTAGGCTTCGCGCTCGGGCGTGTATGAATGTCTTTGTGTTTCAAGCGCCGCCAGTTTCTCGTGCCAGTTGGCCCAGCGGCCTTCAAGGAAAATCTGTTCCAGTCGTTTAATGTTTCGTTTGATGTCGCAGACTTCGGTGACGCGTGCGCGGCCACGTTTTCCCATCGCTTCGCGCAGCGCGGCGTCCGCGCATAAATGTTCGAGCGCCTCAGCAAGCTTTGCTACATCGCGCGGCGGAACGAGCAGGCCGTCCTGTCCGTCTTTGATGTAGCAAGGCGTCGAAAGAAGATTAGTGCCGATGACGGGAAGCTCGAAGGCCATCGCTTCGAGCAGGGTGGTCGGGACACCATCGGCATCGCCCGTCGCGGTCTGAACACAAGGGAGGCAAAAAATATCCGCCTCGGTGTAGAGGCGGCGCGTCTCTTCTTCGGAGAGTGCGCCTAAGAATTTGATGCGCGCGTTGCCGCCCGCCGCCGCGCGCAGCCTGCTCTCTTCAGGCCCATAGCCGACGAGCCACAACTCTACGTTTGTGCGCGCAGCCGCGAGTTGATTGAAAGCTTCTATGAGATAGATTAAGCCTTTCTTTTCCACGAAGCGCGCGATTGAAAGAATCGAGACACTATCGCGCGGCTCGCGCGGCTCGCGCAGTTGATATAAATCGAGGTCGAAGGAGTTAGGCACAATACCAATCTTGCCGGCCGGCACATCGTATTGCTCTCTCATCCAATCGCACATAAAGGCGTCTTCAACGATGACGCTCACGCAGAGCGCATCGCTCGCCGCCGCGCGATAAAGGTCGGGGTCGCGTTTGGTGAAAATGTCGTGGCCGCTGTAGGCCATCAACGTGAAGGGCGTTTGCAGGGCGCGGGCGGCGTTGAAGGCTGCGGCGTGAGCCGCAGTCATCAGGCTGCCGTGCAGATGCTCTATGCCGTCATCGAAGGCGGCTTCAGCCAGAGCCTCGGGGCTGCGACCAAACGGAACTTCTCTGACCACCAGACGAGGATGGGAAGGCTCAGGGACTTGCGGGTCGTAGTATTTCTGGTGCGCGTAGACAAAGACGCGATGACCTTCAGCGCAGAGCGCCAGTATCTCGCGCCTGATGAAGGCTTCCGAGAGCGGCGAGAAGGCTGTGAGCACGTAGCCGATTCTCATCGCACACCTTCTTTCGCCAGCCAATGATAGAAAGGACGGTCAATAGGTTCGACGACTTCATCGAGCGCCTTGTGATGCATCGGCAGGGATTTGAAATAGTCGTCAACGGGAAAGCCCGTGTCGAGTTGTCCCCAAGTGTTGTGGCCGTGGCGAACGAGCATGTAGAGGTCGGGCGCGCAGATTTTGATGAGGCGCGGGTCGTGGTCTGTGATGAACCAGGCATCCACACGACGCGGCTCGTCTCTAAACGGTCGCTGCTCCCAAAGCTCGCGATGAAACGCAAGCGTGCCGCCGGTCGTCCACCCGTGGCCCGAATAACGCACGTGGCTTTCGCCCGCAATAAAAATCGTGAAGCAATCCCAGGTCACGACCGCTCGCTCGTCAGCCGCATGGAGCAGCGCGGCGGTGGAGCGCGCCAGAAAATCCTGATGATAAAAGTCGTCGTCGTCCAGTTTTTGAATAATCTCGCCGCGCGCGTTTTCGATGCCGATGTTGAGCTTGCTGCCGAGCGTTGTGCGCTGGTCGAGGCGTATGTAGCGCACGCGGAACAGCCCCGCGCAAAGTTCAGCGATTGAGCGTTTGCCGTCATCGACAACTATCAACTCCGAGTCGTCAAATGTCTGTCGCAGGAAACAACGAATGGCTTGGCGCGTGAAGGCCGGGCGGTTGCCCGTCGCGAGAATACAGGAGAGCTTCGGCTTTCCGCCGTTGGTGTGAATGAGCGGGGAGACGCGCAGCGGCATCCAGTTCAATTCAATCTCCGGCAGATGAGAAGCAGGCTCTTTTTCATTAACGGTTGGCTCGTGTGAGCTAAGCGAAGGCAAGGCAATCGCCGGCTTTGATTCCGCCGAAGTTGTTTGCGCCTGCTGGTCAACTTGAGGCTCTTGCTTAGGGTCTTGATTGACGAGAAAGGACTGGTAGAAGGCGTAGTCTTGGCCCATGAGGTGCTGCACGCTGCCGGGCCAAGGCGACCAGTAAGAGCCTTGATAATGCTTCGGGCTGGTATTGTCAGGATGAATCATCGCGACGTAGAAGCTGTAATCCGAAACGACGACGGAGCGGCTCATATCC
>CAZEZJ010000052.1:5570-10928 GCA_964516695.1 uncultured Blastocatellaceae bacterium
TGACTCCAGACAAAGCGCGTGTCCGAGGCAACTTGGATGTCTGGAAACGGCGCGCGTCGCCAGAAACGGCGCGTGTAGAGCAGCGAGTTGCCAGCGAGCCAAGGGCGTTGGCCCGCCGGATATTCGTAGAGCCATGTGCGTCCGGTTGACAGTTCGTAGAAAAGCATCTGCCGGACGCCGCAAATCTCCGCCTCATGGCTGAGCAATGCTTCCGCTTGATAACTGATGCGATGGGGGTTGGTCCAATCGTCGTCGTCCCAATGCATGATGAGGTCGCCGCGCGCAGCTTCGACGCACAAGTTGCGCTTCGCGCCGAGGGAGCGCTCGCCCGTCAGGCGGACGTAGTGCACCTGCGGGTCGTCCGGCACGACATCTGCCATCGACTCAGGCCCGTCGTCAACAATCAGCAGTTCCTTGTTCGCATAATCCTGCCGCTGAAAATAGCGAATCGCTTGCGGGACGAACAGACGCCGGCGGGCGGTCGTCGGCATCACACAGGAGATGAGAGGTTGTGAAGCGGTATCCATGATAAAGAAGGGGAAAGGGAAAAGGAGAAAGGCAGAAGCGAAAACAATCAGGGATAGCTGTTGAAAACATCCCTCGGCCTTTTATTCTTTTCCTTTCCCTATTCCTTTACTTTTCTTTCGTCGCGGTTTTTCTACCTTTCTTGCTTGCGCGCTGCGTGCCTGAGCCAGGCCCTTTGATGCTGCCACCACCGCTGTCTTCAAGCTTCTTTCGGAAGTCGCTAATGCTTGCAAATTCGGACTGGAAGGATTTGGTGGTCGTACGGAGTTCGGCAATCTCCGCGTCGCGTGCGGCGAGAGCGGCCTCGGTCTGCTTTTGCGCGCTGGCGAGTTGCTGCTGCAACTCAGCCACCTGCGCGCGCAAGCTAGCGGTGTCGCCCGCGCTGGCCTTAATCTCCTCGCGCAGCAGATTACGCATTGAGGTCGGGATGTCCGCGTCGGGCGCGTAGAATTTGACGATACCGTTGTCCTCGTAGAGTGTGACGCCTGCTCCCGCCTCAATTCGGCTCGGCGCTTCGGCCACACGGAGGATGTTTGTCGCTCCCTTGCTCGGGTCGTATTTCACAACTTCCCTGACGGCTATCTGATTCGCTTCCAGCTTGCGCTTCGCTTCATCAACAGAGCGCCCGACCACTTCATCACGGCTGACGGCCGGCGGCGCGGGCGCGACGCTCGTTCGCGTATCCGTTTTCCCGACAACGCTGCGGAGCATATCGGAGGCCAGGGTGCCGCCGAGCCTGAGCTTGCCCATGCGTTCGTAGATGGCGCTGCGAATGTCAGTCTGCTGGTAAAACTGCACGTTCTTGCGCACCGTCGCGCCTGTCACACGGTTTGGCCCGCCAAACTGCGGCTGCGGATTCGGCGCGTTGAACCTGCCGAAGGCACCCGGCAGCACAGAGCAGCAGAACATCTCGACGGCGCGGCTGATGAAAGGAGCGATGGGGACGAGCGAGAGCCAGTAACCAATGGTCGGGAAACTCTTGACGTATTTGCGGCGCGAGAAGTTGCAGACTTTATAAACCTGATTGTTCTTAATGCTGATGCAAGCCAGATATAGCTTATCTTCCGGCTTGCACGCGGGAGGACATTTGACCAGCAAGTGGTCACAGAAACAATCCTTCAGATATTGGAGCAATCCGCCAAAGAGGTCTGCAAAGGCTTCGATGATTTCGCGGCGATACTTCGCCAACGCTTCCAGGTCAAGCTGTTCCGTATTGATGAACCTCTTGGCTAGAATCGAGTTGATGGTGTTGCTCGTGTAGTTGAGAACATAGACGCGCTGGTTGTCGGGCGAGGTGGCGATGGCTATCGGGTCCACCTGCACGGGCAGGCGAAACTCACCATCAAGGTTCTCATCGGAGTTGAGGATGCGCACGTGATAATTGTCTTCATAGGTGAGCATCAGTCGCTTCGTGAGTGAATTGAACGCGAGACGCATCTCGGTGTTTTCCCCGAGGTCTTGAAACGCGCCTGGCGATTGCAGCGTCTTCGCGTTATAGGTGAGAAGACCTCTATTGTTGGTAGCCACGCTGTTGACGACGACGTAGAGCCGCGGCTGATTATTTACGAGCGCCAAGGCGATGTCGTCGCTCCCTCTGACGGGCACCGTGTTGATAGCCAGATTAATCGTCGGTATTTGCCCGGTATCCTTCGTCGGATTCAATCTCAGCACGCGGTCATATTCTTCGCTGCTCGCGCCCGTCGCGCTGGCCGTGGCGTAGAATCGTTCATCGAAGAAGACGAGATGACCGACGGCGTTAAAGTCGTAGAGCTGTTGCGGCTGGACAGTGAGCGTGTTCGGGTTAATCTCGTAGAGTCCCTTGCCCTTGCCGATAGCGAAGACCTTGTTGTTAACGTGAGCGATTGTCGCAAGCGTGACCAGCAGGATGTCGCAAGTCAGGACCGGGGTGCGCCAAGCGCTCTCAAACTTGATACCGCCGACGTTTGTGACCTTCATGTCAGCGACGGCAAACATCGTGTCCTTGTTGTTTAAGAGGCCGATGGCGTAGAGCTGATTGCCGTCGGCGGAAAAGGCCACGTCTTGCACGATGGCCGCTTTGCCGCCGGGAAACTCAACTTCCGCAATCATCTCTTTGCCGACGAGATCGAAGACGTGGATTTTATTATCCGCGCCGGCGGTGAAAGCCAGTTGGCCCTGCGGGTGTATGCGCAGCCGCGTGTGAAAGTTTTTGCCGAAGATGGTGTCTATCCCTGAGTCCGCAAACGGGTACTCGGGAAACTGGCGCGCGCCGTCAAACATCGCGCAGAACGTGTGGCTCTGAAGCAGCGCGCGCAGTTTGTTGTAGAAATTACGCAGAATGGTGTCTTCCGTCTGCGGGTCGTTCTTACCCTTCACGCCGGAGAGAAAAAGGTATTGCCCGTTCTCAGGATTGATGAGATGAGCGAGCAGGTTGAGAAAGGTCGAGATGCGCTTTTGCGTCGGGCCGACGGGCAGCTTGGATTCTTCAGGCTTCGGCGTTAGTTCTTCAATCAGGAAGTCTACGATTTTTTTGACGCAATCTTTGTAGAAGTCCATCAAGAGCGTGCCCTTCAGCAGGGACTGAAGGCTGTTGGCGTTCGGGTCATACTTTTCGAGCGCGTAAGGCTCATGGCCTTCGCCTGTCAGGTAGAGGCAGACCTCGCCGTCTTGATTCGGCGGGAAGAGCGGGTCGTTCGGGTGCGCCTTGTTGTATTGCTCAATCATCGTCATCAGGTCGAGCGACGCATCGCTTCTGACGAGGATGTCGTTGCCTTCGCAATCGATGGCGTAGCCGGGCTTGACCGTGACGTGGCGACGCACGATGCCGCCGCCAACCTCTGGCGGCAGCTCCGTCCCGCAATGAACTTCCAACCCGCAAACAATGCCCCAACCATGCAGATGACGATTGTGAAAACGCAGGTCGTTCGCCTTGCAGAGACGCTCGATGGCATCCTGCACGGTCTCGACGTTCGGCAACTTGCATTCGCTGTTATCAAAGCAAACATCTTCGGCGCAGATTTCCGTCAGCGTCGGGAAAAGCTTGCGGCAATCGTCAACGATTTTTGTCGCGCCCTTCCCGACTTCGATGAGAGCCAGGCGGCAGTAGTGATGGCGCGTGCCGCGCGGCGGCTGCGGAATCGGCTTGGTGTTGGGGATGGCGTAGGGCGGCCATTCGATGTCGCCCGTCGCGGTGCGCGCCGGAATCAGCCAGTAGTCGCCAGCGCGATACGTGCCCGCGTGGAAATAAACTTCGACGCCGCCTTCGAGGCTCGTCCATTTGGCTTCGGTCTTCAAGGCGTCCGGTATGCTCTCGCCCGCATGGTCCCAGCGCCTCAGCTTGAGGCGTTTCTTCGTCTGGAAACCAGCGTCGAGCGCGTCAAGTTCTATCTCGTGCTTGTTCGTGTCAACACGATTGATGTGGACCAGTTGGTAGGGCGTGTTTTCCTGCACGGCTTCGTCGTCAACAATCTCGGCCCACCCGCCCGCGACGAAACTCAGGAATTCGTCTTTGCCGACATCCGCGACCGTAAACGTGTTGCCCTGCACCTTCTCAATCGTCGTCAGAATCGAGCCGTTTTCGCGCGACCATTTGAAGGTCGCGGTGCCGAGCGGGCCGCCCTTTTGAATCTCAACGCGGTAGAGTTGATTTTCGAGACGCTGGTAGCCGGAATCGGGCGGCAGCAGGCAAGGGTTTTTGTCGTCTTCGACGAAATTCGCGCGCGCATTCATGCGCCCCGTGCTGGCGGCAACGAGGTCGTCCCACTCTTTGAAGCGCGTGCGGCAACTCGGCTGCTTGCCGTCCAGTTTGTTCTTGTCTGGAATGATAGTCGCGGCGGGCAGCAGTTCGACTTGCCAGACGTTCTTGATGCGCGTCGTGGTGTCAGGGCCGCCGAGCGCCGTCTCGCGAATCAGCGGGTCGTCAAGCGCTGTGATGTGTTCTTCCCAGACATGCAGGTAGGCCAAGTATGTGCCGTCGTCGAGCTTGAGTTTGGAGAGTTCGCCTTTGGCGGGGTCAGCCGCGGTGGCGTATTTGGGCGTGAGATAATCGGGCTGCGAAGTGTAGCTGACGACGCGTTGCACGCCGGCGTTCTGCTGGTTGCGATAGGCCGCGATGCTTTGGTCTAACTCGAGGAGACGCTGCGCTTCATCCGTCTCCGTGATGCGGACGATTTTCGGAGCCTGCCCGTCGGCAGAAACTCTGAGCCATTGACCCGCTTTGAACGCGCGCTCGTCAATTATCAGAGCAGGCACTACGGCCTGCTGGTCTTGCCCTTGAACGAAACTGATGGGCACAAATGATGACTCAAGCTCGCAGAGCAGCCCGTCAACGTAGATACGGCCAGGCGAGATGATGAGGTCATCTTTAATAACTTCGAGCTTGAAGCCGTCCGTCTTCTTGGGCACTCCGCAGAGACCGATGACATCAACGGCCTCTGTCTCTGTGCGGTAGTGCTCAATCTGTAGCTGCTCGTTCCAGTCTGCGTCCAATTGCACGCGACCCTGTTGCATGAGAACGCCGCTGTAGCGCTTCCGTGAGTTGAAAGTGTTGCGGCTGAAGTCGCCTTTCATCGCAGTCCTCCAAAAGTTTGCTGGTTAACTCGCATAAAAGATTCCGGCTTCGAGGCCGAAGCGCAGGTATTCGTCAAGGCGCGCGCGCAGGTTAGATTCGCGCTGCGGTTGAAAGAGATTATGAAACGCGCCCATCTCGGCTTCATCGTCCGCACCCTCTCGAATGGCATCCGAGCAGAGCAGGCTCAACTGGCAATAACCAGGGTCGCCGTAGCGCAGCGACGTGAAAACGGGGCGCACGCGCCGGATACGGCTCGGCGTGTCGCCAATCTTCGGCTGGCATTC
>CAZEZJ010000052.1:10938-16288 GCA_964516695.1 uncultured Blastocatellaceae bacterium
AGGAGAAACGCACGCAGCCCTCCTGTAATCTTTCGGCGCGCACGGGCGTGGGCCATTCTTTGGCAGTTCCGTTGCCCGAGAAAAAGATTGTGTTGGAGGCTTCAAGCGTGCGCGCGTAAACACGACCGATGATGGTGCTGTTCTCTATCTCAAGCGGCGCTCCCGGTTTATCGCTAAACTCGATGCCGGCATTTGTCTTCTCCCCGGCATACGCGATGCTCGTGTCTGCGCTCGCGTCAACGATGCTGTTAGTGATGCGCACACGCGCGCCGTCAACTACGCTAATGGGTCCAACGATGCAACGGTCAATCTCAACCGCGACGTTCGGCGCTTCGATGTAGAGGCGCGGTCTTTCGGCCTGCGGCGCGACGCCTTCGATGCTGGGGACTGAGCCGGGCGGCAGCAGCGTGCAATGTTGGAGGCGCAGAAGGCGCAATTCGTTATCGCTTCCATCAGCATTCTTCTCGGGCACGCGAATCGTCCCGCCGCTATGAAAGACGAGACCGTTCAGCGAGACGACGCCCTCCTCCGCGCTCGTGATTAAAAAATCGTTTTGGAGAACGACGATGGGGCGCAGTTCGTCGCCCGCGCGCAGTTCAATCTTCTTCCCGGCGGGCACGTTAATCTTCAACGTCTCGCCGTAGTGCTCATAGTTAGAGATTTCGACAGCCCCGCCCTTTTGCAAAAGGTTAAGCGCACCCTGAATCGTCTGGACATTCCGCTGCACGTAGATGACCGGACTCAGCTTGGCATCGAAAGTGTCCGCGCGACCGTACTCGCCGCCGCCCATCTCGGCGCTGAAGCCATAGTAAAAACTCACGCGCACCTCTCCTTGCGGGATTCCTTTGCCCGGCGGAAAAGCGATGCGGCCAAGCAAGGGGTCAATCGCAATCTTTTCATCCGGCATGTGCGCCCAGTTGCCGCTGCCATCCGTAAGGTCGCTGAGGTCGCAAACGGTGATGAGGTCTGAAACTTGAGCCGGAGGCGGGCTGGTGTCCTGCGGAAGCGTCTCGTCGGCATCAATATCCTTGTCGTCAACATTGAGCAGGATGCTACGCACCAACCCGCGCGAACCGCTGCCCGTTATCACGCCCGTTTCATCTATGCCGTAATAGATTTTCAGATATTCTTTGAGGACGCGGCGGCTAATCGGCGCTGGCACGTTAATGGGCTGCGCCAGGTGCGTAATCTCTTTTTCGGTCTCGGTCTTGTTATAGAGCGGCGTGTCCAGGCCGAGCGGGTTGAAACGATAACGGCGCTCGTCAACCTTATAGGCGGGTGTGGCTGTCAGCGGATTGCTCTGGATGCGCCAGAGAAAGATGCCGACGTTCGGGATGTTGTAGCGCCCGCGACGATTCCAGGGGCGGCGCACATCCGCCGCATGAGCCACGGAATCGAAAGGCGTGCCGACGCGCTCAAGCGGCTCCCAGCGCCGCATATCGGGCGACGCCAGATTTTCTGGACGCAGGTGGTTCAGATACTGCGTCGTCGCGAGCAGTTGGAAATACTCAACAACGCTCGCGTCCCAATCCGTCACGTCGTGGGCCAACTGTTCGAGCACCGCCGCCGTTCCTTTGCGACGACGATAGGCAAGCGTGTTTGCCACCTGCGCGCGCTGGCTAAACTCGGCTCCTTCCCAGGTGAAGATGCCGCGCGTGCCGACCAAATCACCGATGTAGGGCACAACCCATTCGGCGCACGTTTCGATAAACTGGTCGTCGTAAAGCTGCGCCATGTTTTCTTCGAGCACGGCAATCTGTTCAGCGACGATGGAGAGAAAAGCCTTCAGCGGCTCGTCTTGTTCCGCGTCGCGGATGCGATAGACGGCGGGCAGGAGCGCGTAGAGGTTTTCCGCATCAAAACTCATAGCATCACCTCCAGGTTAAGCGGGCTGGGGTCGAGCGTGATGAGTTCGGCGGCGACCACCTGTTCTCCGCCGGTCTGCGGCAGCGCCGCCTCAAGACGAATGTTGAGCTTCTCCGTCTTGTCGGTACGGTACAGCTTGTCCACGTCAACCGCGACAACGCCCTCCACGCTCTGCATCACTTCCAAAACTTCACTGAGCGCAACCGTCTGGCCGAAAGCCCGCGCCTCAAATGAAAAGCGCTCGCGCAACTTTTGCTCGACTAAGGGCAAAACTTTTTCCGGCAGGTATTCGGGCTGCTGCACTTTCACTTTGGCCTTAAGGCGAAAGAGTCTGGGCGTGTAAGGCTCTATGCTGAGCGGCACGGAGGGGTCGCCGGAGGCGAGAATGGCCGCCAGCAGCTTCTTGTAGAGGTCGCTCGTCTTCAAGATGGCAGCGCCCGCCGGGCCAGCGATGGTGACGAAGATGCCGCGCCGCTCGCCGCTCCACGTCCACGTCGCCAGAGACTTGCCGACGCCCGCAAAGGCGCGGACGAAATCCTCGTAGTCGCGCAAGGAGACGATGCGGTCAAGAGTCAGAATTGTGAGCGGCGCGTTTGTGCGCGCATCTTCGCGCTCTTCCGCATCGGCTGCGCCCGCGCTCGGTAGCGGATTGGTGACGCCCTTCAATCCGAGCGGTCGCGACATCAACTGCGTCAGTTGGTCCTGCTTGACAAGGCCCTCCAACCCAACGCCATGACGATACGTGGCGGAGACGTTTTCCTGTCCGCTCGGCAACCGCGCGCCCGTCCTCCCGTCGCCAAACTGGATAGTCGTCTTGCCGTCGTCGTCCGTGCGCGTGATGTAGATGCGTTCTTCCGGCCCGTGTCCGTAGAAGGTGGGAACTTCGGTCCAGAGAATATCGTTGACGCGCACTTCGAGCGTCGAGCTGCGACCGCTCGGAGCCTCGGAACTGACGTAGGTGAGCGGCGGCTGCCGGAGCGTGAAGCGCTGGAATGATTGGCTCGCGTCGCCGCCGCCGAGAATTTCGACAGCCGTTTCGCCGTGTGTGGCGAGCGCCACGTTAGCGTTAATTTTGACGGTTGCGCGCAGGTACGTGTGGACGAGAAAGCCATCGAAGATGAGCACGGTGAAGCCCTCTTCAATCAAGATTTCTTTGAGCGTCATGGTCTCGCTGGCGTAGATGCCGCTCATGTCCGTGCGCTCGCCCGTGAGGATAACTTTCTGTCCGGCGCGCAGACCAAAATAGACGCCGTCGAGCGTGACGCTATCGTTTCTGACGACATCCACGATGGGCAATGCTGCCAGCGGAAGTTGCTCGCTTTGGCCGAGGACGGTGGTGGTGCGAATCTTGAAATTGTTGTCGAAGGTCGCCGGACTCAGCGCGAGGCGCGAAACTTTCGCGCTGATGGCGAAATCGCTGCGCGTCACTTCGACGCTATCCGTCACGCTGAAAGTTTGCGACAGAATACTGCCGCTGATGGGCGTTTTGAGAACCAGCCAGCTTCCCTTAACGATGGTCGGATACGTGCTGTCCAGATGAATCGAACCGGCAGGGCCGGGACTGCCAGCCTCCAGCGCCAACGTGCGGCCTTCATACCCGGGCGATGGGAACGGTGGATTTAATTGGCCCAGCACGTTCCCTTTGCTATCGTAGTAAGTCTGCGGATAACGCATCAAGAGAGGCAATGTCGTCCAGTGTGGCGCGTTGTGGCCGAAGATGCTCGCGCGTTGACGCAGCGCGAAGACGCCCTTGTCGGCGGCGGCGGACGGAAGCGACGCCAGCGTTTTGATGTTGGCGCTGAGGTCGTCGAGCGACCAACCTTGAATCGAGGCGAGAGCTTCGAGGTCTTCGGTCTTCCAATTTTTCGCGATGAGTTGTTTGACTATCGTTTCGCTTAAAGCGACCTTATTCGGAAAATCGTTGATGCTGCCCGACGCTTTGACGGGTCTCGTGAATGACGGCAAGGCGGACGGCGACGTGACGAAATCAAGGCGGGTCGTCTCGGCGTCGTTATCAATCGTGATTTTCACGACGGTCTTCAGCGATTTCGTGTTGCTGTTATCAACCACGAGCACATGGTCGCCCGCCTTGAGATTCGTGGCCACGCCCTGAAGAATCGCCTTATCCATGCTCCAAATGAGCGTTTGCTTTTGCGCGGTGCGCGGCAAAAGCGCGTTCCACTGTGCGCGCGCTTCAATCTCTTCGACGGTCTCGAAGGTCTGCGCCTTCTCGTCTGGACCGGGCACGCTCTGCACCTTGATGCCCGTGCCGAGCGTGATGGGCGGCGGCGGTTGCGGCGGAGCGTTGGGCGCAGTTGTGCCCGTGCCAAAACCCTGGCCGAACGCGCCGGGCGTGTCTTCGATGGTGAAAGCCAGATAGGTGCTGGCGGCAACGCCGGGCCGCAGTTCATAACCAATCAAGCGCGCCAACTCAAGCAACGACAAGCGCTCGGTCGCCGTCCGCAAGTAGGATTCATTGGCGATGCGCTCTTGATAGAAAGTCAGAACGTCGGCGACCGTTGCCCAGGCGTCGAGCAGCGCGATGGAGAAATCGTCGTTGTCGCGCGTCGTCAGCTTTGCGAGCGACGGGCGATTTGTATCCGAGAGGCGCGCGATGAGCGTGTGTTTGAATTGCGGATGAATGCCGGCGCGATAAGCAATCGCAGAGAGGCCGGGACGATTTTGTATCTCGACGGGCGTGGCCGCATGGATGCCTTCGCAGCAGCCGCAGGCGCTCAGTCCGCGCAAGCTTGGGTCAAGTGTCTTGCTCATCTTCCCCCCTTCAAGCTCAAATGAAAGACGCCGCGGTCGGGGAAGTTTGGATCATTATCGAGCCGCGCAATCTCCAGCCGCTCCATCAAGAGCTTGCCCGTTTCTTGACCCTCTTGGCTGTCAACGCCCTGCCGCTGAAACTTCGTAATCTCGACGGAAGCGACGCCCTCCACCGATTGCGCGGCGGCATACAGACGACTAAGAAAAACGGGCTGTCCGAACGTGAAATTATCTGGATGAAAGACACCGAGCCTGCCGTCCGCAGATTTACGGTTGCTGAAGATTTCCAGCAGCGCCTTACGCACATCGCTGCGGAAATAGCCGGGCTTGACGCAGACCATCATCTCGACCTCCAGCGAGACGTAGCGCGGCCCATCAATCTCCAGGTCGTGGCCCGCCATGCGGAAGCGTTCGAGAAAGGCGCGCATCTCACGCTCGAAGGCATCATTAACCTCTGCGCCGCCCAAGCGGTCAACGGTGAGAAAAACTGTGCGCCAGCTTCCGGTCCAGCGAAACGTCGCGGCGGCGCGTTGTAGACCGCCGTGACGCGCTGCGACTTCCGCATAGTCGGCTGGCGTGACGGCGCGCTCCTGCCGGCGAAACGCGCTCGGCGCATTCTGCCTGACGCGCTCAATCGTCTCCGGCTCCAAACCGCCCTGCGCAGGTAGAGGATTGCTGACTTTCTCGATGGCCGCTTCGCTGCTGACAATGT
>CAZEZJ010000052.1:16298-16800 GCA_964516695.1 uncultured Blastocatellaceae bacterium
CGACGTTGCCGCTGGTGCCGTTGCCGACGCGATACGTCGCCCGAAAACTCGTGCCGGATGCAGGACGCGAGCCGAAGCGGTCATCACCGAAGCGAATCGTCGCCGTGCCGTTTGTTTCGACTTCGACGACAAACTCTCTTTTGTCAGCGCTGCTGCCCAGCAAGTCGCGCTGCGGCTTCCAATCGTTAGTGACATTCTCAAACTTGCCGGTGAGCGTCACTTCCGGCAAAAAATCTTCGACGGGCCAGCGGATAACGGCGGTCGCGCTCGGCAGCGGCTTCAGCGGGTCGAAAGCGGCGGCGAAGGTGACGGGCATCTGTTGCAGTTGAGGACGAAAGCGCGGGGGCGTTGGCGCTGTAGTCTTTTCCGAACAGAAGCCATTGGCTTGCTGCGCGCTCGCTTTGTCGAGCGCAGCGATTGGTTCGGGCACAGTGCCGAGCGCTTCGCCCACGATGGTCTCGCCGTGGTCCGCGAGCACGATATTGCCCAGCGCGACGCTGGC
>CAZEZJ010000052.1:16810-18958 GCA_964516695.1 uncultured Blastocatellaceae bacterium
ACGAACGCTCACGTCCCACAAACAGAGTGGAAACGGTAAAGCATCCTCGTTGGCCCACTCGATGTTGAGAACGCGCTGGCGGGTGATGCCGTCTTGTTCAAGATAGAGCGGGTCGCTCGCCGGCGTAATGCGCGTCAGGCGCACGGCATGGCGATGCGCGGGGTTCGCTTCCTCCGCGTTTCCGTTCTCGGGGTTTCTCGCTTCAAAGAGGATGAGAACGTCGCCCGCTTTCAGATTCTTTAGTTTGTCATTGCTGTTGACGAGGCTGGCGCGCGTGGCACCCTTCGGGAGGCAGCAACGCTCGTCGCCCCAAGTGTAAAAGTTCATCTCGTTGTGCGCGGCGAAAAGCTTTGCATCGTGCATCGTCTCAAAGATGATGGGGCGTGCGTTGATGGCCTTCTCGTAATCCGCCGGCATGGAGGGAGGCGAAAGCGCGGGCGGCCTTATCAATGTCGCTTGATTCACGAGACGCGAAAAGATTTGCGTCCCCTTGGGAAGCTTCGAGACGTTGGCGCTGACGCGCACCTGCACCCATGCACGCGCGTTCGAGCCATCATGCATGTGGTAATCAACGAGGCGCGCGTGACGGCGCACGGAGATGCGGCGACGCGCCGTGCCGAGATAGGCTTCCGTCGCGATGGCGTCCTGCCGGTAGCTCAAATAATCGCCAGCGTAAGCGAGTAGTTCGACGAGCGCGATGCCCAGGTCCGCGGCGTTGCGCTCTTTCCACCCGGGCATCAACGCCGACATGCGGTCCAGCATCAACTGGCGAAAGCTCGCGTAGTCTTTCGCCAGATAGTTAATCTCCGGCGCTGTCAATTCCGCGGGCGGGCACACGTCGTCCTGCCTGCAATCAAACTTGCTTTCACACGCCACCTTGAAAGAGAAATCAACCGCCGAAAGAATGAGGTCAACGCCCGCGGGCGGTTTTTCAGGATGGTCTATGGAGACGAGGCGCAGCGTGTAGGTGGAGAAATCGCCGGGCCGCGAGACTTCGACGGCGAGCACGTTGTTCTGGCCGCCGGGCGCGACCGTGACGTTAGTGACCGCGATGTTGCGGATGCGTTCGCCGCCTTCGAGGGTTATGTTGGCAGCCGAGAGCACAAGCTCGGGCGGCGCTCCCATGATGTCTTTGAGAAAATGGACGTGCAGCGTGCGCTGCCGCTTCTCAAATGAATCGGCAGGATTGTCGAGCACGTCTAGGAAATCAATGCCGTTCAAGGTCGCATGACGTTTGACGGCGTTGCGGCGCGCTTCATCGCAGCAGAAGTAAATCATAGGCCCCCATTGCCTCCCCGCGCGAATTGGGCCAACACGCGCTCCTGCGTGCGCCGGACAATGTATTGCACCGTGACGCGCAAAGAGGAATCATCGCTTAAGACCAACACGTCTTCGACCTGAATCAACTCTCCGAGCCATTGCTGCAAAGCGCCCTGCACTAGATACTGCGTCGCGGCTGCCAACTCGTCAGAGTTGGGCGCAAAGACAAGTTGCAGCAGCCCGCAGCCGAAGGTCGGACGATTGACGCGCTCGCCGGGCGCAGTAAACAGCACTTGCTCGATGAGGTCGCGGATATGGTTGTCGTCGTCCGCCTCGGCGGTGTGGCCGCGCCCGTCGTAGTGATAAGGAAAATCCACGTTCATCTTCCACGCTCACATTCCCGTGACCCTAACCTGCGTGACGATGGGCAACAGCGGCGTGCCTGTCGGAACACACAGCGCTTGACTGTCAATTAAAAGCAGCGGCTGCCCGTTTGAAGTGATGCGCGTAGCGGCCGTCACAAACTGAGCGGTCACGCATGGGCCATTGGCCGCGGGCGGCGGCGGCAACGCGCAACCGGCGATAACGTAGGGACACGCAATCGTGACCGTCGGTTGACCGTTCACGAGCACGCGCGGATTAGGCACCGTCGGCTGCGCCTGTCCGGCGTGCGCACACAAAACGGTCGCGCCAACATGAAGCAAAAAACCCGGCATTAATATTCTCCTTTGAAAAACTGCCTGTTGTTAGTTATCACCCAATTCATCGTTCGCCCCGAAAATTTGAGTTTGGCTATGCAGGCTGCAATGTGTTCAGCCGAAGCGATTGGCAATGTCTGACGAAGACAATCAGACAATCATCATCGCGCCCTGATTAATCGTCACGGAT
>CAZEZJ010000053.1:0-4162 GCA_964516695.1 uncultured Blastocatellaceae bacterium
CATAATAAAGCGTGATAATGGTCATTTCGGAACTGTCAGACAAAAAGGACTCCACCAATGACAATGCAAGTAAGATTTCTTCCGATTGCGTTTTGCATCGTGCTGCTCCCATGCGTCTCTTCATTTGCTCAAACCCCTGAACGCCGCCAAACAAATTCGACGCCTCCCGCTCCAGAACAATCGTCAACCCTTCCGCCGAACGCAAATTCAATAGACATCGTGGCAAACGAAATCGGGCTGCTGCGAAAGTCGCTGCAAACCTTGAACAGCCGTTTGCGCGAGATAAGCGAAAAAGTTTCGGCGTCAGGCACAAACCAAGGCGGGTCGGCGGACGAAAAACAGAATCGCATTGCGTTCAACTTAGATATTTTAACTCGTGCCGAACAACGCGCCGAAATCTTGCGAAAACAGCTTCTCGAATTAATCGAAAAAGAAACTTCTTTGAGAAGCCGTCTGGTGCAGATTGAAGAAGACATGCGCCCCGAAAACATCGAGCGCACAATGACGCTGCTTGGCTCAACCCGCACCGTTGAGATACGTGACGCTCGACGCCGTGTGTTGGAAAATGAGCGCAAGGGATTTGAAAGCCTACTGAATCAAACTGCTCAAATCCGCATCCGCCTCGAAGACGATGTGAGGCAAGCTGATTCGATGGTGTTCAAGATTCGACAGCGCATCTTCCCGTTGATTGACAAAGAGATTGAGAAAATCAATCCCAATTAAAAGTTTTTCCAGCAACTAGAGCAAGGATGTTTGGGGGAATTTCAGCGCGGACGGATAAAAGTTTAGAGACAGAACTGATGAATGATGATGTCCAAGGCAGTTATGACCGTGTGGCGGAAGATTATGCCGAGCAGTTTCGCGATGAAATGGACAAGAAGCCATTTGACCGTAAGATGCTCGATTGGTTGACGGAAAAAGTTGGTGGTCTGGGCATCATCTGCGACATGGGCTGTGGCCCCGGACAGGTAGCCGGCTATTTATTCGACAATGGCGTGAAGACCTGTGGCGTCGATTTATCACACGGCATGGTTGAGCGGGCGCAACGGCTGCATCCAGGTATTCCCTTCCGGCAAGGTAACATGCTGGCGCTCACCGAAGTGGACGACAACTCTTATGGAGCAATAGCAGCTTTCTACTCCATCATTCATGTTGCCCGGCCAGCATTGAAGCAAGCTTTGCAGGAGTTGAAGCGAGTGCTACGCCCGGGCGGAATATTGTTGCTCACATTTCATATTGGGCAAGAGATTGTTCACAAAGATGAATGGTGGGGCAAAGAGGTGTCTTTAGATTTTATCTTTTTTGAAACCGGAGAGATGAAAGCGCATCTTCAAGCGGCCGGGTTTGAGCTACAGGAAGTGATTGAGAGAGACCCCTATCCTGAGGTGGAGTTTCCGAGCCGGCGCGCATACATATTTGCGCGTAAGCCGTAAGGCGAAGCGCCGCCCAACAAAACGTTTGCGTGAAGCGTGGGATGAGCTTGCCTGTCGTCGTCAACTTGAATCAAGGTTGAGAGCGACGGCTCTGATTCGTGTGTTAATCATTTGCACGGCCTGAAGGGAGAGAAGCATGATGGAGCCACAAGAGAGCTATCCTTACGTGACGCATCTCAACGTCCTCTACAGCCCAATGGAGATAGTGGACGTGCCAAGCTTGGTCGCGGCCTGCACCGACCGCTGGTACAACCAGACGCTCTGCCGTGTCAATGATTCGGTCGTTCGCCTCGGCATCGTTCACGGCGAGTACCACTGGCATAAGCACGATGATGAGGATGAGTTTTTCTATGTGTTGGAAGGGCAATTTCTCATAGACTTGGAAGGCCGCACGGTGGAGCTAGCGCCGCGACAGGGTTTTGTCGTCCCGAAAGGAGTCATGCATCGCCCGCGCGCACCTGAGCGGACGATAATCCTGATGGTCGAGGGCGCGGGCATCATGCCGACGGGCGATGTCTGATAGCTCAATCAAACAGACCGTCACGAGCTTGCTTTTCATTGGTAACTTAGGCGACATTCGCGTGTGATTCCCCGGCGAGTTAATGCGTGCGTTCGGTGCCTTCTGTTTAGTTACCTAAAAGATGAACAGCAAAATTCGATTGGCCTTTCTCTCGCTCATCAGCTTGCAAGCCATACATTCGGCTGAGGAGTTTATCTTTAGGTTCTATGAGCAGTTTCCTCCGATGAGGCTCATTTACCAAGATGCTCCACATCTAGCCAAACCCGCCTTTGCCATCTCGAATGTCTTATTATTCTGCGCCGGATTGCTCTGCTTCCACTACTGGGTGCGGCCTGCCAGAAAAGGCGCAAGAACAGTGGTTTGGGTGTGGATTATCTTGGAGTCTGTCAACGTCATCGCTCATTTTGTCTGGGCCGTCTTAATCCGAGGATATAATCCCGGGTTGGCGACGGTGATTCTGTTTGTGCCTGTGCTTGGCTATCTAAGCTATCGGATGCGGCGCGTTTCAAAGCGAGGCGTCAACGAACAATTCATCGAGCCTGATGCGTCTGCGTAGACGAGAGTTTAACTCTCGCGGAGAGAATTGGAATAAACGAACTATGTGGAGAGCAACGAACATGAGGTGCAAGAACATACTAACCTTGATGCTACTGCTGGCCTTTACCTACGGCTCGCAAGGCATCGCGCAGCAATCACAACAGAGCGATAAATTGGAAGACCCGCCGTGGATAAAGCAGGTGGCGCTGGAAAGAGTCTTTTACACTCTTCCCAAAATGGAGCAGGTCAAAGTAAAAAAAGATGTCGTTTATAAACGCGCCGCCGCTGTCGAGTTGAAGGCGGACGTTTATTCGCCAGCCGGTGCGAAAGCTAGCGCCCGCCTGCCCGCCGTCATTTTTATTCACGGCGGGTTGCTGCCGCCGAATCTGCTGACTAAACCTAAAGAGTGGGGCGTTTACGTTTCCTACGGGCAACTCGCCGCCGCTTCCGGTTTCGTCGGCGTCACCTTCAATCATCGCTTTTATAGTTGGAATAATTTGGGCGAGCCGCAAAGCGATGTCAGTGACCTTGTGGCTTATGTTCGCGGCAACGCCGAAAAGCTCGGCATCGATAAAGACCGAATCACGTTATGGGCATTCTCCGGCGGCGGTCTTTTTCTCAGTCAATCGTTGCGCGAGCCGCAGCCCTTTATCCGCTGCCTGATTTCTTACTATGCTGTGCTTGACTTGCAAGACTTACGCAAAAAGATTCCCGCCTCAATCGCGGATGAAACCTTGAATCAATTTTCGCCGCTTCACAATTTAAGCGTCAGCAAAAACAAATTGCCGCCAATGTTTGTTGCCAGAGCGGGTCTGGATGTTGATTTGAACGGCGGCGTTGACCGCTTCGTACAAGCGGCTGTAGCCAAAAACGCGGCGATTGATTTCAGCAATCACCCGACAGGGCAGCACGGCTTCGATGTTCTCGACGACAACGAAAGGACGCGCGAGATTATTAAGCGAACGTTAGAGTTTATTAAAACGCACGGCTAGCCAGCCAGCTTTCTTTGCGGGCATCATTAATTGTGAGGAATGAGGTGAAATGATGAAAAGGTTTGTTTGTTGCTTGTTTGTGCTTTTCGTCTGGTGCGCGGTTGTTCCGGCGCAGAAGAAACTTAATAAAGAGGAAGCGCGGCTCTTTCAAACGGAAGTTGATTTCGCCAAACTTTCCGAGTTGAAAGGCCCGGCGGCGGCGTTTGCCGCTTACTTTGCCGAAGACTCCGTGTTGCTGCCGCACAACGGTCATCCGGTGACGGGCAGAGATGCTATCGTCAAATATCTGGGCGAAGGCTACACGCTCGTGTGGAAACCGCTGCGGGCTGAAGTTTCAAAATCCGGCGACATGGGCTACACCTACGGAACTGCGGAAACCAGATTCACGGACAAGGACGGCAAACCGCAAATTCGTTACGGCAAATATATGACCGTCTGGAAAAAACAGCGCGACGGAACGTGGAAAGTCATCCTCGACATGGGCAACAACAGTCCCGCTCCCGCGCCGTAAGGCTAAAGTCTCCGCCGCTTGATGCGCAATCGAACGAGCGCCCCGGGACAAGTAACTCAACTGCTACTTGTCCCAGATTATTCGCCGCGCCCGACAGCTCATATGCCGACCGGAATCACAGAGCGCAACTGAGCGAAAACTCGTCGCGCCATGCAAGATGCTTTCCGGC
>CAZEZJ010000053.1:4172-5847 GCA_964516695.1 uncultured Blastocatellaceae bacterium
AAGAAGTCTCTGACGTATGTTCCGTTAACTCCGTCCGTCGTATTCTCACCCGTGATAAATCCGGCCAAGCCCGCTCCCGTGATGGAAGTCGTCGCCGTAATGCGCGCGACGCCATCAACCCAGACGGTGACGGTCGTGCCTGAGACTTGGAGCGTGATTTGGTGAGTTTTATAGTCGTCAGCAGCCAGCGCGTAGGAGCCAAGCTCGGTAGCGCTACCGTTGACGTACTGGTCAAGCTTCACAAAGCCGGATTCTTTCCAACTGGCAATCAAACCCGTATTGGTAGGATTGGAGAAGCGCGCCGCCGCGCCGCATCTCATGTTGCCAGTCCCTACTTTGCCTATCCGTGAGCAAATCGTCATCACCTTGTAATCGGAGACCGGAACCGCCGTGTTGAGCAGCGTGAGCGCGTGGCCCGTCGCCGTGCCGCGCGCGGCGAAGCTGACAACAGTGTAGCCGGAAACAACCGGACTGGAGGACGAATAACTCGGATGCAGCGCCCATGTGCCGCCAACGTCAGCGGCATGTCCGGCGATGGTTGTGCCGATGCCCGAAGAGGCGGCTGTGTAGTAGTTGAATGTGTCCTGAGCACGCGGCGTAATGCCGAGGCCAGTTGGGGCGGGCGTGATTTTTGCCACGAAGAGGTCTGTGCGCCCGCTGTTGCCCCAGTTGGAGGTGAAGGCGACGAATTTCCCGTCGCGCGAGATGGTTTGCTTCGGCACTCCCCAGTATCCGTTGGTGTAGTAATCCCCGCTAGACGGATTATAAATCGAACGATGCTGGACCAGACGACGAATGCGTCCTGACCCGTCGTTTGCCAGTTGCCAAACCTCGTTATTGAAGGCGGGCGAGGGCGAGCCGTTAACGGTGTCGGTGTAAGACGAATTGGTTATCCAATCGTCGTTGGTGCTGCTCATCGCGCCGTGCGAGCCGCCGGGGTAGAACGTAGCGCCGCTAGCGTCTGTAAACATGAATGGGTTGACGTACTTGCTGAAATTATTGAACCGCCTAATCTGAAACGACGGGGTGGAAGCATCTTCGCCAACCGCGAACCCGTTTCCCTGATGGCCGTGGCTCATACTGAAGTTGTGGTCAGACGGGCGATCAAAAGTGGTGATTGCGCCCGTCGCGATATTCTGGACTCGCTGGCCCGATTGCCCATTGCTCTGGCGAACGGTCAGAATAATCCAGGCATACTGCCCGCTCTTGTCGATTCTGACTTCGTTGAAGCCAGCCATCGGATTGCCGTCAACTGTAGCTTCAAGCCCCAGCGCGGCGAGGTTTTGCTGCCTGAGCACGGTGTTGGTCGAACGCTTCCAAACGACGTATTCGACAACTGCCGAGCCGGTGGCTGATTGCCGGAAGTTGTACATGAAAATATCGGAATCGTCGCTCAACTGCTGCAAGTAGAGCGAGGCGCTTTGCCCGCTCAGCAGACTAAAGGTGTGCAAGGGGGTGGAGCCATTGGTGAAGGTGAGCGTCGAGACGTTGTACTCCCAGATTTGCTGAGTTGTTAATTGCTCTGCATCATGCACGTAGAGCAGATTAGGATTGACGGTGGACCAGAAAGCATCTTCCCAGACGATGCCTCTTCCGGTTGGAGTAGAGGAGGGCAAGAGCGTTGCCGTCGGCGTCGTCCGTCGAAAATTGGTCGCGTCCCATCCGATAAGATACA
>CAZEZJ010000053.1:5857-18872 GCA_964516695.1 uncultured Blastocatellaceae bacterium
GCCCTGCCGGGCCAGCAGATAAGTGTTGTCGCAGTTAAAAGTCGGCCAGATGGAATAGTAAGTGCCGAGGCCGTAGATGGCCCAATCCGTATCGTCCGTCACGCGCATAATCTCCGTGCCGTAGGCTTCATCAAACCACTTGCCGCCCTTCAGGGGCAGTTTCTTGAGCGCGGGTTCGGTGGTCGCCGTATGGTCTGTCTTGTAGTTATTGACGGTTCCGGCGTAAGCGGTCGTGCCGTTCAAGGGCGGCGCGCAGAGTTCGGTTGTGCCGTCGGTGCTGCAAATTTCGAAGACGTAGTTTTCATTCGCGCTCAAGCCCGTGTTGGCATAGGACGTGGCGCTGGAGGCTGTCGTCGTGACCAGCGTGTAGGTGCCGGACGTAGATAGTCCGGTCGTCGCAAGCTGTTTACGATAAACGCGGGTGCCCGTGCGTGAGCCGCCATTGTTGGTCCAACCGAGCGTCACAGAAGTTGTGGTCGTCGCCGTCACGCTCACTGCCGAAGGTGCGGCGAGAGGCAGATTGTTACCGACATCAATCTGAATGGTCGAGACCGAATCGCCGCTCGAATAGATATTGGCCGCCGCCTTGATGGGATAACCGATGGTCAGAGTGGTCTCAGTATGTACTGGCGTCTCGTCGACGTACCAGACGATGGAAGTGCCGACGATGCGTACTTCCAGAATATCGTTGAGGGCAACTGGCTGCGAATAAACGGCGCCGCCCGTTTGGGTGGTCATGGCGAAGGCATAATCCCCATAGGTAGACCAGCGGAAATCAATATCATCAGCCGTGCCATTCCAAGTTCCGAATTGCAATCCGGCTCTGACGGGCACGCAGCACGTTGGCTGTGTATTAGTGAAGCGCATCCCGCCGTCGCCCGAAGGAAGTGACTGGGTAGAGCGCCCGTTTCCGCCGTTAGCCGTCGCCGTGATAGTCGGGCCGCTGTTCGTTGCATTCACTAAATTCGTGGGCGTGATATTGGAGTAGTTGCGAGTCGGCGGCGGGGGAGTGTTGCCGGCATCAATCTGAATGGTTGAAACCGAGTCGCCGCTGGAATAGATGTTGGCTGCGGCCTTGATGGGATAACCGATGGTTAGGCTGCTCTCCGTCCAGACGGAGCTTCCATTGACATACCAGACGATGGAAGTGCCGACGATGCGCACTTCCAAGATGTCGCCAAGCGCAACTGCCTGCGAATAAACCGCGCCGCCTGTTTGAGTGGTCATGGCAAAGGCATAATCGCCGTAGGTCGACCAACGAAAATCAATATCATCAGCCGTCCCGTTCCAAGAGCCGAATTGCAGTCCGGCCCTGACGGGCACACAACACGTCGGTTGAGTGTTGGTGAAGCGCATCCCGCCATTGCCGGCAGCAATCGCCTGCGTCGAGCGTCCATTTCCGCCGTTAGCGGTGGCCGTGATGGTGGGGCCATTATTTGTCGCGTTCACTAAGTCCGTGGGCGTGATGTTAGAGTAGCTCTGAAGAGCGGCGGGCGCACTACTGGCAGCGCGCAGCGCGACGATTGAGAGAGCCAGCGTAAGAGTGAGACAAAGGACGAGCAGACGTGTATGGTGTCGCATGGTTGACCTCATTTGTAGCCTTCAATGAACTTGAAATATTAACTAGGCAAACTCGCAGCGCATTGCTTACTCTCTTCCCTGGCTTCTACTGCAACGACAGTTAGACCAGAACGTGCCGAGCGCTATTGGCCAGGCGTTCGTCCGAAGTCCTAAACAATCTTCCGTATCACGCTTGGCCCGTGTGCAGGCAAAGCCGCTTTGTAAAGGCAAGAGATGGCGGGCGCAGGCTGCATTAGCTTGTCACCGAGTTAATGTGAAATCGAAAGCGTGAGACTAACAGAAGAGTGCGAGTCGCACGTTGACGACGCTGAGTTGAATGCGAGAACTGTAGTCCTGATGTCGTTAACTGTCAATAGCGTGACGGTTTCAAGTGTAGGCCGTTTTTGTTGTACCGTTGGCCGTTTTTGTTGTGCGGCCGGCTATCCGAACCGCGCTTGAGAGTGAACTTTGGGCGGATGGTTTGAGTTGTCAGAATGAATGAGGCAAAGGTTATTCACTTAAACGAATTGATGATAACTGAGACGGCAGAACCGAGAACTGAATATACGCGCCGGCGCGAAGAGCGCCGCGCGGAAGCGGCGCGACACATGCAGCGCTTTCGCAAGGTCGGAATCCTGCGCCTGGCCGCGCTGGCCGCCGGAATTGTGCTGGCTTGGCTCGTCATTCAAGGATTGGCTATCTGGTGGCTGCTGCCTCCGTTAGTTGTCTTCTTGGCCTTGGCTGAAGCGCAGGCGCGCATTAGTCAAGCGCGGCGTCGCTCGGAGCGCGCGGCAGCCCTTTATGAACAAGGATTGGACAGGCTCGATGACCGCTGGGCCGGAAGAGGAGAAACGGGCGAGCGCTTTATCAACGCCTCTCACCCGTATGCCGAAGACCTGGATTTGTTCGGTCGCGGCTCGCTCTTTGAACTGCTTTCGATTGCGCGCACGCGCGTTGGCGAAGAGACGCTTGCTCATTGGTTGCTTCAGCCCGCGGAGCCTCAGGTGGTGCGTGCGCGTCAGGCAGCAGTGGTCGAGCTTCGCCCGCTGCTTGATTTGCGCGAAGATTTGGCGCTGCTCGGAGAAGGTGTCCGCTCCGGCGAAGATGCGCAGGCGCTCGTCGCGTGGGCCAGCGCCCCGCCGTGGCATATCTCGCGCTTCCTGCGCGTGAGCGCAATAGTGCTGGCGCTGCTCGCAGTGTTGACGCTTATCCTGTGGGCCGTTGGGTTTGGGTGGATTCCGTTTCTAGTGGCGTTCATTCTGGGAAGAGTTTTCGCCTTCCGCGTGCAAGGTGCGGTCAACCACGTCATCAGCGCCGTTGATGGTCCGGGCCGCGACCTGACGCTGCTTTCCGAAGTGTTGAGCCGTCTTGAGCGCGAGCAATTCAAGAGTCCGCGTCTGGTCGAGTTGCGCGCGGCGCTGGATGTCGAAGGCTTGGCTCCGTCAAGACAAATCGCCAGGCTCAATCACTTGATTGATTTGTTAGACGCACGGCGCAACATGATTTTTGCGCCTCTTGCTTTCCTCTTGCTCTGGCCCTTGCAGTTTGCCATCAGCATCGAAAAATGGCGACAAAGCTCAGGCCCCGCGGTGGCTCGCTGGCTGGCCGCCGTCGGTGAGCTTGAGGCTCTCGGTTCTTTGGCGGGCTATGCTTACGAGCATCCGCACGACCCTTTTCCCGAACTCGTAGAGCGTGGCGCGCTCTTTGAGGGCGAAGGACTCGGCCATCCGTTGATTCCTGAAGCGCGCAACGTGCGCACAGACCTGCGCCTCTCAGATAAACTGGAACGCGTGCTGGTCGTCAGCGGTTCGAATATGTCCGGCAAGAGCACGCTGCTGCGCACGGTGGGAACCAATACGGTGCTGGCGCTCGCTGGTGCGCCCGTCCGCGCGCGCCGTTTGCGCCTCTCGCCGCTTCAGTTGGGAGCCTCGATTCGCATTCAGGATTCACTCCAAGCCGGAGCCTCGCGCTTCTACGCGGAGATTACGCGCCTGCGCCAAATCGTGGAGCTAACGAAGGGCGAGCTTCCGGTGCTCTTTCTGCTTGACGAGATTCTACACGGGACTAACTCGCATGACCGCCGCATCGGGGCCGAAGGCGTGGTGCGCGGCCTCATCAAGCGCGGTGCCGTCGGGCTGGTCACGACCCACGACCTGGCTCTGGCGCACATTGCCGAAGAGCTTGCTCCGCGTGCGGCAAACGTCCATTTCGAGGACCAACTTGAAGGGGGAAAGATGAGCTTCGACTATCTGCTGCGCCCCGGCGTGGTGCGTAGAAGCAACGCGCTTGAATTGATGCGCTCAATCGGGCTTGAAGTCTAAATCAAGCGGGGTGTGATTCAGTATTTACTGGTAAAGATGTTTCCTGTGATGAAAGAAATCTCGTCAGCGCAGGTGAAATGACAACATGCTAAGAACCACCTTCTGCCGGAAACTCTGCACGACAACGCTCGTCATAGTAATCATATTGCTGTCTATGGCGAGCGCTCAAAATCAGCAGCTATCAAAGCTGGGGATTGACCGTAAACGTTTGGCCAGCATTCCCGTGCGGATAAAATCATTCGTCGAGCAGGAAAGCGTCGCGGGGGCGGTCATGTTGGTGGCGCGTCGTGGCGAGGTGGTCAGCCTCGAAGCCGTCGGCTATCAAGACTTGGAAAGTAAAAAGCCGGTGCGCACGGACACCATTTTCGATATCAGGTCTGTGACGAAACCCATCACTGCGATTGGCATTATGATTTTGATGGAGGAAGGCCGGCTCGCACTAAACGACCCTGTGGGAAAATATCTTCCAGAGTTTAAAGCGACCGGCAAGACGCAAGGCCCAACTGCTCCTATCAGAATTCATCACTTGCTGACGCATACGGCTGGACTGCCGCTTTATCGCCTGCCCGAAAGCGAGGAAATAGCAATCAAGCGGAATCGGACGTTGGCTGATTACGTGACGTTCTTGTCAAAGCAAGAGCCTGAGTTTGAACCCGGCTCGCAGTTTCGGTACATGAGCGGCGGGTTTGCAATCCTGGGACGCATCATCGAAGTGGTTTCGGGCAAACCCTACGAGCAATTTATAGCAGAGCGCATCTTTGAGCCACTCGGTATGAAAGACAGCTTCTTCTTTATTCCGGCTGAAAAAGAGCATCGGGTTGCAGCAATCTACAGGCTGCAAAACGGCCAGCTCAATAGATGGAAAGAGCTTGAGGCTGACAGCCGGAGGGCCAAATATCCTGGGCCGGAGTTTGGGATGTATTCAACTGCGCCAGACTTGGCTGCGCTGTGCCAGATGATGCTTAACGGCGGGAGCTTCAAGGGCAAACGGATTCTCTCCCGCATGTCTGTGGAAACGATGACGAAAAATCACACGCTCAATATCAAATCTGCGGTGACAGGGCGGCCAGCATATCAAGGGCTGGGCTGGGGCTTGAGCGGCGACCCCGCGAGCGATTTTCCACTGACTTCTGCGGGCAGCTTCGGACACAATGGGGCCTTCGGCGCTATCGTTTGGATTGACCCGCAAAAAGAACTCATCAGAATATTTCTTGAGCATCGCTTCGGATTTAATAGTGAGAGCAACATCTTCATGGCGATGGCCGGAGCCGCGCTGACAGATTAAGTTAAGACGATTCGTTTTGCATCCGGCGACACCTTCCAAGTTTCTCAAGCTGGCCGGCGGCCAGCAAGCTTGTCGTCTGGAGTAGTTAAGCAGCTCAAAAGAGTTCAGAACGTCTAAACGCGGATTTCGCCTTCGGCCCGGCCGAACTGGATGCGGGTTTTGACGGCGAGCGTCACGTTGCGCTGCGGTTCGACATCGCGCACCTCGCCGTCTGCGGTCGTGACGACCCACTTGTTGGCCGTGAGATTTTTGAGACCCCAGATGCCAGGGTTTGCCGGATGACGCGTAACGGCGGCGGCGGGGCTGGAAAAATCGTAGAGCCGGTCATCGTCCGTGTGATGAGGAAAAAGCTGCGTGTCGTGGTTGAGCATCACGACTTGATTTCCGATGCGGATGCGCGGCGGCAAGATGAGTTGCACGGCACACGACCAGCATAAGCCGGGGTTGCCATGCGTGGCTCGCAGGCGGTCGGCGTCGTAGAAATTTTCCAGCCCGCAGTGTGAGCAGTAGATGATGGAATCGCGAAGGCGAATCATCTGCGCGCGCCATTCGCTTTCGCGCACGCGACCGTGCAAAGGCGAGCGAATCCCTTCGGTGAAGGCGCGCGTAAAAGTGTCGCGCAAGAATTGCGGGTAGATGCGCCAGAAGGCCAGCGCATTGTCGTGGATGCCGGGCACGGGGCGGTTCGATTCGTCCGCAGGGTCATAGATGAAGATAGGTTCGCTGCCGTAAAGCTTGTTCATCGCCGGAAGGTCTAGGCATTTGATTTCCGTCTCCTTTTTGCCTTCGAGCGGGTGCGAGACGGTCAGCATGTAGAAGATGAGGACGGCGAGCGAGAACAAATCCGTCTGTGTGCTCGGGACAGCCGTGCCTAACACGACTTCAGGAGCCATGAAACGCGGCGTGCCGAGGACGCCGAGCACACCCTTGCCATCGGGTGCGACATTATCGCAATCGCAAATCAACACGTCGCCCGTGTCGGGGTCGAAGAAGGCGTTGCCGAAAGAGATGTCGCGGTAGCAGAAGCCTTGCGTGTGAAGCAAAAGATAGTTGTGCGCGAGGTGAAATCCGGCGGTCGCGAGCGCGCGAAACGTCGGTTCGATGCGCCGCTTCATCAAGTCGACGATGTTCTTGAAGCGCGATGGCCGCAGGCCCATCACGTAGCCGAAGCCTTCGACTTGTTCGTCAACCGCGAGTTCGATGGGCCACAGGAAATGCTCGCTCGGCGCGCCTTTTCTGACGAGCAACTCGATGGCGGCGCGCTGTTCGGCGGTTGACATCTGTGGGAAGAACCACTTGAGCGCGACCGCTTCACCGCCGAGGCTAGCTTTATAGACTTCGCCCTGGCCGCCCGCGCCGAGCAGTTTCTCCGCCGTGCACGTCATGCCTGACGGCTCCGCGCGCACCGTTTGACCCTCGCGTAAAATTTGTTGACCTTCCATCCGGCTTCCCCCTTAGAAACGGTTGTTGCGGCTCACAAGCTGCGAGCCGTAGTTAGTTTCCCGCGCGGCGACGCGGTTTTGTGTTAAGTCGCAACCTTCAAGTTCGACCACGCTGCCCGCTTGGCAATTGACGCCGACGTGGCCGTTGCCGTTGATGCGGCACGCACGCGCTGTCGCGACGCCATTCGCGTCAACGTACAAACCCGAATCGCTGTTGCGAAAAATGTCGCACGCTTCAAGCAGCGCGCGGCCCGCGTCGTGAACGAAGACGCCGTGAGATTGCCCGTCGTGAATCTGACAGTTAAGCAGGCGCGCGTCGCCGCCGTCCGTTATGGAGACTTCCGGCGCGGCATGGGCGTAGATGTTGCAGGCTTCAACAATCGCCCGCCCGTCGCGGTGCGTGAAGATGCCTGTATTCTCCCCGTCGTGAATGCGACAGCGGCGCAAGGTGGCGACGCCCTCATCGCTGATGCCCACGCCTGCGCGACGGTTCGCGTAAATGTCGCAACCCTCGATGATGTTTGCCGCGCGATTCCAGACAACGATTCCGGCGTCAGAGCCGTGGTGTATGTGGCAATCGCGAACGATGGTGCTCGCGCCGCCCGTGATGGCGACACCGACGTTTGCGTTCTCGGAGATGTCGCACGCTTCGAGGACACCTTGCGCGCCGTCGAAGGCGAAAACGCCTGAGTCAACGCCATGATGTATGCGGCAAGCGCGAATCAAGGGCGCGGCGGTCGGGTTGTGAATCGCGACGCAGGCGAGCGAGTCGGAACTGATGTCGCACCCTTCAAGCAGCAGACGCCCGTGCGGTATGTCCACGGCGAAAAAGCCGTCGTCGTTGACGCCGCCGCTGCGTGCTTGCCCGCGCAAAGTTAGATTGCGAATTGTCGCGGCATCCGTCTGCATCACGATGCAACTGGAGATAGTCGCACGCAGAATAATTTTTTCAAGCGCGCCGTCGCCAACGATTTCGAGCGGTTTGTCTATCACGAGACCTTCGTTGTAAATGCCCGGGCGCACGAGCAGACGCGAGCCTGCCGGAGAGCGCCGGATAGCCTCTGTGAGCGACAGAAAATCGCCGCTGCCGTCCATGGCGACGACAAACGACGCGCCCTGAGGCGACGAAGAGAAACTCGCCGGACTGGCGTGCGTCGCCGCCGCAGGATTGACAAGTGCTACCGGCTGCGTTGTTGCGTTGGCGAGCGGCGCTTGTGATTCCTGTTTTTGCGGCGCTTGTTTTGCTTCCGGCGAGAGGGCTTGCGCGTCCCCGCGTTCGAGCGTGTCGAGTTCGCCGGGCGTGATGATGTCGAGGGCCAGCGCCCATGTGTGAACTGTCCAGCGCGCGGCGCTCGCTTCCATCGCGACATCATTGTGGAGGCGTGCGGCGAGCCGGGCGAGCAGCGCGCCCTTAGGCATACGGCTTTTGCCGGAGGCGAGCAACTCCGCGGGGACGCGTTCTTCGAGCGCGCTCGTGAGCACAGCGATTTCGCGACGATGGGCGGGGAAGTTGTCGCGCATCAAGCCTTCGCAACGCCTTGGTGCGGCGATAATCTCGCGCCCGTGACGGCGCACGATTTCAATCAGTTTTTGGCGTGGCAGATTGTTCATGCGAAGCGGCGGGCGTTGGTGCGGCGGTCGCGTCAGGTGCAAGGGGTTCTGTGCTTTGCGACGAAGAAGCTGGCGACGATGCGGTGTCCGGCGGCGCGTTAGGCGGCGCGGTTGTTGAGGCCGCGTTATTTGATGAGGAGGTTGCTTTGAGCGCGTCCATGCGGCAGATGATGGCGAGCGTGCAATCGTCGCCGCTGCCAGCCGCGGTCGCTTCTTCGAGCCAGCCTTTGATGCTGCGGTTGACCGTGTCGAAGCCGTCTGCCTCGCGTAGCATCTGAATCAAGTCGCTGCCGACTTGATGAAAGCCCGCGGTCGTTGAAAACGAATTGTAGTAGCCATCGGTCGTCATCAGGATAAGTGCGGGCAAGTCTCCCGCGTCATGCGGATGAACGGCAAAGCGAAAGTCATCTGCTGCCTTGTCCAGGCAGAGCGACGTGGTTTCATTCGCGAGCAAGCGCGTGTCTTCAGGCAAGGGGAACCCTATCTCTCCTTGTTCGGAGACCGTGACCATTTCGCCATCTCCGAGTTGGAGGTAGAGCGCGTAGGTTGGTGTCAGAAGGAACGAGAGCGAGGTCGCGCCGTAGGCCAGAAGGGAATTAGCCTCGACGAGGCGGCGAGCGCCTTCGCCATCCTTCTCGACCATCCGCGCAAACTCTTCTGTCCTGAACGGCTCGCGCTTCAAGTCAGCCTCGACCGCCGCGCGCCAACGCTTGATAAACTCGGCGGGCAGACTTTCGCGCACCTTGCTTTCAATCTCGGCGGGCGGGAGCGCGGCGTGTCTGCCGTTGATGAGTTCGTCGAGCAGGTCAGCGCCGATGCGCACGGCGAAGCGCGAGCCGCGATTGCTGCGGAAACACTTGTTGCTGCCGTGACCGTCGGAGATAGAGACGATTAAGGGCAGCCGCGCGCTTGACTGGCGAACGTACAGGATTGCGTCTTGGTTCGGGATGCCCGCGCGCAGGTGCGACGCGCCGGGCACCGTCTCGCCAATCACGCGCCATTCCGCTTCAGCACGGGCCGCGATGAGCGCTTCATTAACGGGCGCGGGTTGGGCCAAAGGGTCAACACGAGTCTCAGACGCCGCTTCCGCTGGCTGCGCCTGAGACTCGTTTGACGACGACGCAGGATTGCTGGCCTTTGTTGTTGACGCCGCGTGGGCCGCATTCGCCTCCGCTTGATTCGCAGCAGGGCGTGCGGACTCGGTTTCCGTCATGTCCGTCATGCGACTGTCCTTTACCAAACGTCGTCAATTGTATTTTGGTCGTCTGCCGGATCAATCGCAGTCGGCACGGCAGCGCCCGCAGTTGGCGCGGTGTTTGTCGTCGCGGCGGCGTTCGGGTCAGGAGTAGTCGCGCCAGGTGCTGGCACGCCGACGGGCGAACCTGCGGCGGCGGGCGACGCGGCAGGATGGTCCGTGCCGCCTGCGGCAGGCGACGACGCGGATTTCAGCACGGCGGTCGAAGCCCATTTGATGTGTTTGACGAGCGCTTCGGGAGAATTCGCCGCGAGCGGTTTCATCTCAGGATGCGCGATGAATTTTTGCAGCACTTCAGCGTCGGCATCTTGCCCGATAGAAATCGCGATGCGCACAGCCTTCTTGCCCCAAGGTTGGTCGAGCAAGTCTTTCAAGCCTTTGTCGAAATCATCTGTGGGTTGCCCGTCGGAGATGAGCACGAGCACGGGCGGCAGAGCGCGCTCGGACATCGGCGGCATCTTGAGTTGCTCGGCAACCAGCGAGAGCGCTTTGCCCATGTCGGTTTCGCCTTCCGCCGGAAGGTCGTTCCAAGCGAAATCGGCAACCGGCGTCGGCTGCGAGATGTGCCACTGCGCGCCATCGGAAAACTTAACGGCGCGCACCAAGACTTGCGCATTCGGGTTATCATCCGCGACCTTTTTCATGTGCGGGATGGCTTCGCGAATCGCGTTGTTCAAAGCCTGAATTTTGCCGTCCTGCTGCATGGAGCCGGATGCGTCGGCAATCCAGATGAAGTGAAGTGGACGCGAAGCGAGTTCGCCGCCCGGTCGTCTGCTCATAATTGAATGTCCCCCCTCGTTAGCGAGTTTGGTTGTTAATCAAATGTTTTTCGGAAATTACGATGCAGGATACACCATCAACGTAAGATGCGGGAAATGCAGAACGTGAGAGACCACGAAAATTGAAGTGGGGTATTACTTACTCAAGCAAGACGAATAAGCTGGCCGCGCGCTCGATTGCCTGCCGCGCGTTAGGAACATCACCTGATGCGCGGTTCGTTAATGCTTGGACGCGCTTGTTCCTCTCGCAGGAGCAAGATGACAGCCGGAACGACAAAGACGGCGGCGATGATGAGGACGATGGCTAACATGACGACGATGAGACAACCGCGCAGCGATAGACCACGCCGCGACCTGTGCGGTAACGGAAGCAAGAGCGAGTCGTCCTGCTGAGACAAATACGGCGTAGTTGCGTTCGGCGGCAGCGGCGTCGTTCTGTACTGCACGCGCGTTGGCGGTCGGGCCATTGGCGGCCGACTCGTCTTTGAGGATTGCGCTGTTGGCTGCCGAGGTGCGGCGGTCGTTCCGCGTTGCGGGCGAGGTGCTTGCGGGCTGGCGCTCGCCGGATTTGCCGCTGGCGGTTGCGGCTCTCGAACAGGCGGCGGCGCGGTGCTGCGGCTAGCTTCCGCCGCTTCCGTTCGCGCGCGGGTTTGAAGTTCTGCTTCGGATATGATTCCGAGCGCTACCGCCCAAGTTTCAACTCCCCAGCGCGCGGCTTCCGGCGTGTACGCGAGGTTATCGCGCAGGCGCGCCGCGAGGCGAGCCAGCAATACGTCGCGCGGCACGGAGTTGCCCGCCGCGATTAAATCTGCCGCGACGCGCTCTTCAAGCGCACCCGTGATGATGTTGATTTCGCGCCGGTGCGCGCCGCATAAATCGCGCAGCAACGCTTCGACGCGTTTCGGCGCGTCGCAGATGCCGCGACCGTGTTCAGCGATGATGCGCGAGAGCGTCTGACGCGGCAGGTTGTTCATGGATACAGGTTCGGAGGCCATTGCTTGCGGAACAAGTTTAACCTCTCGCTACCTGGGTTTCCAATCGCTCAGGGTCATGCTAATTCGTGCATTGGCAATTGTCCCTGGAATGTTGCGCTCCAAAACGTCGCGCAGCGATTTCGTGTTGTGGATGGCTTCCCACCCTGGTTCCGAGAAGGTCTCGGCATTAAACACAGACTTGGAGAGCAAGGGGTTTGTCAGCGCTTGGGAGAAAGCATCGACAGCCACCATCCGCAGCAGCAAAGGAGGAAGCGGCGAATTCTTGACCGGGTCTTCCGCAAATAGCCCGACGTAAAAATCTATGTCATCCACGCTCTTGTATGCGCCTCTGAGAAACTCTATAACTTGCGGGTTTTTGGAGATGTCCGTGAAGTCTGTGGGGCGCGGCAGCGAAACGTAGTCGCGATAATCACTGTAAGATGCCAGTTCACAGAGACGGCCCTGCTTGATGGCATCCATTTCTAAATGGAGCAGAGCATCAATCGTGTTGAATGCTCCCAACTCCCCAGCCGCTTGAGCGCTCATATCAGAAAAAGCGCGCGCCAAGCCCCCTTCCAGCAATAATTGATTGTTCATCAGGGTCAAAAAGACGGGTCGGGGCGTGCCATTCCAAGTAATCGTCTCAGGAATCAGCGAGTGCCAGCGATAGAGCAAGCTGAATTCCGTCGTCATCCAGTTTGTTTTGTTCCACGGCGCATCCCAAGCCATCGGCGGGTCCGTGCGGAAACGAAACGACGGAGAGATGTGGTTGATATATTCTTCGACGACGATTTTAAGGAACAACACGATAACGGTATTTCTTGTGGTCTGAAAGACACGCTCGTTGTCCCATTCGGGATGCTGGCGCTCAATCTCAGCAGCGAGACGATTGTGCTCGCGCAGCAGCAGCGTGTTCACCATAGCGACGTGCGGAGCGGCGTTTGCACGGTCGCCGCCAAACGCAAAGATGCTCGCGCGTAAGCCCACGGGGTCGGGCGTCGCGGATAAAATTCTGGCTAGCCCAAGCGGGTAGTCGAGTATTTCAAACTCCGGCTTAACCTGTTCGCCCGCGAAAAGAAAAGGCGCATACTCTTCATCATTAATGAATTGTGATTTGAGCCGCCCGCGCTTTCCCGCGGCTTCATCCTTGACACGCAACGCGTCGGTTTGTTGAGGCACGCGCCCATAGAGCGTGCATAAATCAATCTGATGATTAGATGTATTTTGCCGCCGCACGGCATCCGTTTCCCCTGCGCTTGTGTCCGGCATTCGCGTGCGGATAAAACCGTCTGTCAGATATTGCGCAAAAGCCGGAAATAGGCAGGTGGACTTATTACTGAGGCGCTGCTTTCCGGCCTGTTGTTTGAAAAGCCCGATGAGATTCTCGGGCAGCGGGGCATCCGGCGGGATGGGCTTGGCGGGTAAGTGGCGAGCGCTCCATCGTTGGTCTGTCAGAGAAGTCCAAGAGACATAGTTGTGCGCCGTGCTCCAAGGATGTGGTCTGTGACGGCATGAGTTGATGAGACTGTTGACAGCCAGCACATTGATTTTCTTGCCCAGCCAAGACCATCTCTCCGCTAGCCCCAAGACGGGCCTGAGAATAAAATTCGGAATGTTATCAATCATCACACGCCTCCAAATTGTTGGTCTCAAAAAAACTGATTGACCGGCTGCTTGAGCAACACCGGAACTGCTTGCGGTTGAGTAATGTTTTCTCGCTGACGTTTATCGAGCAATCGGGTCGAATGAGTTGTTGGGCTGCTCGGTGTTGATAACTCTGAAACTTCA
>CAZEZJ010000054.1:0-18866 GCA_964516695.1 uncultured Blastocatellaceae bacterium
CTTCGTCCGGCGCACACAACTCGGTTCTCAAGAGTATCGTACCAACTTCCGTCAAATAGACTGTGAAGTGATAAATGCACTCATCTCGGAAGAAGCCACGCGAGTGACCTCACAGATGAGTAAGATTTATCTGTGCCTGATCAATGCTCCGGTCGAGCTATGGGAGCGTGACGGGGTACTCAGGTTCACTGGCTGTGAAAGGGAAGGGAAGTGGCAGACGGCCTGGGAGCAGCTCGTCGAGTTGGCAGGCGTGGCGTCGGCCACAGCGCGCAAGGCTCTCACTTGGATGAGCGAGCAGGCCATCATCGGCTACTACGCCGGCAAGAACGGTGTCGGGATACGCATCTTTATCAACCGCGCCGCTTCATCCATCGCTCATAAGCCCGAGGCAGGCCAAAAAATTTTACGTCTCGTTCAAGCTTCATCCGGTGCTCCTCGTACTTCACCAAATGAAGCAGCCTTTAATGACAGCTTCGCTGTTCTAGAAACTTTAGAGACAGATATTAATTCCCGCGCGCCACAAAACGGCGCGGATAGCAAGACGGTGGATAAAATATCTTCCGACCCGACCCGGCACACATCAGCCAACCAACTTTCCAGCACGAGGCCATGCAGCACGATGGCACAAACGCCGGGCGTGCTCGCACTGGACGAGATCGTCACTCGACTGAAGGCTGAGCTGGAGCCGGCGATGCAGACTGCTGCCCGGAATGCTGCTGCACGCGAGCATGAGCGAACCCGCGAGTGGCTGGAGAACAAGGGACTACCGAAAGCTGCACGAGTGGCACAGCACGAAGCTTATAACGTGCTCAGGAAGCACGGCGTCATCAGCGAATCTGCAAAGATCTCGCGCGCGCACGCTGAAGTCGGGCGCAGCGTCTACGTCCCGCCTGAGCCACACCCGCTCACAGACGCTGAAATTGCTGATCTAGCCGGGGCCTGCGTTGCCATGTTTGAGACTAAGGGACAGTCCATTGATCTTACACTGTCAGAGATGAGCGTTGAGTCCGGTGGATATTTGCTGCCGGAGGATGCCCCGCGGGTGCGCGATCATGCACATGCTTTACTCTCTGCCAACAACAGAGAAGGGAAGTGAGAGGAGGACTCAACAGTGACAGTCAGCTCAAGTGCCCAAAGATTAGTTGTAGTTCCCGAAACTGAAGAAGAGACCTCTCAGCAGCCGCGCGTCTCAAATATTGCTGAGCCAGTCGCTTGCTCTCTCTGTTTCGGAACTGGAATGGAAGTCGTGCCAGGCAAGGGCGCGCGACGTTGCCTATGCCGTATGCGGGACGTTAGAACGGAGTTGCTCGGCTCAAGGCGCAACTGGCGGTGCAGATTCGCCGCTTCATTGAAGAGAAAGAATGGACGCAAACGGAAGCGGCCGAGGCGGTGGGTCTGGATCAACCGAAAGTGTCCAATCTTTTGCGTGGACGCCTTGCGGGATTCTCAGTTGATCGGCTGTTGAGCATCTTAAATCGTCTTGGTCATAGTGTCGAGGTTCGCATCTCAGCCGAGGAATATGATCCTGATGAAGCTCAGACTCTAGTCATTGTCAGTTGATAAAGTACAGCAATCTCAGATCAAAACTTTTAATTAGCATCTGAAATTACAGGTGGCGGCTTTCACAAATAGGCGCGTGCTTGAACCCGTCGAGGCGCGCCGCACGCGGCTCACGAAGCCGATTCACGGGAAGAGGCGCAGGAGCACGAGTATCGCGCGATGATGCGTTACAAATATTTTGGGGGCTACGACGTGAACGATAATGGGAAGTGTCACGGAGCAGGCTTGATGCCCTGTCGTTTGGTATAACGAAACATTTCTAGGCGTATGTAAACAAAGCCTCTTAGCCCTCTACTTCGGCCCTGTAGTTATGTCTGACGCTTGACGATTTTGCCGAGAATCATGATGGGAGAAAAGGGGGTACAGTTATGGACCTATTGTCAATAGCAAAAATATTTGCTATTGACTTTTCACAGCTTAAGTTCTATTGTTCGTCCCCATTATTGAATACACCGTGAGGTGATGTCGTCCCCACGCTGGTTCTCTTGCCCGGTTAAAATAAGGAGGTTCATAGACCTCCTACGATATGGCATTAATCGTTTCTGGATAATATCCAGAATAGGATAACCGTTCCTCATGTAAGGCCACAAGACAATTTAAAGGGTGGTAAAGTTGAAGTGAGGTAATCATCCAAAATAAAAGCTCCGCTTCTACCTGCAAGTAGGGCGGAGCTTTATGACAACACAACCCTCGGCACTTTGCGCCTGAAGGTGCGTCGCCAAGCAGCCTGCATTCTAGCGCAAAATGTCGCGGTAACTCAACCTGTGAGCGACCGGATTTACGTTTATGCGCTATCCCTTCCCCCATCTTCCGCAAAGCGTCGGTATCAATCTAGTTTTTCATCAACCCTTTCTTTGCTCCCCTCCACTACCCATAGCTTTGAAGACATGGAGACGCACTGCGGTTTACAACCACTGTAGTGCGCCGCCAGTTAAGATACTCGATCGTGTAATTGCTAAATTACAGTCGCTTCTCATTCCCAGACTTTATCACCTGCCGGGACTTCTCAGAGGCTCGTCCGAATTACACGAAGCTGGAAAACTCGCGTCTCAAAGTTATCACCGACAGTCTCGGATAACAGCCGCGCAAAAGAGTTTTACAAAAATGTCGCCTTGCAGTTTTCCTGAATCAGCAGGTGTTTATGAGTAAATCATTGTCAGTTCCGCGTTTCACTTTCAACTGGCCTCTGGCCAGGGTCAGAAAACGGATGCTCAGCATTTCGTTTGAGGAAGCGACTTTTGTTCGTCGCGGATTTAATAACAGCGGACTTGAGGCGACGCGCCGGCTTGAGCGGATAGGTCGAACCTTTTTGCAGGGCTATCACGCAGCGCTCAATGATGAAGTTCCCGAAGCGTTGGCCTTACGTCTGAATACTACTGGCAGGGACTTCTGTGGTTTTGCCTACGAAGGGGCTGCGATGGGACTAGCTCTGTTGGACCATCTCTCGCCGTGGAGGCGCGGTCGGCTGCAAGCGTTTCTGAATGGTGTTGGCGCACAGCACGCATACATGATTCATGTTGGGGTGGGGTGGGTCATCGCGCGCCTCCCGTGGCTGCGCAGGAATGCCGAACGCGCGACGGCGCATCTCGATCCGCTGCTCCGTTGGTTGGCTCTGGACGGGTATGGTTTCCACGAAGGCTATTTTCACTGGCATCGTTACTTGCAGAAACCCGAGCGTCTTAACGACCTTCAGGGCTACGCTCAACATGCTTTCGCCCAGGGGCTGGGACGCAGTCTGTGGTTCATAGAGGGCGCTGAAGTAAGCCGCATCCCTGCCGCCATTGCTCTTCTGCCATGTCAGCTTCACGCAGACCTGTGGAGCGGCGTGGGTCTCGCCTGTACGTATGCCGGAGGAGTTGAACGGGCGGCTGTCGAGCAGCTACGCGCGGTTGCCGGAGCTTATAAAGCGGAACTTGCCCAGGGCGCAGCCTTCGCCGCGAAGACTCGTCAGCGAGCCGCCAATGCGACTGTCGAGACTGAAATGGCCTGTCAAGTCCTCTGCAATCTTTCGGCTGAAGATGCTGCACAGGTCACGGATGTCATGCTGCAACTTTTGCCGGAGGATGGAGACGTTCCCGCATACGAAATCTGGCGGGAGAGGATTCAATCCCACTTCATTCAGGAGGTCGCCAGCTCATGAAGCTAATGGCAAATTTCATTCGCCAGAATATTACACGTTTCGTCGCCATGGGCATTGCCGTCGCGTTCTACGTGCTGGCCCAACAGCCGAGCCTTTCTACCACCGAGCGCAGTAAGCTGGCCGGCAAATTTCGCTTCAGGGAGTTGCCGCTGCATGAAGTGCCGAGTCACTCTCCGCGTTCACATAGGGAGGTCAATCCGAGCCTGCAACACATCGTGTCGTGGGTTTCAGCCACCGGCGCGTCTGTTGCTCTGAATGACCTCGACGGTGACGGCCTGGCAAACGATGTCTGTCACATAGACCCGCGAACCGACAGCATCACTATCGCGCCCGCACCGAGCACGGTCATGCGCTACGAGCCTTTTGTGCTCGATGCCGGCGCACTTTATAACGCGGCCACGATGGCTCCGATGGGTTGTTTGCCGAGCGATCTCAACGAAGATGGATTAACGGACATCGTCGTTTACTACTGGGGGCGCACTCCGCTCGTCTTTCTCGCTCGCCAGCGGGGAGAGCTGAAGAGTCTGCCCCTCTCAAACGAAAGCTATAAGCCGCAGGAGATGGTGACGGGCGGCGACCGATGGTACACCGGAGCGGCCACGCTGGCCGACCTTGACGGCGACGGCCATCTGGACATGGTGGTCGGCAACTACTACCAAGACGGCGCGCGCATCCTTGATACCAGCGCGACTACCAAGGAGGAACTCCAGCACTCGATGACGCGAGCTTTCAACGGCGGTCGCAGTCGCATACTGCATTGGGAAAGCGCCACTGAAGGGGCTGAGCCGACAGTGAGCTTCAGGGTGGTTGAAGATTATGTCGAGGGTTCGCCCGCTGAGAAGGACCACTTCACGCATGGTTGGACGCTGGCCGTGGGTGCGGCTGACCTCGACGGAGACTTTCTGCCGGAGGTCTATTTTGCCAACGACTTCGGGCCTGATCGCTTGCTGCATAACCGATCTCGTCCGGGTGAATTGCGCTTTGTCGTCCTCAACGGAATCAAGACGCTGACGACGCCGAACTCGAAAGTGATTGGTCGTGATGGCTTCAAAGGCATGGGCGTGGATTTCAGCGACCTGAACAACGATGGACTGCTGGACATCTACGTCAGCAACATCGCCGCTGATTATGCGCTCGAAGAGAGCCATTTTGTTTTTCTCAGCACGGGTGAAACAGCGCGCATGAAGGAGGGCATTGCGCCTTATGTTGACCAGAGTGAAGCGCTGGGCCTGTCGCGAAGCGGGTGGGGGTGGGACACCAAGTTCGGTGATTTCAACAATGACGGAAGCTGCGAGGCGCTCCAGGCAGTCGGCTTTTTGAAAGGGGAGACAAACCGTTGGCCCGAATTGCATGAGCTGGCAATGGGCAACGATCAGTTGCTCGAGCATCCGCAAAGCTGGCACCGATTCCAGCCGGGCGACGCCCTCAGCGATCACAATCACAATCCGTTCTTTGTTCGCGCGTCGGATGGTCGTTTCTATGACCTTGCGCCGGAGTTAGGACTTGATGCAAAGCGGGTCAGTCGAGGCATCGCTGTGGCGGACGTCAATGGTGACGGGCTTCTCGATTACGCCGTCGCTAATCAATGGGATACTTCAACCTTCTTCCTCAACGACAGCCCTCGCAGCGGAGCCTTCCTCGGCCTACATCTCCGGTTGCCGCCTCTGAAAGAAGTTGCAGGGCCGACGCAAGTCCTGAGCGGACATCCCCCCGGCAATCTGCTGGGACGGGCCGCCATCGGCGCTTCGGTGTCGGTTCATCTGCCGGACAAACGGCGACTCGTCAGTCAGGTTGATGGCGGCAACGGCCATTCAGGCAAGCGCAGCCCTGACGTGCATTTCGGCCTCGGCGAGGTCGCTCCCGGCGTGAAGTTGCCGGTCGAGGTCAACTGGCGAGATGCGAGCGGCAAAGTACACCAGCAAACATTTCAACTGTCGCCGGGTTGGCACACAATCATCCTGGGCCAGCCGGAAAGGAGCCTCCATGATAACGAATAAGTGGGCCGACACGAGTCGCCTGGGTGGGTTACGACGTTTCGCGGTTGCAATCACGATCCTCAATATCTTGGGCCATACCGTTCTGGGTTTCGAGCAGTCATGGGCGCAGCCGTTGGTCGCGCTCGCCACCGCTTACGGCCTTGAATTTCTGCTTGAGCTGCTCGGCGCGTGGAGCACAGGACGCAGCCTGTTCTTTGTGGGTGGGTTTAGACAAGCTGTTGATTTCTTTCTCCCGGCGCACATCACTGCGCTCGCCGTCGCCATGTTGCTCTATGCCAATGACCGTCTCTGGGTGGTGGCGTTTGCGACGGCTGTCGCCATTGGCTCGAAAGCGATTCTCCGCGCTCCGGTCGGTAAAGGGGTGAGGCACTTTTACAATCCCTCCAACTTCGGCATCACGATCACGTTATTGTTGTTCAGTTGGGTGGGTATCGCGCCGCCCTACCAGTTCACCGAGAATCTGGACGGGATTGGCGACTGGCTGCTGCCTGCGATCATCGTCTGCACAGGCACTTTCCTCAACGCGCGATTCACGCATCGTCTCCCGTTGATTGCTGCCTGGCTCGGCGGCTTCGTCCTACAGGCCGCCGTCAGGTCTGTGTTGTTCGGTACGCTACTGAGCGCGGCGTTGCTGCCGATGACGGGACTGGCGTTTCTACTCTACACCTTTTACATGGTGACGGACCCGGCCACGACACCCTTCAGTAAGAAGTCGCAAATCGCTTTCGGAGCGGGCGTGGCAGTTGTTTACGGAATCTTGCTCGCGACCCATATTGTCTTCGGGTTGTTCTTCGCTTTAACGATTGTCTGCACAGTGCGAGGAATAGGTCTCTACGTGTTGGCGTGGGTCGCTCAAAGAAGAACCAAGATGGTAACTGTACAGACACCGGCGATTGCGACGGAGGTTTGAGCGATGATCTCTTCGATAGCGATAGTCGGCATGGCCTGTCGTTACCCGGATGCGCGCTCGCCCTTTGAACTGTGGGAGAACGTGCTGTCGCAGCGTCGTGCCTTCAGACGCATTCCGCCGGAGCGCTTGCGATTGGAAGACTATCTATCATCCAACCGGGCGACTCCGGATAGCTTCTACTCGGCAGAGGCCGCCGTCATTGAGGGCTATGAATTTGATCGGGTGGGCTTTCGTGTGGCGGGCGAAACCTATCGCGCGGCAGACCTGGCTCACTGGCTGGCGCTCGACATCGCCGCTCAGGCGTTCAATGACGGTGGCTTCAGCAATGGTGAAGGCTTGCCGCTGGAGACCACTGCTGTCTTTTTAGGCAATACTCTGACGGGCGAGTTTTCGCGCGCCAATGTGATGCGGTTGCGCTGGCCTTATGTCCGCCGTGTGGTCGAAGCCTCGCTGATTGACGAGCAGTGGCCGGTTGAGCGGCGAGCGGCTTTCCTGAAGAAACTCGAAGCAGCTTACAAAGAACCCTTCCCTGCTACCAACGAAGAAACGTTGGCGGGCGGTCTCTCGAACACCATCGCCGGGCGTATCTGCAACCACTTCGACCTCAAAGGCGGCGGGTATACGATTGATGGCGCTTGTGCCTCATCGCTGCTGGCAGTCGCCAATGCCTGTTCGGCGCTGGCCGCTGGAGACGTTGATGTGGCGCTCGCCGGCGGCGTTGATCTGAGCATAGACCCGTTCGAGTTGGTCGGCTTTGCCAAGGCAGGCGCGCTGGCTTCCGAGCAGATGCGTGTTTACGATGCGCGCTCCAACGGTTTCTGGCCGGGGGAGGGCTGCGGCTTCGTGGTGTTAATGCGCAGTGCAGACGCGCTCGCGCAAGCAAGACGCATCTATGGGGCGCTCAGGGGGTGGGGCATTTCTTCTGACGGACACGGCGGCATCACGCGGCCAGAGGTTGAGGGACAAACCCTTGCCTTGCAACGTGCCTATCATCGCGCCGGCTTCGGCATCGAGACGGTCGCCTACTTCGAGGGACACGGCACGGGCACAGGCGTCGGCGACACTACCGAGTTAAGGGCGCTGTCACAGACTCGCCGTCAGGCCGCGACCTCAGTTGCTCCTGCTGCCATTGGCTCAATCAAAGCTAACATCGGTCATACGAAAGCGGCGGCAGGTGTGGCCGGACTCATCAAAGCGACATTGGCTGTCAACGCCGGAGTCCTCCCGCCGACAACCGGATGCGACGAGCCACACCTTGAGCTGCGCGGCGAGTCGCCCGCGCTCATGACACTGAGAGAGGGCGCACGCTGGCCCGACGAAAAACCGCGCCGCGCCGGTGTCAGCGCGATGGGCTTCGGCGGAATCAACGTTCACGTCGTCGTCGAAGGTAGCCACGCTCCCCGGCATAACACATTCAGCAATCGAGAAAAATCGCTCCTTTCTTCCCATCAGGACAGTGAGCTATTCCTGTTGGCTGGCAGTGACGTTGATGAACTACGGCGGCAGGTAGAGCATTTGTTGACGTTCGCGGCAAGGCTCTCGCGTGCGGAACTGGCGGACCTGGCAGCGCAACTGGAGCGCAGCCAGACGAGCAATTGCAAAGTGCGTGCTGCCGTCGTCGCAGCGAGTCCGGCGGAGCTGTCAACGCGGCTGGACAAGTTGAGGTCGTACATCGCGGAGGAAACGATGACACGCCTTGACACGCAGGGGGGCGTCTTCTTCAGCCGCGCGACGACGATACCGCGCATAGGCTTTCTGTTTCCCGGACAAGGCTCTCCCGCGCACTTCGATGGAGGAGCGCTGCGCGGTCGTTTTGAAACTGTCAGGGAACTCTACAGCCGGGCCTGTCTTGTGACCTCCCGCGATGGGATTGCGACAGAGGCGGCACAGCCCGCCATCGTCACCGCGTCACTGGCTGCTTTGCATGTGCTCGACCATCTGGACATCCGCGCCTCGCTGGCCGTCGGCCACAGCCTCGGCGAACTGACGGCCCTCCACTGGGCAGGCGCTCTCGTAGAGTCGGCACTCTTACGCATCGCGCGCGTGCGCGGGCAGGCAATGGCGGCAGTCAACGGCATCGCGGGCGCGATGGCAAGCATCGGCGCCGGACGCTCCGAGGCCGAAGCGCTGATTAACGGCGACCGGGTTGTCGTCGCCGGCGTCAATTCTCCAGTTCAAACAATTCTCTCAGGAGAACAGACGGCGGTCGAAACGGTGTTGGCGCGGGCACGTGCAAGGAATTTGTCTGCGGTCAAGCTCTCCGTCTCACATGCCTTTCATTCGCCATTGGTCGCGGCGGCTGTGCCCGTGCTGGCCGAGCATCTGTTACACGAAGAATTTAACTCTGTGCGGCGCGCCATCATCTCAACCATCACCGGAGAGCGCCTCTCGACGCAAACAGATTTGCGAGCCTTGCTTCACCGGCAAATCACCGCGCCCGTGTTATTCATGGATGCAGTTGCCGGAGCTAATGATGAGGGAGTTGACTTATGGCTGGAGGTCGGCCCCGGCGTTGTGTTGGGCCGGCTCATAGCCGGCATGAGCGACACGCCGGTCATCTCGCTCGATGCTGGAGGAACTTCACTCGAAGGGCTTTTGTCCGCGACCGGTGCGGCCTTCGCGCTGGGGAGTAAAGTGAATCACGGAGCCTTGTTCGCCGGGCGCTTCGTCAGACCTTTCAATCTCGACTGGCGACCGCGATTCTTTGTCAATCCGTGTGAACTGGCGCCGCTTGTTGACGAAACGAGAGCGACGGAGGCCGAGCCTCACGCGACGGCTGACGATGAGAGCGCGACGCCCCATGCGGCGCTCCCGCCGCTCAATGCGTCAAACGCTTCCACGCTGGAACTCGTCATCGAACTCGTCGCCGCCCGTTGCGAAATACCTCCGGCAGTCATCAAGGACAACCAGCGGCTGTTGAGCGACCTGCACCTGAACTCAATCACCGTTAGCCAACTCGTTGCCGAGGCGGCGCGACGACTCGAGCTGCCGCGCCCCGCCGCGCCTACAGATTTCGCCGATGCGACAATCAGGGAAGTCGCCGACGAATTGGATGAGCAGAGGCGGAGCGGCCTTTCGTCGTCGTCGCAGTGCGAAGAGACGCCCGCGGGCGTTGATTCATGGATTCGCCCTTTTACCGTCGAGTTGATTGAGCGTCCTCTGCCGCTGCGGAAGCCTTCAGCCGTTAAGGGAACGTGGCAGATCGTCGCTCCTCAAGCGCACCCGCTCTCCGAGACGCTGCGGCAGGCCCTCATAGATTGCGGAGAGGGCAAGGGCGTTGTGGTCTGTCTGCCGCGCGAGCCAGACGAGCGGCACATCGCTCTCCTGCTGGAGGGCGTGCGGGCGATTGCGGAAGATCGGGAGAATGCACGCTTCGTGCTCGTACAGCACGGAGGGGGCGCGGCCAGCTTCGCTCGCACCCTGCAACTGGAAATGCCGGAGGTCATCACCTCGGTCGTGGATGTGCCGCCGGATCATCCAGCGGCGACGCAGTGGATCATCGCTGAAGCTCTCAATGCGACTCGTTATTCCGAAGTCTATTACGACGGGACGGGACGGCGGCGCGAACCCGTCTGGCGTTATCTGCCCGCGACGGAAATGTCCGATGAGCAACCGCTCAACGCAGACGACGTGCTCGTCGTTACCGGCGGAGGAAAGGGTATCACCGCCGAGTGTGCTCTCTCACTGGCGAAGGCTACCGGAGCGCGTCTCGCGCTGATCGGTCAAGCCCTGCCGGAGATGGATGCCGAACTCTCCAACAACCTCGCGCGGATGGAAGCAGCCGGTATCAGTTTCAAATATTTTTCCGTTGACATTACGGATGAACAGGCGGTCTGCGCCGCAGTCGCGCAGATCGAGAAAGAGTTCGGCGTGGTGACGGCCATCCTGCACGGCGCTGCGCGCAATAGTCCGCAGTTGCTCGCCACTCATCAAGAAGAGTCGTTCCAGCGCACGCTTGGAGTGAAAGTGAAAGGTGCGCGCAATCTGCTGGCGGCTGTCAATCCTGAGCGGCTGCGCCTGTTCATCACGTTCGGGTCAATCATTGCGCGCACGGGTTTGCCGGGTGAAGCTGACTACGGATTGGCGAATGAGTGGCTGACACGGCTGGCAGAGCAATGGCAGGCCGCGCATCCGAACTGTCGTTGCATCGCTTTGGAGTGGTCAGTCTGGTCCGGCGTCGGGATGGGCGAACGACTGGCCAGCATGGATGTGCTCACGCAACAAGGCATCATCCCGATTCCGCCCGACAAAGGCGTCCGCCTGTTCCATCAATTGATCGGCGCGCGGCTGCCGACGGTGCCGGTCATCGTCGCGGGGCGCTATCGTGAGATGCAGACTTTCCAGCTCGAGCCGCGGGAACTGCCTTTCATCCGCTTTCTTGAAAGGCCCAGAGTTTACTATCCGGGCATTGAGCTAGTAGTTGATGTGGATTTATCGGCGGACACTGATCTCTACTTAAACGATCACCAGTTGCAAGGCGAACGGCTGCTGCCTGCGGTCGTCGGACTCGAAGCGATGGCGCAAGCCGCGACGGCGCTGTGCGACGGCAGCTCTCCGCCGACGAGCTTTGAAAACGTCTTCTTCTCTCAACCCGTCGTCGTTCTGAGAAGCTCTCCGTTGACGATTCGCCTGGCTGCTCTCGTGCGCGAGCCGGGAGTCGTCGAAGTCGCGCTCAGAAGCGTTGAGACGGCTTTTCAACTTGACCACTTCAAGGCGACCTGCCGTTTTGACGGGACACCGCCAGAGACGCAGACGGCGTTAGCGCTGACTTTCAATGAAGCGGGCGCAACGGCGGCGGCCAGAGAGCCTCTTCCGCTCGACCCTGCGCGCGACCTGTACGGCGACATCCTGTTTCATGGCGGACGCTTTCGGCGGTTGAGTAATTACCGGCTGCTGAGAGCCACCGAATGCCTTGCGGAGCTGACATCGGATGAAGAGTTGTCTTGGTTCGGTCCGTATCTGCCCGCCCGAATGTTGCTCGGAAATCCGGCCCGCCGCGATGCTGCCATCCACGTGATTCAAGCCTGCATTCCTTACGCGACGCTGCTGCCCATCGGAGCAGACCGCATCTCCCTGTGCTCGACCGCGCCATCGCCCGGTCCTTTCTTCGTTCATGCGCAAGAGGTGAAGCGCGCTGGCAATCTCTTCACCTACGACGTGCAGTTGCTGACTGCTGATGGAACGGTACACGAACGTTGGGACGGCTTACGCCTGCGCCTCGTAAATGATGCTGCGCCGCGCAAGCTGTGGCCGGAATCGCTTCTCGCGCCATACATCGAGCGCCGTGTCCAGGAGTTGATTGCCGGTGCGAACGTGTCAATTGCGCTCCGGCGTAAGCGGTGCGATGAGCCACGGGCGGAGCGGAGCGAGAGCGCGATTCGTCTGGCGCTCGGCGAGAGCCTGCCGGTTTTCAGGCGACGTGATGGTAAACCTGAAGTGCCCTTGAGCCGTCAGGTTTCGGCCTCGCACTGCGGCGACTTCACCCTGGCGGCGGCTGGCGATGGCGTTATCGGTTGTGACATTGAGCTGGTGTCGAACCGCTCCGAGACGGTCTGGCACGAATTGTTGGGCGACAACCGTTTTGCTCTGGCCGGATTGATTGCGCGCAACACTAACGAAGATGGGGCGGCCTCGCTCACCAGAGTGTGGGCGGCCACTGAGTGTTTGAAAAAGGCCGGAGCCGCACTCGATGCGCCGCTGTTATATCTGTCTGCGACCGCCGATGGCTGGGTTCTGCTGGCCTCTGGACAGCTTGCGATTGCTACCTGTGTGGTGCGGGTCCGGGAAACAGACGAGCGGCTGACGCTCTCAGTGCTGGTCGAACGTAGACAGACGGACAGCGGCGACAACGCAATGTGATGAGTGTGAAAGGGCATAGCTGCAAAGCGCACTTACATCCGCTTCGGTGACGGGAGGAGGAGAAAATGCAATCCTTTGAATATTTTCATGTGGTGGGTTTCGAGGAGACGAACCTGGTTGGAAACGTGTACTACGCGAATCACGTTCGCTGGCAGGGGCGTTGTCGCGAGATGTTTCTTCGCGAACATGCGCAAGGCGTGCTGGGAAGCCTGGCGCACGGCTTTGCTCTGGTCACTACGCACGTCTCCTGCGAGTACCTGGCCGAGCTGGCTGCGTTCGACGAGTTAATCATCCGCATGCGTCTCGGCGGGTTAAAGCAGAACCGCATTGATATGCGGTTCGAGTACTGGCGGCGCTCGGCCAATGCTGAAGAGTTGGTGGCGCGCGGCGAACAACAAGTGGCGTGTATGCAGCGAGAGAATGACAGGATGACCCCCGTGCCTGTGCCTGCGGAGCTTCGTGAAGCTCTGAAACCATATTTCGAAATGTAGATGCGCAACCTGAGACTTGTAACTAGAACAGCCGTGTTGCCATTCGGAAAAGTGCTATGAGTCAAACTTTCCCCCTTGATGGCTTACCGATTTTCGGTGAAGCTCCGTGGCGTTTGGATGAAGCCTCGCCCGCGACCGCGACCGCACATTGTGAGGCGGTCAAACGCGTCATAGAGGTGATGCATGAAAAGCTGGATGCGCCGCTCTCCCTCCACGACATGTCGAGGATCGCGTATATCAGCCCGTATCATTTCAACCGCGTGTTTCATCAGATCACTGGCATCCCTCCGTGCCAGTTCCTTTACGCCCTGAGATTAGAGACGGCCAAACGATTGTTGCTCACAACTCAGGTCAGCGTGACGGATATTTGTTTCGATGTGGGCTACAATAGCCTCGGCACGTTTACACGTCGCTTCACAGGTCTGGTCGGCACCTCTCCGAGCCGCTTCAGGTCTCTCGTACACGCAGCGCCGCCCGTTGCCTTAGCACAGGCCGAACCACTGCCGGAGCGCGCGGCGCTCTCGAACTCCGGTTTTGTGGGACGAGCGACCGCGCCCGAAGGATTTAAGGGAACGATTTTTATTGGCCTCTTCACGACGCCGATTCCGCAGGGCGGGCCAATCGCCGGGACTGCCATCACACAGACCGGAGCTTATCGCATCGCGCCCGTGCCCGATGGACAATACTACATCTTAGCTGCTGGTCTCGCGTGGTCGGAAGACCCCAAGGAATATTTTCTTTACGAATCGTCGTTGCGCGGCGGCGGGCAGGCCATTCTGATTCGTAACGGTGAAGTTAAAGGCTCAACTGACCTGTCACTGCGCCCGCCCACTCCGTTCGATCCGCCGATTCTGTTAACGCTTCCGCTCTTGCTTGCCGAAAGCATAACCAGGGCAGCGCACGCTTAGCGGTAAAGTTGCTCCAACCGTTTCCGTCTTTGGCGCGACAGTCAGGAGAGAGCTTTGGCAGTGCAACCAACTAACATCAGCAAAGAGCTGCGTGCTCAACCTTTCACGAAGAAGCGAGAGCCAACCACGCCCGGCCCGCGCGGTCGCCGCTTGCTTGGAAGTTTGCTTGAGGTGCGTCGAGACCGCTTGAAGTTTGTCATGCAAGCCACGCGTGAGTATGGCGACTTGATCTGCTTTCGGATGGGGCCAAAGCGACTGTACCTCTTAAACCATCCTGATTACGCCAAGCATGTGCTCTGCGACAATCTGACGAACTATCACAAGGGGCTTGGGCTAGCCGAGGCCGAGCCGCTGCTGGGAAAAGGATTGCTAACGAGTGACGGCGATCTCTGGGCGAGCCAGCGTCGTTTATTGCAAGCCGCGTTTCACGGAAAACGGATGGAAGAATTTAGCGGCTCGATGACGAGCGCCGCGCGCTCGATGATTGAGCGGTGGCAGACTCACGCCGACTGCCATCAGCCGTTGGATATTTTTGGTGAGATGGTGGGCCTCACCATAGATATTCTTGGCCGCACGCTTTTTCGCAAAGACTTAGGCGCTGTGGCCGTTGAACTCTCGGCAGACTTAACCGTCATGACGCGTTGGGCGATGTCGCGCATGACTTCACTGTTGGGACTGCCGCTGAGCGTGCCGACGCTGCGCAACCGGCGTGCGCAAAAAGCTCTACGGCGTTTGGAATTGGTGGTCAAGCAGATGCTCCGGCAGCACGAGCAAGGGCGCGGCGAAGGGCATGACGACATCCTTTCGCTGCTGGTGGCGCAGAGCGCGGAAAACGGCAATCGCATGAGAGTTGAGAGACAGACACGCGACGAGGTGATGACGCTCCTGCTCGCGGGGCATGAAACGACCGCTGCCACGCTCGCCTGGACGTGGTATCTCATAGCCCGCCATCCCGATGTCGAACATCTTCTTCACCGTGAAGTGGACGAAGTTCTCGGAGGCCGCGCCCCGACGCTCTCCGACGTGCCGCGCCTCGTCTATACGCGGATGATCGTTGACGAAGTGCTGCGGCTCTATCCGCCGGTGTGGTTGCTCCCGCGCAAAGCTATCAACGACGACCTGCTCGGCGGCTATCACATCCCGGCCAAAGCGGACGTTCTCGTTTGCGTCTATACGCTTCACAGGCATCCTGATTTTTGGGATGATGCCCAAGAATTTAAGCCACACCGTTTCGCGGTTGAAACGGACGCGCGGCGCGCGCCTTGCGCTTATCTCCCGTTCGGAGCCGGACCGCGCACCTGCCTCGGCAGTCGTTTCGGGATTATGGAAGTCATTCTGGTCGTCGCTATGATTGCACAGCATTACAGTTTGAGACTGCCCGCGGAGCACACGGTCGAGCCGGAAGCCGCGCTCACGCTCCATCCGCACGGCGGTCTCATAATGAGGCTGCACAGCCGCACTTAAGGGACGCGCCTCGTCCTTTACGCAAGACGGGAGAAGCAAAACCCAGGAAAGGATGGGTATAAACCCGCACAGAGCAACTCATGGATAAATCTATCAAGCTCGGTTACGCCTTCGAGATTGTCGTGACGACGCCGGATGTCAAACAGTCTCTTCCGTTTTATGAAAAACTCGGTTATCAGAAATTAACCGAAACTGACGCGCCCGCTCCACGCGCGTTGCTCACCGACGGCTTAATACTTCTCGCGCTGCGTGAGGACAGCAAGTGGAAAGGCTCTCTTACTTATTATGCCGAAACGGTCGCGGAAAAAGTTGCTGCCTTGGAAAAGTCGGGCGTGCGCTTTGACAACAAGCAGGAAACGGGCGGGAAGATCACAACAGCGACGCTCGTTGACCCGAACGGCTTTGAGTTGACGCTCGTTCAAGCCGCGCCGTCGGAAGTCCCAAAGTTGCCGGGAAAGCCGGTTTCTAGGTTGGGGCAATTTGGCGAGTTGAGCATTGAGACGGAAGATGTCGCGAAGTCGCTTGAGTTCTGGCTCAAGCTGGGTTTCGAGCCGACCGAGTATATGCCCGCTCAACCCAACGAGTGGGCGTCAATCAAAGACGATTTGCTGATGCTCGGAATTTACAGGAAGGGGCATTGCCCCCACGTCATCAGAACCCCGTCCATTACGTACTTTAACGCGGACGCGGCTGAAAGAAACCGCAAATTCAAGCAAGAGGGGATGCAGTTCATTCAGGAACCCCGCGGCGCAAACGGGGATGCCATCGCCGAAGCGCCGGAAGGCCAACTCTTCTTCCTCTTCGGCTTTTAACTCATCTTCGGAGCCGAACGACTTCAAACTCGACTCTCGCGGACACAAAAGGAGTCATCATGAATCTTAAGAATCAGAAACTCGCTTTTTTAGGCTTGGTGCTGGCGCTCGTCGCCTGCGCCGGGTGTGCCTCGACAGCGAAAGAGCAGCCCGCACAAGCTGCTCCCGCCGCGCAGAGCGCAGGCGCTCAACCCCCGGCAGCCGTCAACATCGCCGCCGAAGAGGCAGACGTGAAGAAAGCTCTCGAAAAATTCTTTCATGCCGTGGATGTCAGGGACTGGAAGGCTGTTGATGAAGTGATGGCCAAAGATTTCGAGTTCTATGGAGACGATACGACCGTCGCCACCCGCGATGAATTCATCAAGGCGATGAAAGACGACAACATGCAGATTTACAAGTTCGAACTCAAAAACGTGAAAGTGAGCTTGTCGCCCGACGGGCAGATGGCTTGGGTGAAGTATGGCGCGTATATGGAAAGCTCTATGCGCGACGAGCCTTACAACATGGCGTCAGTCGAGACGGTGGCGTTCAGGAAAGAGGATGGCAATTGGAAGATGACCCATAACCATGCCTCCGTCAAAAAGCTCGACGCAAAGACTGCGAAAGCGTGAAGACCGAGCGAGAAGCGCAAGGATGGAAACGATGAAGGAGGAACGATGAGCGATGAACTGAAAACAGCTTGTCTGTCATTCATCGTTCATCGTCCCGCCCGTCTGACTTAGCTGTTATCCTGTCTATCCCTGGTCGCGGCACAACTAACAAGCGATGGGAGAACGGTATGGTCTCTGACGCAGTCGCGGCCCGCTCCAGGCGGACAGACTCGCGCCCGCCCTCGTGGCAAGCTGCCACAGAGCGCGCCGGTCGCAGATGACGAAGTCTACAGGGATTTTTTCGGAGATGGAACGGTTCGTTACTTTCAAACCTGTGCCGATGCTGCTCGCTCACCAGAGATAAGAAAAGCTGGATGACCAAATTCTACCGGCTCAACTAATCCGCAAGTTCGGAGAAGATTAAGGTGCTCGCCCGACCTATACTGCTGCCTCGAGTTTCTACACATTGGCTGACGGTTCAACAGCAACTCAACCATAGAATGGAGGCAATTTCATGGCAAGAAAGCTCATCAGCATACGGGGAGGAATTAGCATCGCCCTGGTTTTTTTAGCGGCTGCGACGCTGCTTTGGATCGCCAGCGCTAAGACAGATGGCAGCACGGCGAAAGACAAAAACACAGTGCAGTGGGACGACAAGGCATCGAAAGATTTGGCCGCCGCGCTCCACCACATGCACGAAGTGGCGAACTCGGGCGATATGAAAGCCCTAAAGGAATTGTACATTGGTGACAATGCATTAGTTACCTTTGAGTTGGCTTCAGACAACGCGACGCCTGTTCCGCTGAGGTCGAAAAAAGAGATAGACGCGTTCCTTGACAAAGTCAATGCCGGCGCGAGCGACCAGCAAGGCACTTACACGCTCGACATGCCGACGATGAACTGCCGGGCGACGGCGACAATCGGGGTCTGCACGGAAGAGTGCACAATCCGCTTCAAGATGGCCGATGGAACTGAACGGATTGATAGTCTCTTCGGGACAGCCACCGGCGTCAAAACCGCTGACGGGTGGAAATGGATACAATGGCACATGTCGGTCGGCGGTCAACCGCGGCTCGTTAAAGACGGCAAGGCTGCGACTGTCAACACCAGCCACAGCCATTAAAGACTGGCCGCAGGCAAGGCCGGATGGCTGTTCGGGCCTGCTCAATTCGATTAGCGCAGGGGCGTTGGTGGCAACTCGTTTGGATGCCAACGCTCCTTCGCTATAACTGGGTGGCTCGGCTGAACTTCGGCCGGGCAGGCGACTTTAAGGGATGGCCGTCAACAATCGAAGGCTTGAGGCATCCGACCGGAACTATTACCAAACAATGAAGACGGAAACTGACAGACAGATTGACGAGCTGGAGTATCAACTCCAAGACATCAAGCGAAAGCTGGCCGAACTCCGGCGAGAGCGTCCGCGTGAAGAGGTCAGGGATTATCAGTTGTTGGATTCCGAGGGGCGGGAAGCATTGCTCTCAAGTCTCTTCGGCGAGAAGACGAGGCTGATCTTGGTGCATAACATGGGCCGCAATTGCTCTTACTGCACCATGTGGGCCGACGGTTTCAAGGGGTTGTTGCCGCATCTCGAAAGTCGTGCGGCTTTCGCCGTCACATCGCCCGACAAGCCTGAAGCGCAAAAGGAATTCCTGCAATCGCGCGACTGGAAATTCCCCGTTTACTCCACTGCGGGAACAACCTTCACCGCCGACATGGGCTTCGACGATGAAAAGGAAGGCTTGATGCCCGGCGTCTCGGTGTTCACGAAGGAAACCGATGGCAAGATGTGCCGCGTCAGCCGTGCCGAATTCGGGCCGGGCGATAACTTCTGCGCCGTCTGGCATTTCTTCGAGCTGTTGCCGGAGGGGGTTGACGGTTGGGAGCCGAAGCTCTCTTACGAGTTATTGAAATTGTCGCGCACGCCTTGAGGTAGAAGTCATGGGAAAAATCATGACGATGCGGCGAAGAATCGGCTCGGTGCTGCTCGGATTAATCGTCATCCTCCTGCTCGTCGGAGTGAGCGACGCACTTCTTGAAAAACTTTTTCCCGCTCAATTCGTCAACGCAGACGGACTTGACACGCTTCCGAATCTGCCGCTCGTTGTGTTCTTCATCGGGTATGCGTTTGTTTACGC
>CAZEZJ010000055.1:0-11984 GCA_964516695.1 uncultured Blastocatellaceae bacterium
TGCAATCACTTCTTCACGGACAAAGTGAAGGCGAATAACTTTCGGGCCTTGCCCTTCATCGAAGTGGCAACGCACAGCATCACGCACCTGTTCACGCAAACTTTCTAGGTCATCTGCTTCGGTAAAGATGGAGACACCCAGCGCACGCGCTGTATAGCCGCCTTCCGGTGCATCTTCAACGAGAAAGATTAGCTCGTCCATATCTATTCCATTACCTTTACACTGTGCATTGCGCTTAATCCTGATAATCAGTTTCCAGCGTCATCCGGTAATCTTCGGCCATCGAAGGATGATGGTGAAGCTCTGCGGCCTCTATGCCGCGCTGGTAGGCTTCGCGCGCTTCGTCGCGCATCCCCACTTTCTCATACGCGCGGGCGAGCATACCGAAGGCTGCGCCCTCATCGTCGGCGCGCTGCAAGTAGTCGTTAAGAGCGTTGATGGCGTCTTCGTAGCGTTCGGCCTTCAGGTATTCATTGGCGAGGCCGAAACGCACCAGCGCGTTGTCGGGGTCGCTCTCCAGCATTTTGGCAAAGGTCTCGATACGTGATTCATCCATAAGGTTTCTCTCGTATTGCCTGCGGCTAGCGGCCTATTTGCCTCCGATGATGATTTTGGCAATCGTCTGCAACTGCATGTTGGAAGTGCCTTCGTAGATTGCGCCGATTTTAGAGTCGCGCCAGAATTTTTCGACCGGATAGTCTTTCACAAAGCCATAGCCGCCGTAGAGTTCGATGGCGCGCGAACTGATGCGTTCGGCGGCGCGCGAAGAATAGAGCTTCGCCATCGCCGCTTCTTTGACGAAGGAGCGGCCCGCGTCCTTGAGGCGCGCCGCGTTGTAGACCATCAGGCGGGCGGCTTCGAGTTCGGTCGCCATCTCAGCGAGTTGAAACTGAACGCCCTGAAATTCGTTGACGCTGCGGCCAAACTGCTGGCGCTCGTCGGTGTATGAAAGGGCAGCTTCGAGCGCGCCGCGTGCTAGCCCAATCATCTGCGCGCCGATGCCGATGCGGCCTTCGTTGAGAGTTTCAATGGAAGTCTTATAGCCACGGCCGACTTCGCCCAGCACGTTTTCCTTCGGCACGCGGCAATCTTCCAAGATAATCTCTGTGGTCGAAGAAGCACGGATGCCGAGCTTGTTTTCCTTCTTGCCGACCGAGAAGCCCTCGAAGCTTTTTTCGACGATGAAGGCCGTGATGCCGCGATAGCCCGCTTCCGGGTTGGCGTTGGCGAAGACGATGAAGATGTCCGCTTCGTTGCCGTTGGTAATCCAAAGCTTGCGCCCGTTGAGAAGATAGTGGTCGGATTGCTCGACGGCGCGCGTGGCGAGAGCGAAAGCGTCGGAGCCGGAGCCTGCTTCGCTTAAGGCGTAAGCGCCGATTTTTTGGGTCGCCAGTTGCGGCAGATATTTTTTCTTCTGCTCGGGGTTGGCCCAGCGCAGGAGCGCGTTGTTGACCAGCGTGTTCTGCACGTCAACGAAGACGCCGACCGAAGCATCAACGCGCGAGAGTTCTTCGACGCCGATGATGGCTGTGAAGAAGCTCGCGCCCGCGCCGTCATATTCTTCGGGCGTCTCGATGCCCATCAAGCCTAAATCGAAACACTGCTTGATGAGCGCCGGGTCAAGCTTGCCCTCCTCGTCCATCGCTTCGACGCGCGGGCGGAGTTCGCCTTCGGCAAACTCGCGCACGCTGGCGCGAAACATCTCTTCATCTTCGGAGAGCATTGTCAGGGCGCTTCCTCCCTGTTCCGCGATTGCTGTCTTGCTCATATAACTTCCAGCTCACAGACTCTATTTGATTATCGCTCTTGTAGCTACAGAGCATCATAATCAAGGCAAAAGGTAAAAGGCAAAAGGCGCGAGTGCTTGAACGGGCGGCAAGCGGGCGTTTCAGATTTCCCTTTAACTTTGCCTTGCGTTGATGATTGCTCGTAGAATGCGAAGCTGAGCGAAGAGTGAACCGAGCACGAGACTGTTTGCTATTCATCCCAGGTTGCCGCAGACAAGGAGCCAGCCGACAGTTGTCGGATAAAGCTTGCTCGCAGGTTTCGCGCAGCAAGCTTCTCGTCTGACGTTCGTTGGGGAAATCGGCCCGGCATGATTGTTGCGGCGCTTGAGATTGATAGCCTGATAACTTATCTTGCTTTCTTCTTTCTTCTGCTGAGGGCGAAAAGAAAGAGACGGCAACAAGCAAGTCTGAAAGCTTTACATGAACCAGAGCACGGAAAATAAGAGCGCGGCCAGAAGAAGGTTAAAGCCCGCCGGAATCGTCTTTGCCCTGTTGGGGCTGCTGCTCTTCGTGTATGTCGTCAGGCGGGTCGGAACGTCCGTTATCATTGACAACATCAAGGCGCTTGGCGCTGGGTTTCTCTTGGTGCTGGCTTTTTCGGGAATGCGGCTGGTGGTGCGCGCTCTGGCCTGGACGCGCTGCTTTGAAGCACCGCACCGACTCCGATTCCGCGATGCTTTTCAGGCGCGCATCATGGGCGACGCGCTCGGCAATCTGGTCCCTTTCGGAACGATGATTATCGGTGAGCCGGCCAAGGCCGTGCTGGTCAGAAAGCACGTGCCGCTTCTTGCTTCGCTGTCGTCGCTCGCCATCGAGAATATCTTTTACAGCCTCTCGGTCTCCCTCTTCATCTTTTCTGGAACCATCGCGCTGCTGCTCAGTTTTCCGTTGCCGAAGGCTTTGCGCTACGTTTGCGTGGGCGCGCTCGCGGGCGTCGCCATTATTATTCCGCTCGGCGTGTTAGTCATTCACAGGCAATGGAAATTCCTGAGCGGCGCGGCTGAATTTCTTTACGGGCGCGGGATAGCGCGCAAGCTTTTGGAGACGCGACGCGAGAGCATCGCCTCCGTGGAGAGCCGCGTCTACGGCTTTTATAAACGCAACCGCGCGCTCTTTCTGCCCATCATGCTGCTGGAATTCTGCTTTCACTTGGCGGGCGTGATGGAAGCTTACGTCGTGCTCTGGTTCATCAGCCCGAATCACAAGCCGACGCTGCTGACGGCCTTTATCCTGGAATCCGTTAACCGGATGATAACCGTAGTCTTCAAGTTCATGCCGATGAGGGTCGGCATCGGCGAGAGCGCGTCCGAGCAGTTTGCGAAAATCCTCGGCTTCACGCTCGGCAAGGGCGCGACCCTGGAGATTATTCGCAAGATACGCGATTTGTGTTGGACAACCATCGGCTTCACGCTGCTGCTCCGGCGCGGCCTTTCGCTCCGCTCGGTCGCGGCCGAAACCGAAACAGCGGTCGCCAGAGAAGTCGCTACTACCAGCGGCGCGGTCGCCGCCAGCGAATAACAAACGAGTGGTCAGCGGGCAATTCCGGTCAGAGATGTACCGAAGATTCAAGCAGCAACAACTAAACCTCTGACGACGTATAACGAACAACAGACCACAAGCGCATCACAAAGGAATAGCTTGTCAGGCAGCGTCCAGATAGATTCGATGAAGAAAGAAGCGGCGGCTTCATCTTTAGCCGCGCGGCGCGAGTCGGCGCAGACGCGCGAGATGACTTTCGTCGTGGCGGCGCTCGTCGTGCTCATCGTGCTCGGTTTTGGTTTACGCGTAAGCGGCATCTCGGCGGTCGGGTTTGCGGAGGATGAAATCAACAAGCTCGAAGCGGTGCGTGCCTATGAGCATGGCGATATTCGTCCAAACGCAGAGCATCCGATGTTGATGAAGGCGATGATTTACGTCTCCATGCAGGTGCAGCGCACGCTGAATCAAAGCCTGGGCAGCCACATCAGCGACGAAGCGGCGCTCCGCTTTCCCAACCTGCTGTTCGGCGCGTTGACGATTATCCCGCTGTTTCTATTAACCAATGCTTTCTTCGACCGCCGGACGGCGCTCGTCGCCGCCGCGCTCTGGTCTTTCGGCATCAACGCCATCACCTACAACCGCATCGCGAAGGAAGACACCCTGCTCGTCTTCTTCATGCTCTTCGCCTTCTATTTTTACCTGCGCGCCAAACAGACCAGCGGGCATGACCAGAAAGCAAAGCGCAAGTTCTATTCTTTGAGCGGCATCTCGTTTGGCTTGATGATGGCCTCGAAATATTTCCCACACTATTTCGGCCTCAACATGCTCTATCACTACTTGTTCCACGTGCGCGAGCGCCAAACGGGAGAGCCGAAAGGGCACACGCCGCTGCTCTTCTATATTCTCGTCGGCGTCGCATTTCTCATCGCCAATCCGACTATCCTGCTGCCGCAGACGTGGGCCTACCTCAACGCTTTCACGAGCGGGCAACTCATCACACACTCCGGTTATCTCTTCGGCGACGTGCTCTACAAGAACACCATGTCGGTCACACCCTTCTGGGGCACACCCGTCTATTTCTACGTGCTCTTTCTGCTGATTAAGCTGCCGCTGCCCGTGCTGCTGGCGCTCATCCTCGGACTCATCGAATGCGTGCGACGCTGGCGCGAGCCGGGCCACGGATTTCTGCTCTTGATGTTTGTGCTCTGGATTGTTCCCTACTCGCTGATGGGCGGCAAGTGGCTGCGTTATACGGTTTCGCTGATGCCGTTTGTCTACATGATGGCAGCGGTCGGCATTCTCGCTCTTGTCCGCTGGTGCGTCTCCTTTTTCAAGGCGGCGAGCGCCGCGCGCGCCAGGCAAATCATAGGCGCGCTCGCCCTCATCATCTTCATCCTCTTGCCCGCTTGGACGGCTTACGCCAACCGCCCGCACTACGCAGCCTATACCAACGCGCTTGGCGGCGGGCGCGTCGGCTACTATTTCCCGCACGACGAGTTTTATGACGACGGGCTGCGCGAAGCCATCCGCTTTATCTCTGAGAGCGCGCCGCAGGGTGCGACAATCGTTCACGAGACGCCGGGCGTGGTGCGTTATTATTTAGGGCAGTTCAATCGCCCTGACCTACAGGCGCGCGTGCTCTCGGATGCCAATCTCTCGCTCGACGCCCTGCACGGCCCCGCTTATGTTATCGTGCAGCGCGGGCGTACTTATTTCGAGAACCGCGAAAAATTGGCCCAAGTGCGCGCGCGCTTTCGGAAAGTGCACGAAGTGCTGGTGAGAAATGCGAGTGCCGCTGAAGTTTATGTTCGTTGAAGTGTGTGCCCGAAACTACTGAGTCAGGAAAAATAGCGACATGAATAAAATAACGAGAGCCTGCGTTGTCATCCCTTTCTTGTTGGTCGCGGCGGCGGCGGCGCTGCTCGTGCAGCCGCGCGCGACGAACGCGTGGGGCGAGGCAGGCCATAAGATGTCGGGCAGGGCGGCGGCAACTGACTTGCCGAAAGAGATGCCGAAGTTTTTCCGCAAGGAGACGAGCCGGCTCGAATATCTCAACCCTGAGCCTGACCGCTGGCGCTCGCGCGCCTTCGTCGAGATGAACGAAGCCTTCTCCTACGACCACTTCGTTGATATAGAGATGGTGCCGCCCGCGGCCTTCGATGCTGAAGACCGTTATGCGTATCTCATCGCCGTTTTTCAGGGCGGCGTGCAAAAACCTGAGACCGCCGGGCTGCTCCACTTCCACATCGTAGAGCTTTACCAGCGCCTCCGCACGGAATTTAATCTCTGGCGCAAGGCGAAGGACAAGCGCACGCGCGAGTGGATAGAGGAACGCATCATCAACGACGCGGGCACGCTCGGCCACTACGTCTCCGACGGCGCGAACCCGCATCACACCACCATTCACTACAACGGCTGGGACAAGAACACGCCGAACCCGAACAACTACACGACCGACAATACCTTTCATCGCCGCTTTGAGAGCGACTTCGTGCAAGCGCGCATCACCATTAACGATGTGCTGCCCCGCATCAACAAGACGCCGCGCACGCTCGACAACCCGCGCGCCGAAGTAATGAAATACTTGCGCGATTCGAACTCGCAAGTCACGCGCCTCTACGAAATCGAAAAAAGAAACACCTACAACGACAAGACGACCGCGCCCGAAAACAAAGAGTTTGCCATCGAGCGGCTCGTCGCGGGCATTCAAATGCTGCGCGATTTGTGGTGGACGGCGTGGGTCAAGAGCGCTGAAGAACAGAAGTAGCCGCCGTCAACTATTAGACAGACTATCGGATGCGGTGGAAGCAATCCTTTCGTCTCCGACAATAATCTCTGCGCCAAAAAAGGTTTGAGTCAAAGGAAAGGCACGGAAGCGATTTTCGCTTTATCGTTGAGGAGTGAACGGATGCGACCGAGCGATTTGCTTGCCACGCCGCGCGTCATTACCAGCCTGAAGGATTGCTTTTTTTATCACACGATGGAGTTGCCGGCGCTTGGCGTGGTCGTAGGCTTGTGGGATTTACGCGGGAAGTTTGATGAGTATGTTGGTGGTGTTAAGGTAGCTGGCAAGTCTGTGTTGGACATCGGAGCGGCCTCCGGTTTCCTGAGCTTCGAGGCTGAGCGAAGGGGCGCGAAGGTGATGTCCTTCGATATGAGCAGCGTCCGCCATCAACACCTGCTGCCGTTTAAGGACAAGCCTTATTATGTGAATCACGAGGAATGGTTCAAGAAAGCCAATCCTTTCATGGAGACGTGGAAGAACGCTTACTGGCTGGCGCACAGGCTGCTCAACTCGCAGGCCCAAGTCTATTACGGAAACATTTATGAACTGCCGCCCGCGCTCGGGTGTTTCGACATCGCAATCGTCGGCTCGGTGCTTGAGCATTTGAGCGACCCCATTTCCGCTCTGGCTTCCATCGCGCGACTGACGAAGGAGACGCTGGTTATCGTCACGCCGCTGATTGACACAGACGAGCGCATCGCGAGGTTTGAGCCGCGCGCCGATAATCCCGACCAAGACTACACGTGGTGGATTTATTCGACCGGAGTTTATCGTGAGGTGCTGGCAATGCTCGGCTTCGAGATTACGCGGATGAGTTCGGCCAGCTATTTCTACGCTTATGGAAACAAGCTTGAAGAACGAACGACAATCGTTGCCACGCGAATCTGACCGAAAGAACCAATTGAGCTACAGGTGAATTGAGCCGCAGCGGTTGCAGCGGCGGAACTGACGAATAATCACGGATGACAAACCGAAACGGCAGCCCGGGGGATGTGCGGGCTGCCGTTTCGGTTTGGGGGTCAGCGGGGGAAACTTCACTTCATAGAATCTTCCGTTCCGACGCCTACTCCAAGGAAGCGATGATGGTCACGGTCTCACGTTTGACGTTTGAAGCCAGTTCTTCAGAGGCCGAGAGGTGGCGTTCAAGCGTGCGCTGGCTCTTCGACTTCAAAAGCTCGCGGCCTTCCTGATTGCCTGCCGTCCAAATCTGCGCCAGATAATACTTGTCGCCGTAGCGATGAAAGACCAGCGTTGACTGCTTCGCCGCCTGCTCGCCCTGCACAACGTTGGTGAGGCGCATGGCGTTGCTGCTGCTGTCTGCGCTGCTGACGACGATAGCGCCGTCGGCTTCCCGTGTGATGCGTCCGATTCTGTACTGGCCCGCGGGCATGGCCTTGTCGCCGACGACGAAATCAAAGGGAACGTTGGCCGAAAGTTGTCGGCCTTGAGTCTGGGCGTCTGCGGCCAGCGCGGTGACGAACGCCAAAGTCGTAATCACAACCAACATCATAAACGCTCTCAGAAATTGCCTTTTCATCTTAACTCCTTCTGCCCGGGGCGCGGGCTGGCGGTCTGTAGCAGAGAAGCGACCGCTCATCAAATGGGTGTGTGGCTGCTCTCAAGGGGAACGGGGCGCGTCCCTTAGGCTGTGCTCCACTCTTTTTTCAAAAGCTCATGTTTTCCGCTTGCTTGTCGCGTTTCATCTTTGAGCCGCCGTGAGTGATTGCGAGGCCCGTGCCAGAGGTTTGCACGAAGGCGCAAGGGTGCGTAGATGCTGGCTTGAAATAGTTGATAATCAAGATGATGGCTCTGGTGGAGAGCAGCCGCCAGCCGCTTTCGGGCGGGTGGGCAAAACGGGCCGACACTATCTTTTCGGATAGACAGTTCTATCCGCGAAGATAGATTTTAGCGAGTCAATGTGTTAAAGAGACCACTTCGGAGAGGCGACCTCTGCCTAGTAGGGGAAAACATGAATCCGAGACTTGTCTCCATCGCCGGGCCTTTGAAGGGCGCGACCTTTACGCTGACCGAGGGCGAGACTTCGATTGGCCGCGAGTCTGCCAATCGGCTCTGCATCAGCGACCCTTCGGTCTCGCGCCGCCATTCGGTCATCCGTCAGGCGGGCGAGCAGTTTAAGATTAGCGACCTCGAAAGCCTCAACGGCACGTTTGTCAACGACGTGCCCGTCAAGGAACGCACGCTCGCGCATGGCGACCGCGTGCGCATCGGCGATTACCTGTTCGTCTTCCTGCTCGACGAGGGAGAATCCGTGCCGCTCTCTGGGGGCGTGCTGTTGGACGAAGGCGTGCTCGTGAGCGGGGCGACCATTCAGGTGCGTGTGGCCGATGCGTTTCACTTGATGGCACGCGACCTGAGCGTGTTGATGAAAATCAGCACGACGATTAATTCCATCCGCGGCCTCGAAGAGCTACAGCGGCAACTGTTGGAGTTGATTTTTGAAGTTGTGCCTGCGCAGCGCGGCGCTATCCTGCTCGTCGAAGAAGGCGAAAAGGAGTTTAGCTCCGTCTTCGGTCTTGACCGTCGTTCGGGGCCGAACCCTGCGATTCGCGTCAGCCGCACTATCGCACAACAGGTCTTGAGCGAAGGCGTCGCCATCCTCAGCAACGACGTGCAGGACAACGAATCCTTCGATGTCGCGGAGAGCCTCATCTCTTCGCAGATTCGTTCCCTTTTGTGCGTCCCGCTTATCTTGCTCGATAGAATCCTCGGCGCGATTTACTTGGACACCAGCGCCCCCGCCGACCCTTTTGATAAAGACCATCTACAACTGGTGACGGCCATCGCGGGCATCGCAGCCGTGGCGCTCGAAAACGCGCAGCACGTCGAATGGTTGGAGAGCGAGAATCGCCGCCTTCAGGCAGACAATCAGCTAGAGCACAACATGGTTGGAGAAAGCCAGAAGCTGCGCGAGGTCTACCAGTTTATCTCGCGGGTTGCGCCGACGGATTCGACCGTCTTGATAACGGGCGAGAGCGGCACGGGCAAGGAATTGGCGGCGCGTGCGATTCATCTCAACAGCACGCGCAAGGGCAAGCCCTTCATCGCCGTCAACTGTGCTGCGCTCACCGAGACGCTCCTTGAAAGCGAACTGTTCGGCCATGAGAAGGGCGCGTTCACAGGGGCGATTGCGCAGAAGAAAGGCAAGATTGAAATCGCTGAAGGCGGCACACTCTTTCTGGACGAAATCGGGGAGATGGCCCAGATTCTTCAGGCGAAGCTGCTGCGCGTCTTGCAAGAGCGCGAGTTTGAGCGCGTCGGCGGCACGCGCACCATCAAGGTCAACATACGCCTCATCGCCGCCACCAACAAGAATCTAGAAGAAGCGATTAAGGATGGCAGTTTCCGTCAAGACTTGTACTACCGCCTCAACGTCGTCTCCATCACAATGCCCGCGCTGCGCGAGCGCGGCGAAGACGTTATCCTGCTAGCGCGCTACTTCGCGGCAAAGTATGGCGAGAAGTGCAACCGCCGCGTCAAAGGGATTAGCGCCGATGCGCGTGCGCGTTTGGTGAACTACGATTGGCCGGGCAATGTCCGCGAATTGGAAAACGCCATCGAGCGCGCGGTCGTGCTCGGCACAACGGAGCGCATTCTGCCCGAAGATTTGCCCGAAGCCGTGCTCGAAACGGAGACGCCGAACGCGGTCGCCAGCACGAAGTATCACGAGGCCGTGATGGAGGCCAAAAAGCAACTCATCATCAACGCCATAGAGCAATCCGGCGGCAACTATACGGAAGCCGCCAAACTCCTCGGCGTCCATCCCAACTACCTGCATCGCCTCATCCGCAACATGAATCTGAAAGCCATACTGAAAAAATAATGATGAAGGCGGAAGGATGAACGATGAAGTGCAAGCCAGTCGTCTGATAGTTCATCGTTCATCGTTCATCCTTCCGCGTTCACCTTTGCTTTCTCTTCCGGGTGAAAGGTCGCTTTCTGTTTCCAGAGGCGATAGAGGTGCAGCGAGAGAGCGAGCCAGAGGCCGCTCAAGAGATATGCGCCGATGGTGTCCGAAGGCCAATGTGCTCCCAGGTAGATGCGCGAGAGGCCGACGAGCGCGACGGGCAGCGCCGTCAGCGCGAGCACGACGCGGCGCGCAAACGAGCCGCGCGGCAAAAGCGCGAAGGCCACGAAAAAGAGGAAACCGAAGAAGCAGACGTAAAAGCTGACGTGGCCGGAAGGAAAACTCTCCGTGCGCAGCGAGCGATAGACCGTGACCAACTCGGCGGTTGGGCGCGGGCGTCCGATGAGCATCTTGAGCAGAGAGTTAACGAGCGCTCCGCCTCCGGCGCTGAAAAGCAGTCCGGCGGCCTCGCTGCGTTTGCCGGCGACGAAGAAGAGAATCACGAGCAGGGTCGTCAGCGCCCAGGGAATCAACTTGTCACCGAAGAGGGAAACCGCGCGCATGAAGATGTATAGCCCCGGCACATTTAGAGATTGCAGAGAGCGCGAGATGCGTAAGTCCCAATCAAAGTAGGTATCGAAGTAGGCGAAGATGGCAAGCACGCTGAAGCCCGCCAGCCCGACGGCATAGGCCGTTTCCGCACGCCACAAGCGGCGCACGGCGCTGCGCCGCTCTGGGTCGCGCATCGGCGCGTCGGCGGTCGGCGGAGCTTCCTGAATTGTCGCTTTGTCAACTTCCGCGTTGTCTGTTGTCATCGGCTTTGCTTCCGCGTAGCACACTCTGCTGAGATGGCTTATAATAAGCCTATCACACTACTCCCGAAAATAGTCGCAGCGAACGCTTGACGGCAAGTGAGCGTGCCGCGTTGGCCCGTGATGAGCGTGAGAAGAGCGCGCGGAGGTTGATTCTTTGTTAAGAGTTGAATATCACGAAGGACTGTATTTGCCCGATTTGGATTTGTGGATGGACGCCGACGGCCCGCGCGAGCGCTGCGTCATCTCACACGGCCATTCCGACCACATCGCGGAGCACCGCTCCATTATCGCTACACCGGAGACGGCGCGCATCTTTCGCCACCGTCGCGGCGAGGCCGAGATGGAGACTCTGAATTACGGCGAGCGGCGCGACTTTGGGCGCTACGCGCTGACCTTTTTTCCCGCGGGCCACTGTCTAGGCTCGGCGCAAGTTCTCGTCGAAGCAGACGGCGAGCGCCTTGTCTATACGGGCGACATCAAGCTGCGCCCAAACGTGGCGGCGGAAACGGCTGTCATCGTTCCTTGCGATACGTTGGTGATGGAATCAACCTTCGGTGACCCGCTCTATCGCTTCCCGCCGGACGTTGTGACCTTTGAGCGGCTCTACGCGGCTATTGACCGCGCGCTTTCGGATGACAGAGTGCCTGTCGTCTTGGCCTACGCGCTCGGCAAAGGTCAGGAAGCTCTCGAACTACTGCTGAAGCGCGACTATCGCGTCACGCTGCACGGGTCGGTCTGGAATGTCTCGGAGATTTATCGCGAACTGGGCGTGGAGTTTTCCGGGCCGTATGAAAAATATGACCGCGAACACCTGCGCGGTCGCGTGTTGATTGCGCCGCCGGGTTGCCGCAAGCAGCCGATGATTACCAACATCGAACGACGCTACGTGATTATGCTCACGGGCTGGGCGCTGCACAGAAGCGCGCCCTACATGTACAAGAACGTAGACTTGATTCTGCCGCTCTCTGACCACGCAGACTACGACGAGCTATTGAGACTGGCAAAGGAATCCGGCGCAGAGCGCATCATCACGATGCACGGCGAGCCGAAGTTTGCCGCACACCTTCGCGAACTGGGCTTCAACGCCGAACATCTGGCGCATCACCCCGGCGCGGAATCCTCAAAGCCCGCGAAAAAACGCCAGCCCAAAAAGGCCGCGACCGCCGTTGAGCGAACGCTCTTTAACTAAACGCGGCGTGAGCCGCCCTTTGCGTTCATCATAGTGAAACTGTCAGAGGTGTAAGTCATGCATC
>CAZEZJ010000055.1:11994-18826 GCA_964516695.1 uncultured Blastocatellaceae bacterium
TCTGGCCGAGTCTTTTTCTGAGAGCGAGTTGAGGCAAATCAACAGTTTGCCGGCGGGTGTTTCCGTGAAGTGCAGCGAGGCTTCTTCGACGCGCCGGTAGATGGCGCGCGGGGTGGAACGGGCGATGGCAGCGGCTTCGTCAACATCCAGCAAACGTGTCGGCCCGGCGCAGCTTTCACACCACGCGCCGGCGTCAATTCTTCGCGCGCGTCTGAAGACGATGAGACGCTCTGTCTTAATAGTAATCTCTGTTCGACGCTTCATCGCCAGACTCTTTTCACCTGCGCGGTCTTTTAACTTTGATAGTTAAGCCTTGAAGGCTAACGCAGCAGCGTGCCTTCTTCCTTGTCCGCTCCTGCCAATTTAAGGACAAGGAAGAAGGCACGCTGTCGCCGGAGCGATTAACCTCTGGTAACAGCGGTCACAACATCGCTCGCCGGATTACCGCGAATGTAGTTATCGCGGTAAGTCTCAATCACGCCAGCGCCGATTGAGATGTCGAGTCCCTTCGTGATGTTGTTGGAGATTGTGCAGGCTCCGATGCGAATCGTCGCCGCATTTCTAGACTGCACGCCGTTGCCATTGTTCGTCGCCACGCAGCTATCCATGTTCATCTCTGCTCCGAGGCCGTCGGCCTGGAATCCTGCCGTGCCGCATCCCGTTGCCGTGCTGCTCTTGATGGTGAACTCCGAGTTGGCCCCAGCCTTAAACCCGACCGTGCAGCCAAAGGCTTTCGAGTTCTCCACGTCTGTGCGGACGACTCCCACAGTGGTCGTGGTCGAGATGCCTGCGTCGAGGCAATTGATAAAGGAGGAATTCGAGACCGAGAGAAAGCCGTTCGACGTTTTGCTGACCTGGATGCCAAAGTCCGTGAAGTTATAAATCCTCACCTTCTCGACGACGACGGAGTTGCCCGACACATAGCGTATGCCGCTGATGCCTGTGCCCGTTCCGTTGATGTCCAGATTCTTGATGTAGACGTTGTCGGTCGCGAGGGCGTTGATGGTGATGGCATTGGTTCCGGCGGCTGTGATTCCGGCGAGCGTGCCTTCGCCGTTGATGGTGATGCTCTTGGTGATGGTGACAGCGCCGAAGCCGTTGGGGTCGAGGGCGGAGATTTCGCCGCCAGCGGCGGTCTTGGAGATAGCACCGTTAAAGGTCTTACACGGCGCGGTGCGGCTGCAAGGATTAACGTCGTCGCCCGTGCCTGAGACCCACGTGCGCGTCGCTTGCGCCTGTGCGAAGGATGTGGCGGCCAACACTAAAAGGCAGAGGGTTAGAAGTTGAAACGTGATTCTGGGCTGATTCATGAAATTCTCCTTGGAAAAAAGTTGATGATTAAGAGAGGATGAGTGCCGGGGGCAGCAAGCGGAAGCGATTTTCCACGTTGCTCGGTTCATCTGGGGCGCATCGTGCCTCTCCGATTTTGTTTCTGCGTCTCTTTCGTCTTGCGTTACAATCAGCGAGCGTCTTCCGCCCCATCTTGAGCCGAATCTGCCGAACGCTGCTTGCCCCGCGTTGTGATGTAAATAAAGGAAAGCGGCTGCTGGTGTCTTGAGAAAGCCATGAGACTTTCCTGAGATTTACCTGAAAAAGTTGTGAAAAGCAGCTATGAGCAAGAATCGCAAGCACTTCTATGAGTTCGGCCCCTTTCGGATTGACGTCGCGGAGCGCACGTTGTTGGGCCGCGATGGCGTCATCAGTTTGACGCCAAAGGCTTTCGACACCCTGCTGCTGCTCGTGGAAAACAGCGGCCACGTGCTCGGCAAGCAGGAATTGATGGAGAAGGTGTGGCCCGAAAGCTTCGTCGAGGAGAACAACCTCGCGCAAAACATCTCGGCGCTGAGGAAGGCGTTCGGCACGGAGCCGGACGGCGCGAAGTATATCGAGACGGTTCCGAAGCGCGGCTATCGCTTCCGTGCAGAGGTCAGAGAAACGTGGGACGAGGCGGTGGAGCTTATCGTCCGCGAACAGACGACCCGTAGCATCCTCATCGAAGAAGACGACGGCGACCAAGCGGACGAAGACGAGCGAACGCAGAGCGAAAAGCTCATCGAGAAGGTCATCCCCACCAGCGCAGAGTTAATCAACGAACCAGCACAACTTCCGCCGTCATCGCTTCCCGCGCGCGTCGAAACAAAAGCGCCGCCAGCCGCGCTCTCAACTAACTCGGCGCTCGCATTGCCAGCCCAGCCCAGCCACCCACGCTCACGAAATTGGAAATGGCTGGCGCTCGTCCTCGGTGTTGCATTGGTCATCACGCTTGCCATCGCCATTCCCTACTACCTACGCAAGCAGAGAGAGCGGCAAGCCTCTGCGCAAGAGATGCGCACGCTCGCCATCCTGCCCTTCAGAAATCTCAAGCAGGATAGCGAGACTGATTTTCTAAGCTTCTCGCTGGCCGATGCCATCATCACCAAACTCGGCTACATCACGACGCTCACCGTGCGTCCGTCTTCTTACATTGATAAGTATCGCAATCAGGTGATTGACGCTAAAAGCGTGGCCCGCGAGTTGAACGTCAACACGCTGCTCACGGGCGGCTTTCTCAGAGAGGGCGATGCGCTGCGCATTACGGCCCAACTCGTTGATATTTCAACCAACGAAATTCTGTGGCGCGATACGATGGACATGAAGTATGAAAATCTGTTGTCCGTGCAAGACCGCGTCGCGCAGAAGATTATTGATGGGCTGCACTTGAAACTCTCGCCCGCCGAATCGCAGCGGCTCAAGCTCGATGCCCCGACCAGCCCGCTGGCCTATGAATATTACCTGCGCGGCGTTGACCTCTACGCGACCAGCCAGTATCAACTGGCGCGCGAGATGCTGGAAAAATCGGTCGAGCTAGACCCGAACTACGCTCCGGCGTGGGCACATCTAGGCACGACGTATAACGCCAGCGCTTCTTTCCAGTTTGGCGGCCGCGAGCTTTACCGCAAAGCGCAAGAGGCTTACGAACGTGCGCTCGCGCTCAATCCCGAACAGATTGAAGCGCGCATCTTCATGGCTAACACCTTCACGGATACCAACCGCGTCGAGCAGTCTGTGCCGTTGCTGAGAAAGGCGATAGAAACCAACCCGAACACGGCGCTCGCCCACTGGGAACTGGGCTACGCCTATCGCTTCGCCGGAATGCTCGAAGAGTCAATCGCGGAAGGCGAACTCGCCCGCCGGATTGACCCCGAAGTCAAACGCACCAGCTCCGCCTTCAACAGCTATCTTTACATCGGCCAGTATGAGAAGTTTCTGCACAGCCTGCCCGAGCGGGAAGACGCCGCCTTCCTCATCTTCTATCGCGGCTTGGGCCACTACTATCTCAAGAATCGCGACAGCGCCGTAGAGAATTTTGACCGCGCTTACGAACTCGATTCTTCGCTCTTTCAAGCGCAAATCGGCAAAGCCATCAGCTACGGCCTCACGGGCCAACAAGCGAAGGGCCTAACGCTTTTGCGCGAGACCGAAAAGCGTGTTGAGGAACAGGGCGTCAGCGACGCCGAAGGCATCTATAAGGTCGCGCAAGCTTACAGCCTGCTTGGTGACAAGCCCGCCGCTCTGCGCATCCTGCGCCGCAGCATCGAAGGCGGCTTCTTTTGCTATCCCTATTTCATCAACGACGCGCTGCTCGAAAATCTGCGCGCCGAACCGGAATACGCCACGCTGATGGAGCAGGCGCGCCAGCGCCACGAAGAGTTTAAGCGTAAGTTTTTCTGAGCGGTTGAAAAGATGCGCGCGGGAGAAAATTGATGCGGCAAGCAAGAGGAGTTTAAGTGGTGAATCGGAAACGCATTAAAGTAATCTTCCTCGCGCTCATGTTCCTGACCTGTTTTGTTGACGTGTCCACAGCTTGCGCAAGGTCTGCTGAAAAGGAGACGACCTTGCGCATTTGTCGCCAGCTATTTAGTGCAGCAATTGATGAGAAACAGAATTTGTTTGAAGTCAATCCGTTCTACGTCTTGCAAGTAAAGTTTGACACGCGCGGCAGGCTTGAGGAGTTGGCGGTTGAGCCAAAGTATTTCTTTGGGGAAAGCCATCCCGAATGGGAGGAGCCTGTCAACTTCGCTTATCTTTCAAAAGGTGAGTATGAAGTTCTGCTGGCGCTGCTTGACAGCGTCAAGCCGAAAGGCGTGCTCGTCAAACCAAAATCGGGCAGCGTTGTTGTCACTAATCTGACTGCGCATTACAAGAAGGTTTATGCACATGCCGTTTTAGAGTGGGGAGAAATAGTGGATTTACGCCGGCCTGAAGACGCGCCTCTTGAGATACGTTTTTTTAGAGTGAAGTATCCGAAGACGAAATCCGCAGCAGAGGCTTCGGCGGAGAACGCCGATGAGCGTAATCTAAGGTCTCATCAGCGGCCAACGTCAATCAAGCTTTTGCGGTCTTCCTTCCAGCCACGCGTCAATAAATTCTTCGAGCTTCTCATTACGGAAAGCAAACCAGCGTTCGCGTTCCATTTCGGGCGCATTTTGCAGGCAATGCCGGAAGGCTTGAAAGCAGTCGTCGCTGCAACGATGCAGGGCTTGTTGCATCTCTGCGCGAAAGCAGCCATCAGCGATGCTGGCGGCAAACTCCTGCATCCAGCGAAAGCCCGCTTCCGGCGCGATTGACGGCACGCGTTCATAACGCTCAGGCTCAGCCCGCACGCGCGCCGCCAGCCGTCTATTATCGGCGGCAATCTCGTCTAACTCTCCGGTCTCAGTGCCCTCGCTTGCCACAACGATTGTGAGCACTTCGCCTGTGCGTAAATCCAGAAAGTTCTCGATGTGCGGCAGCTCCGTTTCCACCGCCGCAATCAATGCCTCGTGGTCTATCTCTTCCCTTTTCATCATCGTCAACATGCCACGGGAGAAATGATTGATTCGGCTCGTCATTTAGTCATTGCAGCAATGAACAAATGATGAAATGAGTCAATCGCTTCAGCCCTTAATTGGTTCGCCTTTCGTTGTCTCTTCGGGTTATAGTACACCAGCTTGCGCCATGGAGTGCGAGCGCGGGAGTTAATATTTGGCATGATGGTCGAAGATTTCGGAGCGCGTGTGGCGAGCGTTTGGGAGGGTTTGCGTCCGGCGACGCGCATCCTCGTCGAGCGTGCGCTGCAAACGTCCGGCACATTTGGCGGCGGGCAGACGGCTAGCAACAGCGGCGGCCTCTCTTATGACCCGCGTGCCGATTGGGAGTTGAGCAGGTTGCTGGCGGCGCTCGACGAGCGGGCGGCTGAAGCCAGCGCGGCTTCTCTCAACGCGGAGCAAGCGAGCGAACTAGGGCGCATGGCAGAGACCTGTGCCGCGATGCTGCAAACGCAGACGCAATCGGCGGAAGTCTTCGCCCAACTCGTCGTGCGTGCGCATCGCCTGCACGACTACGCGCGCATTGATGCGTTGGCCGACGTGCTCGGCGCGCGTTTTGCGCCGACGGAGATTTGCGAGTTGGCACGCTGTCCTTTTCCGGTGGCGCGCGCACTCGCACAGGAAGCGCTCGCGCAAGCGCCGACGCCCGTGCTCTTCTCTTTGCTCTCGGACCCAGTGGATTTGGAGATTGCGCGCGATGCGCTCGAACGCCAGGCCATGGAGTATGGCTCGGACGAAGCACGCCGCATCGTCTACCTGCTGGAACAAGCAGACATCGCCAGCGATGATACGTGAACTGCTGGCGACTAGAAGGCAGACAACATTCTTGGCTCAAATGAAAAACCGGCGGTTGATTCCGCCGGTTTTTCTCTTGTCCCTGACCGCTTAACTTTTCAGACTAACGCCGCTTCGCGTGCGCTGCCGATGGCGCGCAATCGCTCGACAACCTGTTCGATGAGCCAGTTGGGGGTTGAGGCTCCGGCGGTGACGCCGACGCGCTCCACGCCTTCCAGGTCCTGCGGGTTAATTTCCAGAGCGGTCTCAATCAAAAAGCTTTTCTCGCATTGCTCTTGGCAGACGGCGAGCAGCTTGACGCTGTTGGAAGAGTGGCGACCGCCGATGACGTAGAAGACATCAACCTGTCCGGCCAGAGCGCGAGCGGCGTCTTGGTGGTCGCGCGTGGCGGAGCAGATGGTGTTAACGATTTGCGGCTCGGCGTCCGATTTGGCGCGCACGGCTTCCGCGACTTCGAGAAAGGTTTTGAGCTTCAAGGTGGTCTGCGAGACGACGAGCGGCTGGCGCAAAGTTGGCAAGGCCGCGACTTCGCTGGCGTCGCGCACGACATAGGTGTTGTCGGGTGCGTAGCCGACGACGCCAATCATTTCCGGGTGTTCGGGATTGCCTGCGACGACGACATCACGATTCTGTTTGGCGGCACGCTCGGCCAGATGTTGGACGCGCGTGACGAAAGGGCAGGTGGCGTCAATGACGTGTGCGGCGCGTGCTTCCAATTCTCTCTGGACCTGCGGGGTAACGCCGTGTGCGCGAATCACAGCCGTCACGTTACCGTCGGCTTCCATTGGCGTGTCAATCGTGTTGACGCCTTTGGCTTCGAGGCGTTCCATTTCCTGCGCGTTGTGAATCAACGCGCCGAGCGAGCGAATCTCTGCGCCCTCTCGGAGCGCGTCTTCGACCATATCCACGGCGCGCTCGACGCCGAAACAAAATCCGTATTCTTCCGCCAGCAGGACTTCCATAGTTTCTCTTTCGTCTGTCGTTAGCAAAAATCAAACTCAGTCGCGCGGCTTCAAGCTCTGGGCTTTCAGCATCCGTCGCTGTGGTTATTTTAGCACGCTGGCGCTTGAAGTCAGAAAAGCGTTGGCTGGCAACGGCTGAAGGGGTGTGTGTTTGTCGCGTGGTCCAAACAGCAAAACGGCGGAGCAGCGCATTGCGCGCTGAAACTTGTTGTGAACACACTAAAGTGA
>CAZEZJ010000056.1:0-18778 GCA_964516695.1 uncultured Blastocatellaceae bacterium
CTTCGCCGGTGATTCTGCCAAGCGAGCGGGCGGCGGCCAAATCGCCGTGCTGGCGAATGGTGCGCGCGGCGGGCATCGGCTGGCAAATCCGCCGCAAGCGGTCAACGAGGCCGCCCTCCTGGTCGATGCCGCAGAGCGGCTCGACGGGGAGCAACGCGCGCACTTCATCGAGGAGCGAGCGCAGTTGTTCGGCTTCGCGGACGTTGCGGCCAAAGATGATGATGCCGCCGGGCTGGATGTCTTCGATAAGCTGGCGCGTCTCGCGGTCGAGTTCCGTGCCCGGCAGCCCGATGTAAAAGAGTTGTCCGATTTGTTGTTCGAGGGAGAGAGAAGTCAGAGATTGATTCATGTAATAAAAGTTGACGAACGATTAACCTCGAAAGTTATGAGCAAAGGGGGAGTGTGTGCATTGGTTGCCGGCGTATGTGCGCGCATCGTTGCAGTTGATTATCGCATAGTGTCCGCGGGAAGAGTGTATCTCTTTTTCAGACGATTCGCTGGCGCATCTGCTGTAAAAATTGTCGCGCTTCTTCCGGTGACAGGGTTTCTACATCAAGCTCGCGCAACTCGTCAAGCAGGCTTTGATTCGTCGCGTCGAAGAGCGTGGCCTGCATGGCGATGCGGCGTTGCCTGGCACGTTTGGCGGCGCTACGCAGGCCCGCTTCGTCGAGCGCCCACTCGTCCCAGTTATCGGAAGGCTCGGCGTGCTTCTGCTCTGGTTCTCCCTCTTCAGCGAAGACATCCAACTCGTAGCGCTCAAGGCGGGCGAGCACATCGCGCGCGCGCACGAGCACGGAGGGAGGCAGACCAGCGAGACGCGCGACTTCGATGCCGTATGACTTGGAGGCGCGACCTCGTTCGAGTTGATGCAGGAAGACGACTTCGCCGTCGCGCTCTGTCGCGGTGATTTGGTAGTTTTGCGCGCCGGGCAAGCGTTCGGCCAGTTCGGTCAATTCGTGGTAGTGGGTGGCGAAGAGCGTCTTGGCGGCGTGCTCGGCTGAGTCGTGTAGATATTCAGCGACGGCCCAAGCGATGGAGAGGCCGTCGAAGGTGGCTGTGCCGCGTCCTATCTCATCGAGGAGGACGAGCGAGCGGGGGGTAGCGTTGTGGAGAATGGCGGCGGTCTCGGTCATCTCGACCATGAAGGTCGAGCGCCCGCGCGCTAAATCATCAGAAGCGCCCACACGCGTCCAGACTCTATCGAGCAAGGGCAGGCGCGCTCTGTCAGCAGGGACGAACGAACCCATCTGCGCGAGGATGGAGATGATGGCGGTTTGCCGGAGGATGGTGCTCTTGCCGCCCATGTTGGGGCCGGTGATGATGAGGAGCCGGTCGGTGGAGTTGTTCATGTAGAGGTCATTGGGGATGAACGGCTCCGTGTTGACGGCTTCGATGACGGGATGACGGCCCTGAACAATCTCTATCTCGTCGGCTTCGTGGATGACTGGGCGAACATAGCGGCGGCGCATGGCGGTCTCGGCCAGAGAGGCCAAGGCATCGAGGGCGGCGAGCGCGCGGGCTGTGGCTTGAATGCGCTTGGTCGAGGCGACGAGTTCGGCGCAGAGTTGGTTGAAGATTTCGGTCTCCAACTCATTGATGCGCGTCTCCGCGCCGAGCACTTTCGTCTCCCAAGATTTGAGTTCGGGGGTGGTATATCTTTCGGCGTTGGCGAGCGTTTGGCGGCGCTCATAATCTGGGGGCACGCGCGCGGCGGCAGCTTTGGAGACTTCGATAAAGTAGCCGAAGACGCCGTTGAAGCGGATGCGGAGCGATGAGATGCCGGAGCGTGCGCGTTCGCGTGCTTCGAGGGTGGCGATGGTCTGCTTGGCGTTGCGGCTGATGGCGCGCAGTTCGTCCAATTCGCCGGAACAGTTGTCGCAGATGGCGTTGCCGTCTGAGAGTTTGGCGGGCGGGTCGTCGCTGATGGTCTGCTTGATGAGGGCGCGTGCTGCTTCAAGTTCGTCTGCGCTCTCGTAGAGGATTTGCAGGAGAGAGGAGGCGGCGTCGTGCAGCGTTTGACGAATGAGGGGCACTTGGTCGAGCGAGCGGCGGAGCGCTTGCAGGTCGCGGGGCGTGGCGGAGTTCATGTTGAGGCGTCCGGTGAGACGTTCGAGGTCGGCCACGTCTTTGAGCAGGGCGCGCAGGCGGTCGCGCTTCATCTGCGAAGCGTGCAATTCTTCGACGGCGCCGAGGCGCGCTTCGATTTCCCCCTTCCGCATGGAGGGACGAAGCAGCCAAGAGCGCAGGAGGCGTGCGCCCATGCCTGTGACGGTCTCGTCTAGGATGTCTAGGAGGGCGCGCCCGCGATTGCCTGGGCCTTGAGCGCCGGTTAATTCCAGATTGCGGACGGTCACGTGGTCGAGCGCCAGATAATCCTGCGGCTCGAAGTAGGTGATGTCTGTGACGTGTGCGGCGGCGGCGCGCTGTGTTTCCTGTGCGTAGTGTAGGCAGGCTCCGGCGGCGCGGATGGCTTCCGCTTTTTCCGCGAGGCCGTAGCCTTCGAGCGTTAAGGCTTTGAATTGTGCGAGCAAGAGGGCGGTGCAGGAATCAAGCTGCCAGAGCCAATCGTCGAGCGGCGTGAGCGTAGCTCCGCCGAAGGGCGCAGCGGTGTCGTTTGCGTCAAGGGACGCGTCGCGGTCGTTGCGGGAGACGGTCGAAGAAGCGCTCGCTGGTTTGCCATTGTCGAGCGGCAAGTGTGCGGCGTGACTTTGGGCATTGGAGGTGGTATCGCGTGCGGCGTTGTTGATGAGGGGGGCGAGCGAGGCCGGGAAGAGGAGTTCGCGCGGCGCGTAGGATTCAACGTCCGTCTTGATACGGGGCCAGGCGTCGCGCCCGTTGGCTTGGGTGGCGCGAAATTCTCCGGTTGATAAATCGAGGAAGGCGGCGGCGAGGCGTTCGCCGCTGCCGCAGATGGCCGCTAGATAGACTGACTCGCGCCCGTCTAAGAGTTGGGGGTCAATGGCTGTGCCGGGCGTGACGATGCGGACGACTTCACGCCGCACGAGCTTTTTAGTTTGCGTGGGGTCTTCCGTCTGCTCGCAGATGGCTACGCGATAGCCTTTGCGTACCTATCTGGCGATATAATTGGCGGCGGCGTGATGCGGGACGCCGCACATGGGGATGGGGTCGCCGCGTTCTTTGTGTCGCGCCGTCAGGGTGATTTCCAACTCACGCGCGCCCGTGAGCGCGTCATCAAAAAAAAGCTCGTAGAAATCACCGAGACGAAAGAAGAGAAGCGTGCCCGGATGCTGCTGCTTCAACTCGTGATACTGCCGCAACATCGGTGTCGAAGTGGTCATAATGGATAACGGATGAGAGCAGGCGCGAAGCTTTCAGTGACCAAGACAAAACTTAAGGGCGCGTGCTCATCAATCAGGTGTAGAAAGCCTACACGCAGAGGAGCGCGCAAGGCAAGCGCAACAGTGGGAAACGGCGAACAACGTGATGGTCATCACACGCGGGCCGTGAGTCACCTCACAGGCGGCAAACGGGGTCTGCCGTTCATCGCTCGCTCATGGTAAAATCCGTGCGGCGTCCGCCCGAAAGTCTACAGGCGAGTTGAGTCGTGCAAAGAGGGGCGGGAAATATTTTGAGGGGGTGTGGAAGAGGCATGATGAGGAAGTTTTTAGCACCAGCGGTGGGTTGCGCCGTGTTGCTCCTGGCGTTGGCGTGGGGCGCGGCGGCGCAACAGAGTGAGATTCCGGTTTACGTGGGGATGACGCACCGGACGATTTTACGCGAATGGCTGGCGCGCAATCCGCAGATGCGCGTGGCGACGGATAGTGATTGCGGTAAGTGCCTGGTGGAGATTGAGACACAGAGCCGTGCCAACGGCGCGGTCTATCACCCGTATTACGCGGTTGGGGATTTTAACGGCGACGGGAAAGAGGATTTCGCCGTCGCTTTGATAGAGAGCAAAGCTGTGAGGAAGCGGCTGTACGAGAAGTTTGCGGTGGCGGTCTTCAACGGGCCGTTCAAAGGGCGTGGCAGCAGCCGCACGCCAGCCTTCTTGAGAGGCGATTTGAACTTGAGAGACGGCGGCCTCTTCTTCGGCCCGACCACGCCGCAGCCCAACAAGCTGTTCATAGGACTTTTCGGCAGCGACCAGGGACTGACGCTCGTGCCGGAAGGAAAGAAGTACGTCGGGCAGTAGAAATTCGACTAGGCGCAGGGCGGGCAGATGCAACGTCGCCCGCCTTGCGCCGCGAGTGTAATGAATTAGAACGCCCTCCACTCTCCCAAGCGGGCGCACGCCCTTATCTTACCCTTACGCGAATTGATAAAACGCTTACGCGAGCCAGTAAAACGCTTACGCGAATCAACTGAACACCTGCGCGGGTCGTCTGCACCCTTACGCGGATGAGTTGCACACGTGCGCGAGTCATCTGAACACGTACGCGAACGACCTGAACATCTGCGCGAACGAAGTGAACAGGTGCGCGAACCGTCTGTACACGTGCGCGGGGCATCTGCACAGGTGCGCGAGACGATTTTAGGCGTGTACGAGCTAATCTAAACGCTGCACGCGTCAATCTAACGTCTGCACGCGCCCTTCTAACATCTGCACGCGCCACTCTTACAGGTGTACGCGCCGTTCTCACACCTGCACGTGCCAATCCAGCACGTGCACGCGCGAGTTTGACACGTGCACGGATAAATCTAGCAAGCGTAGCTGCTATTTTTAGCTGTGCGGGCGGGAATTTTAAGGTTGCGTGAGGCGGTTTTGCGGGCTGATTCGTTCATTTTGACGTAGGGGCGGGAGATTTCAGCAGGGCGGGGATTGTCCAAGCTGCCGTAAATCAGGGTTAAGCTATTGAAAGGCAAAGGAAAAGGGCCGTAGATTAGTTGCCTCTACGGCCCTTTGGCTAGTCGCCTGATGGTTAAAGCGGCATCAGGTTACGGTGTCGGAATGTAATCGAGCGGCACAGGGCGGTCGCCCGGGTTGCCGAGATTGAGAATGGTGACGGCGGGTGAACCCGCGCTGTTCAGGATGTACCAGTTGCCTTCGTTGGCACGCCAGACGGCGATGTCGGCCTTGCCGTCGCCGTCATAGTCGCCCGGAACGGGTACGTCTGTGGAGTTGCCCCAGTTCTGGACGGTGACGCCGCCGGAACTGCGTATGATGTACCAGTTGCCTTCGTTGGCACGGAAGACAGCTAGGTCAACGCGGCGGTCGCCATCGTAGTCAGCCGGAACGAGCACGTCCGTACTCAAGCCCCAGTTGGTTTGAGCCTGGCCGCCTGTACTTCTGCGGATGTGCCAGTTGCCCGTCGAGGCGCGGAAGACTGCGAAGTCTGTTCTCTTGTCGCCATCGTAGTCAGCCGGAACGAGTTTATCGGTCGAAGTGCCCCACGCCTGGAACGAGAGCGTGTTGGCGTAGCTGCCGATGTAGTACCACTTGCCCTCGCTTGGGCGGAAGACCGCGACATCGTTCTTGCCGTCGCCGTCGTAGTCGCCCGGAACGGGTACGTCGCCGGCAGCGCCGAAGCTCTTGACCGTGCCTGTGCCGTCGAAGCTGTTGCGGATGTACCAGTTATTCTCCGATGCACGGAAAACTGCAAAGTCAGTCTCGCCGTCGCCATCGTAGTCGCCCGGAACAGGCTTGTCAGTCGAGTTGCCCCAGAAGGTGCTCTCGATGAGGCCCGTCGAGCTATTGCGCAAGTACCAGAAGCCGGTCGATGGACGGAAGACCGAAACGTCGCTCTTGAGGTCAACGTCGAAATCCGCACGACGACGATCCGGCGCGATGCCGTAGGCGACGAAGGAAATCGAAGCGTTGTAAGCCTGACCGACGCCGGTGCCAGCCGTCACTTCGTGAACCACGATAGTGAAGTTTGAGTTCGGTGGAACGTCAAACGAATAGAACATCGAAGACGCAGACGAGCCGGGGTCTCCGAGGAAGTTGGCGTTCGGGTTGGCCGGATTGAATCCGCCGTTGCCGTAGGCCACAGTGTAGAGCAGGGTGCTCGTCTGGTTGACCGTGACCGTGACGCACAGGGCGTTGTTGGTCGCGTTCGTATAGGTGTAAGCGTCGTATGCTCTGTTCGGTACCACGTCGTTGAGGCCCGGAGCGCCCTTCGCCGTGCCGCAGCCGGAGCCGATGCCGCTTCTCACAACGCGGCCCGTCTGCACGCCGGTCGTCGCAGCCGTTGCACCAGCCGGAAGCGGCGGAGGCGTCGCGTCGAGCGTCGTGTTCGGGATGGTCGAAAGGACAGCAGGCGTTGAGCCGACGAAGTACTGGAAGTACAGGAACGTCGGAGACTGCCCGTTGCCGAAATCAACTCTCAAAACGAACTCGATGGTCGTCGCCACGGGTGTCTGCGCCGCCAAAGTGAATTTCCATGGAGCCGCCGCGTTGTTCGCAGCGCCGCCGGGAGCGATGGTGCCGTAGTTACGCACGGTCGGCTCAGCGATTTCGACGCCCGCCGTCGGGTTCTTGACCGAGAGCGTGGCCGTCACGTTTGAAGCCGCAATCGAAGCGGACGGGTTGGTCAGCGTGATGGTGATGTTGCCCGTCTCGCCCGGGTCAACCTGACCATTACCGTTGCTAAACTGGCCTTCGGTAATGACCGGATTGCCGCCGCCGAGGATGACATCAGCCGCCGCCGGAAGCTGCAAGTTGAGCACTGTGATGTTGCCGTTCAAGATGGCGACGCCGGGCACGGTCGCAGGCCCCGCGCCGATGCCGGGCTTAAAGGCCGTCACCGTGTAGCTGTCAACGCCCATCGGGTCAATCGTGTATTGACCGCTGGCGTTGGTCAAACGGAAGTAACCGTTAGACGTTGTGACACGCGCACCGGCGACAGGATTGTTATTGGAATCCGTCACCGTGCCGGTCAAAGAGCCGCGCGGCGAAGTCGTGCAGGACGGGAACTTGAACGTGCCGACGCGCGTGTTCCAGAAGAACGGGAAGCTGCCCGTCGCGCTCTCGTTAGCCAGCGTGCGATACTCCTGCGTGTACCAGAAGGAGCAATCGTCAACGTCAACGTTCATCGAGCTATAGTCGCCCCAGCGGCTATTGGTCGCAAGCTGCGAACCCGTGCTGTTGAACATCGTCGCTTCGCCTTCGTTGAGCGTGCCGGTCGGCGTAGAGCCGGAGCGTCCGGCCCACTTGATAGCGGGCTTCAAGGTCGTGCTCGAAGCCGAAAAGCCGACAGCGATGCTGCCCTGATGGTCGTGCGCGGCGCTCGCCATCCAGTCGTTTTCGCCGGTCGGGCCGCTAATCGGGCCGTTGACGTACGTGCCCTGGTCGCGGACGCTCAGCGCACCAGCGCCGCTGCGGTCAAACTCCGTCCAACGAATACCGGCCTGATAAGTCGCGCCGGTGACGGGAACCACGCCGCTGACGTTGACCGTCCAATTCGTCAGGTAACGATTGACGGGCGAGGCCGACGTGCCGAAGTTGCGGTAGGTCAGGCGGTTCATCAAGCGGCCGCCGAGCGAATCCAAGTTGTGCGCGGCAGTCGCCGGAGGTGCCTGCTCAACGTCCACACGACCGCCGGGATTGCGCCCGTCAAACGGCGCGGTCGCAAGGTCGGGCTTTTGCGTGAAGGTCGTCAGATTCGGATTGTCGAAGTTCGGTCGAAACTCGAAGCAGCGCAGCGCGTCAATCGGGTCTCCGAATTCCGTATCGCGGAACTCGCATATCAACTGCGGCACATCTGCCGGAGGAGCCAGATAACCGTCGGCGTCGGTCGGAAGCTGTCCGCCGAGCGTCGGGTCGATAAATGACTCGTCGATGAAAATCATGCTGGCCGCAGGGTCGCCCGCCAGCATCCGCTTGCGGTCGAAGGCGTAAGCGCCAGCGCCGTGAAAGATGATGGTCGAAGCGCTCTGGAAAAGGTTGGCCGTCATGTATAAGCCGTCGTGCCAGATGCCGAAGTGCGGGTAGTCCTGAAAGTGTATGTTGGGCATCTGGAAGTCGTACAGGTAGTACGCGCCCGTCGGGTCGCCGGTCTGCGAGTAGGCGATGAGTTGATGATTGAACGGGTCGTTCGCCGTGCAGAACTGGCTAATCATCCAGCGGTCGGCCAATTGATCGTAGAGGATGATGGGGTCGCCGTCGTTGCGCGTCGAGCAGATGCCGCCGAGCGGGGCGAACAGTTGGCTGTAACGACGGCCCGGCATAATCACCGCGCCGGTCGTTTTGTTGTAAACACCGAAAAGAAAGTTAGTGCCCTGAACGTAGTGGTTGGGGCCGACATCGCCCACCGTGTCAGGAGGCATCACGGTGCTGCCGCCCGATGCGTTCACGTTGTCAATACTGCTCAAGCCCTCAAAGGTCAGCGACGGGGCGGGCATCACGGTCGGAGCATCAGGAGCCGAGATGTCAGCCTTGTTGGCCTCCATCAGTTTGCTTTGCACCACAGGGTCCGTGACGGCTCCGCGGCCAGCCGCTTCGCGCTTAATAACGCCGGCGTTCTGCGGGTTGGCTTCGCGGCCCACAACTTCGGTCGGTGAGAAAATCGAACGATTCTTCTCAGCGCCCGGGTCGGGAAGGTCTCTGAGCGGCTGCGTCACGGCAAAGCGGGCGGCTTTGCGCGAAACGGGCTGGACTCCCTGTCCATTCGTGCCTGTCTCCTGTGTGGATTTGTCGTTTACAAAAAGGTCGGCAGGTTTAGTCTCTCTGGGCGCTGCGCCCTTCTTAGTCAATTGAGCCTGACCGGATATTACTAACAACGGTAGTAATAGCGCTAAAGTCAGGACTAAAACTAAATGTCTTTTCAAGGTCTTACTCTCCTCAGGGTAATCCAACAGAAGTTGGAAATGTAGGGTTGAAGAGCGTGTGGCGGTGGCTGGTCTGGGGAAACAGCTTTGGTCTCACGCCTCAGAGCGGTTACGTTTCAAGAAAACTTAACGGCCTGTTTCAGTCAGCGAAAGGTTCTTTCGCCCCGTGGTTGACTACAGTTTAGAAAGAGATAGTAAAGAAAGAAGGGACTTCCCCGGCGGCTATACATGGACCAGCAACAGTCAAAGCATTATCTCATGCTTTGCTGCGAATGGGATTTACAGCGCGAGGGAAACTGCGTCAAATTTAATATTTAAACCGACTGTAGATATTATCGCAACGGGGGCGAAGGCTCAAAATACGACACTCTCACACATCTGTCAATAAAATTTGTCTCTTTTCTCACCTAAAGCGGCTGCCGCAAACCCACCGGTCGCCAAAGCTAGCGCCGGTAAACGATAACGATGAAACTAATCTTGATATAAATTCGTCCCTAACGTCATATCAAGGCAGGAACACGACACAGCCGCAGGCAATCACCCTGTCGGAAATTGCTCAATAAACTATCCTGTAAGACTTCAAATTCGTTTCACCCCTTGTAGGAGGCTACAGATGGCATTCCAACCTTTAACCGACTTCATAACGGAGCCACACGCGGGCCGCGCCGCACACCTCTTCGCAGATATCCCCACCATCCGCATTTTAATCTACACGGACGACCCTCAGGTCGTAGATGATGCTCAGGCTGACTTTGGTATTGGATTAATGAAGCAATTTCTCGATGCACATCAACCGACCTTCGCCAGAATTGCACCCCCCGTCTTGGAAAGCAGGAACACAGGCGACAAGCCGGAGGAGCACGCTGCGAAAAAGCTCCTCAATTTATTACCCTGTGGTGATTATGACCAAATCTGGTTTTTCGGGGTTCACATGGCGAATCTGACAGATGTGGTCTGGTTCCCGCCAGATGATCGTGGAGGGCCTAAAAGTGAGTTGACGGATTTAGAGGTCGCATACTTACGCGATGAGTGGATGAACACAGGCGGGGTGTTGGTGACGGGCGACCATTCAGAGTTACAGCCTCCTAAAGTGGAAGACTCTACACTCCCCGCCACGCTTTCCCTGGGCCGGGCCTTAGGCCACCGAGTGCCGAGAGCGAGTCAGTTACGCACATGGAATGGGGGGCCTGGCAGTGATCCAATGTCAAGTTACGACACACAAGAACCGAATAACGCCAAGGATTTGGAAAGAGATGAGAAACCTCAAAAACTTATTCTCAGCAAATTTGATGCGGAAGGGAAGCCAAAGTCCGACGGCAAGCCGCACTTCCTCTTTACAAACAAAGATAAGGGGGAGATTGAGGTCTTCCCCGACCACATGCACGAGGGTAAGGTCAGCATCCCCGATAAACTCAACGGCGACTGGCCGGCGGGCGGGCCGGAGCCGCTTGTGGTAGCTAAGGGCACGAATAAGCAGAAAGGAGACGTATATGATTTGGTCGCCGTCTACGACGGCCACCTGGCAAACGTCGGGCGCATAGTAGTAGATTCCACGTGGCATCACTACTTTAAAATGAACCTTGAGGGATTCAAGCAAGATTTAGGAGAAGGCTCGCCTGCCGATCTCATCGGGCAATACTATAGTAACCTTGCGGTCTGGCTCACGCCCGTCGCGAAGCTACGAAAGATGACGCAGGCCATGTTCTGGTGGCTCGCTAATCACCCGCGTATAATGGAGGAATCAAGCGGCAGCTCTCTGGCCATCGGCAAGGTCGCCTGGCGACTCTTCTCGCGAACCGCCGCGCCGCATGAGATTCACGAATTGTTGCGGGCTTACACACACGAAAAAGTGCTGGCGCAGTTTCCCATGCTGCGTTATCCCGAACACGCTTCAGATTTCAGCCCATTCCCCTCGCAGGAGCTAATCCTCGGGGCCGTCATCAAAGAATATCATCAGGAGATGACGACCGTGTCCGACGATAAACTACTTGAAACGAAAGGCAAGCGAGAAGTTGGCGTTGTTATCGAAGCAGGAATCAAGCGGGCATTCGAGATGCACGCGGAAATGTTAAGCGGCGTGAGGGAGAAAGCGCTGCACAATTTTAACCTCTTCGCGTAACGATATTTAAGGGTGCGGGCGAGCCTATGCTGCTTTACTCAAGTATGATATGTTTCGTGCGCCATAACCATTAGTAGTTAGAAGCAGGAGTTCGAAAGGGCGCTTGCAAGCGGGCGCATCAGGCAAGAACGGAACCCCTGTTAGGTCTTTCGGGTAGAAACATCAGCAAATCTGACGAATCATCAAGATAGTTAGCTGGCCTTATATGATTATTGGCCGTGAAGGAGGCGATATGGGTAATTGTGATGGAGCTAGATGGGCTTTTGACATCAAGCGGGACGGCAACCCAAGCGAACGAGCGCAGTTCTTGATAAAACTTGAGGAAGATGAACTTGGCAATCTCAAAGCGACGGAGATTCGCGATACCTCAGAAAGACGAATTCAAGATGCAGAATTAAGACGGGGCACGTGTATACCGGCGGTGGTAAGCGGCCTCGAATTCAGAGTGATGATTCTCGAACTCGTTGGAATTCCTTTTGGGGGCGGCGAGCCAAAGGTCAAAAAGATTAAATTACGTGGAACCGCAGTCGGGCCTCAAGATCGGTCTAATTTTGTAGGCTCGTATCGCAACGCAGATGAGCCGGGCGATACAGGCACCGGAGGCGGGAGCCAAACACCCTTGCGCCTTGCGCTTAATCAGGAGAAAGATCAGGAATACGAGGGGTAGGGCCTTCTTCACACGGGCAACGAGCGATGTTGAAGCCTGAACTAAAGTGCATACTAATGAACATACCCACAGCTTTTTGCGTCGCTCATTCCCGGTCGGCTTGTCATTTACGGCAGAGACGCATAGGTGGGCTTAAGCTAGATGTCGCTCTTTACGCGTCTCTGCATCACTTATAGACAAAGCTTATCTTCGGCATGTTGATAAGGTCACAAACGAGAAGACGGTTTGGCGGGCATTAAAAGTGTAGACGAAGAACATCTTTCTCTGAGGGGATGAGGCTCGAAATGGCATAACGACGATTCTCTTCACCTCCCTCTACAGGGGTCAAGCAACATGCTCGCTCTTCACGCCATAAGCTCTCTCCCGCGCCGCCTCACCCGCGCGGAAGCTCTCTGCCTTATCCTCTGCCTCAAAATTATTACTATCACGACGGCACACGCCGCCCCCGACCTCAATCAAACTCACCTGCCAACAAATCTCACCGCAATCTCGGAATTAATAATAGGTCACGAGCTGCAAGAAGTTGTCGCGCTGACGCCGGGCGAAACGGTCAGGCGAAAAATGGTTGGGGGCGAGGCTCACCGCTTTCGCTTGCCATTGACGCCGGGACAGTTTGCGCGCGTGCTTGTCGAGCAGCAGGGAATAGATGTTGAGATTGAGATAAAGGCGCCGGATGGCCGGCCCTTAATTAAATTAGATAGCCCGAACGGTTTGCAGGGGCCGGAATCAATTTCCGTCGTCGCGCAGGTTGCGGGAGATTACATCGTCGAGGTGCGTTCGGATAAGAGAATGCCTGACGGGAGTTATGAACTGCGCATCGAGGGGCCGCGCCCGCCGTCTGAGACAGACCTTCGTCGCGTGGACGCAGAACATGTGTTCGCGGAGGCGCAAAGGCTGCGTTTTCAGGGAACGCCGGAGTCGCGCAAGCAAGCAATCGAAAAATACAAAGAGTCGCTGGCCCTCTGGCAAGTCGTTGGCGATACGCAAAGGCAAGCTTACACGCTCTGCAACATCGGGCGCACATACAAGATGCTCGGTAACATCACGCAAGCGCTCGCCTACATGAATCAGTCTCTTTCGCTGCTGCAACAGGCGCAAGACGTTCACGGGCAGGCGTGGGTGCTAAACGAAATCGGCGCGGCCTATCGCACTTTGGACGACCCGCATCAAGCGTTGGAGCATTACGCTCGCGCGCTTGAGTTGCGACAGCGCGCCGCAGACCAATGGGGGCAGGCGCAGATACTCAACAACATGGGACTCACCCATTCCTACATCGGTTCCCAGCAGCGGGCGATAGAGCACTACCAGCGCGCGACGCCCCTCTGGCAGGCGGTGCGCGACCGCTACAACGAGGCCAACACGCTCAATAATCTCAGCCTTGCCTATACTGACCTCGGCGACCTATCCTTCGCGCTCGAAAGTTTGCAGCAAGTACGTAGCTTCAGCCAAGACGTTGGAGACACTTATCTGGAGGCTTACGTTCTTAATAACATCGGTCGAATTTACGATACTTGGGCCGAAGCCGAGACGGCGCTCGACTATTATCAAAAAGCGCTCACACTCTTTCGCGACTTGAAGAACGCGGAAGGCGAAGCCATGGTGCTCGATAACACCGGCATGGCTCATTCAAATTTAGATGATGCGCCACGAGCGCTCGAATTCTTCAACCAAGCGCTCGCGCTGCGTCGCCGTTCAGATAAACCTGAGCCGAGAGGACTCGGCATGACGCTCACGCACATCGGGTATGCCTACACATTGCAGGGCGAGCACCGCGAAGCTCTCAAATACTTCGAGCAAGCGCTCCCGCTCAGTCGAGAAGCGCGCAATAATTTGTTTATCGCCTACGCGCTGATGAGCAAGGGCATAGCCCACGCTTCGCTTGGCGAAACGCGCGAGGCGCTTGAGTTCTACGCTCAAGCGCTCAAACTCCAAAACGAAATGAAAGACCGTCGCGGCCAAGCGCTCACGCTCAACCGCATCGGTCAGGTACACGCCGCGAAGAACGAGGCGGCGCGGGCGCTCGATAACTACGAGCAAGCGCTCCAACTCTGGGCCGCCATCGGTGACAAACAAGGACAAGCCTTAACGCTCTATGACATCGCCCGTCTTGAACGCGACGGAAATAATTTGAGCGAAGCGCGAAAAAGAATTGAAGCCGCTGTTGAGATTGTGGAATCACTGCGAACCAACATGACGAGCCAGCAGCTTCGCGTTAACTACTTCGCCGCGAAGCAGAATTTTTACGCGCTCAACGTTGACATCAGAATGCTGCTCTACGAACAGAACGGCTTGGAGGATGATAGAACTGCGGCGCTCTACACGAGCGAGCGCGCTCGCGCCCGCAGTCTCCTCGAATTGCTGGCGGAAGCGCGTGCCGAAATTCATAAAGACATTCCGCCGCAGTTGGCCGAGCGCGCGAAAGCTTTGCAGCAGGAAATCAATACTCTCGCCAACAACCTCGTCCGCTTAAACAATCTCAATCGAACAGCGGATGCCGCCGCCGCCGAAAAACGGCTCGACGCTCTGATTAACGAGCATGACGACCTGCAAACGAAAATCCGTGCGGGTAATAAATCTTACGCCGCTTTGAAACGACCACAGCCCCTCAAGCTACAGCAGATTCAGCCGCTACTTGATGAAGAAACGCTGCTTCTCGAATACGCGCTCGGCGAGAAGCGAAGCTACCTCTGGGCCGTCTCACGCAACACAGTCAACAGTTACACCCTGCCCGGTCAAGCTGAAGTCGAGGCGGAGGCCACACGGCTCAGGGAATTCCTGACCGCGCCGGAGCCGCCGCGTCGCGGGGAAACCAACGTCCAGTATCTTGAACGATTGACGACGGCCACCAAGAAATATCAAGCGCAAGCATCCAAGATGAGCCGGATGCTGCTAGCGCCTGTGGCTTCTCAACTGCACGCGAAGCGTCTGGTCATCGTCGCTGACGGAGCTTTATTGTATATCCCTTTCGAAGCGCTGCCGTCGCCCCTGCAAGCGCCGCCGCGTGAGGCCGCAGCCCGCTCGCGCAATCTGGTGCGTGCCGCCGAACCCGCGCCCCTCGCTCTGAGCCACGTCATCGTCTACGAGCCTTCAGCCACTACGCTCTCGCTGCTGCGCGACGCCCCGCAAAAAAGCGCTTTGAGGACGGTGGCCGTGTTTGCCGACCCCGTCTTCGACGGCGAAGACGAGCGGGTGGCCGGAATCAGCCAAAACGCCACGCCGAAGCCGGCAGCGTCTACGCGGTCAAACGAATTGAGCCGCGCGCTCAGAGATGTCGGAGACATCGGCAGCGCTACCGGCCCCTTCAAGCTCGAACGATTGCGTCATTCGGCCAAAGAGGCGGATGCCATCATCGCCGCTGCGCCGGGTGCGTCGGCCATGAAGGCGATTGGTTTCAAGGCCAATCTTGCCACCGCGATGAGTCCTGAGTTAAGCCGTTACAGCATTGTCCATTTCGCGACGCACGGAATTCTCGACGACAAGCGACCGGAGCTTTCCGGCGTCGTTCTCTCTTTGGTCAACGAACAGGGGCGACCTGAAGACGGTTTCCTGAGATTGCGCGACATCTACAATTTACACTTGCCAGCGGACATGGTCGTGCTGAGCGCTTGCCGCACGGGGCTGGGCAAAAAGGTGAAAGGAGAGGGACTCATCGGGCTGACGCGCGGCTTCATGTACGCCGGGGCGAAGCGCGTGGTGGCGAGCCTCTGGAAGGTGGACGATGAGGCGACCGCCGAGTTGATGAAGCGCTTTTACCAGCACATGTTCAAAGACCGGATGCCAGCGGCCTCGGCCCTCAACCGCGCGCGAATCGAGATTATGCAGGCCAGAGGACAATGGCGCGCGCCCTACTACTGGGCGGGGTTTATCTTGCAAGGCGATTGGTAATAGCTCCGCAAGTATGTTAGATAACAGCGATGACAAAGGTGCTCTCAGCCTTTTATATAAACCCAGACATCGAGGCCGCAAATTTTTGGACAGTAGTGCACGCTCGCAAAAAACAATGTGGGCTTTAACCCAGGACGCTTTCGATAAATTGCTCGCTTGGCTCAGCCCAGACCGTGAGCGAGCGGGAGAGAGATACGGGGAGATTTACTCCAACTTAATCAAGGGCTTTGAGCGACATGGTTGTCAGGTGCCCGAAGAACTCGCAGACGAGACCATCAACCGCGTCGCCAAAAAATTACCCGAGATTGAGTCGCAGTACGTCGGCGACCCGGCGCGCTATTTTTACGGCGTCGCGCACAACGTCCATCGTGAGCATTTGAGAAAAGAGCTGCGAACCGTGCCCCTGACGCAGGATGATGCGCCTGACGTGAAGGTGATGCCCTTTGACCCCTTAGAGGATGTCGAGCCGGAATATACCTGCCTTGAGCGATGTATGCAGCATCTAACTCCCGGCAACCGCGAAATGATTTTGCAATACCATCGCGGAGAGAAGCAGGTCAAGATTAAACTCAGAAAAGAGTTGGCCCAAAAGCTCGGAATCGACATCCCTTTGCTGAGATTGCGGGCGCGCCACATCAGGGTGAAGTTGAAGAAATGCATCATGGAGTGCCTCGCCGGAAAGGCTCCGGCGGAAAGCTACTGAGAGATGCCAGAGCACGCTCAAAGCGAAACGGAATTGCGCAAATATCTGCTCGACGAACTGACTCAGGAAGAGCGGGCGCGAGTGGAGGAACGTTTGTTCCTCGATAGCGACTACTTTCAGCAGCTACAGGCGACGGAAGACGAGCTGATTGACGAGTATGCTTATCAGGAATTGTCGCCCCGCGAGCGAAAGGGATTCGAGAGCCAGTTTCTTTCAGACCCCGCGCGCCGCGCAGATTTGAGAATCGCCGTAGCTCTCAAAAAATATGTTGCGCTCAACGCGGAACCTGACGTGCCGTCGCTCAGCGCTACCTCAAACGAGCCTCAGCAGAGCGTCGTGCAGGTCAAAACTGCGAAGCCTTCGGTGCAACCGAAGACGACGTTTCGAGAATGGTTTCGCGCACGTTCCTACGTCCTGCGACCTCTGCTGGCCCTGCTCATCATCGCCATTGCTCTCGGCGGAATCTGGTTGATTTACAAAGCCGTGCGGCAGCCTCAACCCGGGGGACAAGCTCAGTTGCCTACGACTCCCAAAGAACCGGATAAGCCGCCGGAGGTTAATCGAAACGATAACACTGGGTCGCAAAATTCAGAGCGCAATGTGCAGAATCAAACACCTGAGGTAGCCGAAGGCGGGCGCGAGACGACCGATGTCAACCGTGACGCGAATCGTCCAAACATCAATACGCTGCCTGCCCGCCGCCCGCCTGCGCGTGTTCTTTCCTTCATCCTCATTCCGGGAGGAGGAGTCAGAGACGCCGGAGGGGCCATTACACCCTTGAAGCTGGCAGCGGACGCTGGCAGCGTGAACCTGCAACTACCTTTAATCGGAGAAACCAGCTATCGCAGCTTTCGCGCAACGCTCTTCGACGAAAAAGAGGTTCCGGTCAAAGAGTGGCGGGGATTAAAATCTTCGACCGCTAAAACGGGGAGCAGCGTCTTCGTCAATGTGCCCGCCAAGCTCTTCAAGCAGCAGCGATACCGCATCGAACTGAGCGGCGCGGCTGCCGGCGGAGAAACCGAAGTCTTAAATAAGTATCACTTTCAGGTGGTCAGGGATTAGCAAGTTAATGCATCGCTGCAAACAGCGCGCGACGCGTTTGAAGTTAACTTCCAACGGCGCAAGAAGCCATCTCGTCGCTTACTCATGGCCGTATAACTCAAAGCTCTATAGATAAGCCAGCTTCTCTCTCAAGCTTTACGCAGCACTCACGGGCGGCGTGCGCCTACGGCCGCCAGCATTGCTGTTGCACCTAGTAATAAAAATTTCACGGACGCCGCTGAAACGTTTTAGCGTTTCCCGGCATGTCAATTTAGGAGAACTGAGCCACGCTCTCGCTTCGACCGGCCCAGGCAATGAGGTCTGAGTCAGAGGGCAACAAAAGCTCCGGCAGACTTCTACCCCGGCCAATATCTGAGAATCACCCGCTCCACTCATCCGGCTTCTCTCAGATAAAAATCATTTGGAGGCAGAAAATATGGACGACGATTTTGTCATTGACTGGGGTGAAGCCGAAGCGGTCGCACCGCGCGTGCTGACACGCGATGCGTTCGGCATCACCAACGGAGCTGGCCTTCCGCCGCCGCCGACATCCTTTCCGGCATCAATCGCGTTCGATGACGCCGTGGTTGACTTGCAGGGCAAGCATCAACCGCTCTATGCCACATGGGTCGGGACCGTTCGCATTCCACTCCATCTGCCTTCGTCGCCCGCTGAAGTCTGGTTCAAAAATGACCTGCGCTTTAACATTGATAAGGATTCCGGCACGCGCGTTCTCATCGTGGCCGACTTGGAAGGCCACACCTTTGTGGGAGAGTTTGGGTTTGAAGACGATGAGGAACAGTCTGCACCCGCAACCGATAAGGGTAAGAATGCGCCGGACATTAGTTCGCACGAAATCACCGAAGAGTTTATCAGCAAGGCCGCGTCTCTGCCCATACGCAGCTACACGCTCAACCTCTTTCTGGCCGTCGAGCGACGCACGACGGAGAACGTAGGGCGGGTCTCAATCAACAGTCTGGACATTATCATCAATCCCAACTTGCAGACGGGACGTAGCAACACCGAATGAGGCCGGAGTTTTTTTGAGATTAACGCGGTTGGGTGCTCCAATCCCAAGCGGCGCGGGCGATTTGAGCGATGACATCTTCACGCACCGTAGTCTCTGCCGGAGAGTCGGAAACGAAAACGGCGACTGCCATGTGACGCCCATCTGGGAGAGTTACGAGGCCCACGTCATTAGTGGCAGCCGTCAAGCCATTCTCCGTGCCTGACGTTCCAGTCTTGTGCGCCACCACAGTTGCGGCGGGCAAACGCCCTTTAATGCGCCGTGGCCCAGTTGGCGTCTCCGTCATTAATTTAAGCAACAACTCGCGACTCTCGGCTGAAAGGCCGCGCCCCTCGTGTAGCGCGCGCAACAAAACCAGCACCGACTCGGGCGCAGCCCAATTCTGATATTGCAAAGACTGGTCTTGGCCCATCTCCTTTTCCGTATTAGCCACAACCACGCCGTCTACGCCAAGCTCGCGTAAATACTTGGTGACAACCTGTGGCCCGCCGATGAGTCGCAGCAAGACGTCGCAAGCCGTGCCGTCGCTTTGTGAGACCATAAACCGCAATCAGTTTCTCACGCTCAGTTCTGCAGCACGCGGGTATCCGTCGCGAATCGGGCTGTGCA
>CAZEZJ010000057.1:0-7551 GCA_964516695.1 uncultured Blastocatellaceae bacterium
TCCATCTTTTCGATTTGTCCGCGACGACGATTAAGGTCGCCGTTGACCGCGCCCATGTAATCTTCCGGCGTGACGACTTCGACGCGCATGATAGGCTCAAGCAGTACGGGCTTGGCCTTTCTCACAGCGTCCTGAAACGCCAGACTTCCGGCGATGTGGAACGAGCGCTCGTCGGAGTCAACTTCGTGGTACGAGCCGAAGACGAGCTTGACGCGTATGTCCACCAACTCGTAGCCGGCCAGAAAGCCGCGCTCCATGGCATCGCGCACGCCCTGCTCTGTGGGCTTGATGTATTCCTTCGGAATCGCGCCGCCCGTAATCTTGTTTTCGAAGACAAACGCTTCGCCCGGAGCCGGCTCTATCTCAAGCTCCACGTGTCCGAACTGACCGCGACCGCCAGTCTGTTTCTTGAAGATTTCCTTGCCGGCGGCGGGCTGCGTAATCGTCTCACGATAAGCGACCTGCGGCTTGCCGACGTTGGCCTCAACGCCAAACTCGCGCTTCATGCGGTCAACGATAATCTCAAGATGCAGCTCGCCCATGCCGGCGATAATCGTCTGGCCCGTTTCATGGTCGGTCGAGACGTTAAACGAGGGGTCTTCCTGCGCGAGACGATTCAAAGCGACGCCCAGTTTGTCTTGGTCTGCGCGCGTCTTCGGCTCGACGGCGACGCGAATCACGGGCGCTGGAAATTCCATCGCTTCGAGCACGATGGGCTTGTTTTCGTCGCACACGGTGTCGCCCGTCGTGACCTGCTTCATGCCGCCGATGGCGATGATTTCGCCCGCCGACGCTTCGTCGATGTCCTCGCGCTTGTTGGCGTGCATACGCATCAAGCGGCCCACACGCTCTCTGGAATCCTTAATCGGATTGTAGGCGTAAGAACCGGCCTTGATTGTTCCCGAATAGATGCGGACAAACGAAAGCTGGCCGAGATGCTTATCGGCCATAATCTTAAAGACCAGACCGCTAAACGGCGCGCTCGCTTCAGCCGGGCGCGGCTCCGGCTCGCTCGTTTTCGGATTGATGCCTTCGACCGCCGGAATATCAAGCGGGCTGGGCAGAAAATCAACGACGGCGTCGAGCAGCGTTTGCACGCCCTTGTTCTTAAAGGCCGAGCCGGTGACGACGGGAACGAGCTTCAACTCAAGCGTGCCCTTACGGAGCGCAGCGCGTATCTCACTTTCGGAAATCTCCTCGCCCTCGATATATTTGTGCATCAAGTCGTCGTCAACGCTGGAGACAGCTTCGACTAACTTTTCGCGTGCTGCTTTGGCCTCATCAAGGAGATTGGCCGGAACGTCCGTGACTTCGTACTCCGCGCCCTTCGTCTCATCGTTCCAGATGAGTCCCTTCATCTTAATCAAATCAACGACGCCCTTGAGGTCGGACTCAAGACCAATCGGAATTTGAATCGCAACGGGATTTGCGCCGAGACGCGTAATAATCGAATCGAAGGAGCGCTGAAAGCTTGCGCCCGCGCGGTCGAGCTTATTGATAAAGCAGATGCGCGGCACGCCGTACTTGTCGGCCTGACGCCAGACCGTTTCCGACTGCGGCTCGACACCGGCGACGCCGTCAAAGACCGCGACCGCGCCGTCCAGCACGCGCAAAGAGCGCTCGACCTCCATCGTGAAATCGACGTGGCCGGGCGTGTCAATGATATTGATGCGATACTCCGTGCCCTCGCGCTCCCAGAAGCAGGTCGTCGCGGCAGACGTAATCGTGATGCCGCGTTCCTGTTCCTGCTCCATCCAGTCCATCGTCGCCGTGCCCTCGTGCACTTCGCCAATCTTGTGCGAAACGCCCGTGTAATACAGGATGCGCTCGGTGGTCGTGGTCTTTCCGGCATCGATGTGGGCCATGATGCCGATGTTCCGAAACTTGTTTAGGTCGTGCTTAGCCATTGCTTTAGTGATGCGTGATGAGTGATGAGTAATGAGTTAACAACTCGTCCCATCCCTCGTCACTCTAGTTGCTACCACTTATAATGCGCGAAAGCCTTGTTGGCTTCGGCCATGCGGTGCGTGTCGTCCTTCTTCTTGACGGAGTTGCCGCGATTGTTCGCCGCGTCGAGCAATTCCCCGGCGAGGCGGTCAACCATCGTCTTCTCGCCGCGCCCGCGCGCATACTGGACAATCCAGCGAATCGCCAGCGCGCCCCTGCGCTCCTGATGCACCTCGACCGGCACCTGATAGGTCGAACCGCCGACGCGGCGCGACTTGACTTCGACCGTCGGGCGCACATTCTCAATCGCGCGCTTAAAGACTTTCAAAGGCTCGTCGCCAGCCTTCTCGCCAATCTGCGTCAGCGCGCTATAGAAAATCATCTCCGCCGTTGATTTCTTGCCGCCCAGCATGATGCCGTTGATGAACTTCGTCACCAGCGGGCTGTTATAAACCGGGTCAGGCAAAACCTCGCGTCTCTCAGCAACTCTTCGTCTTGGCATAATGTTATTTTTGATTTTAGATTTTTGATTTGCGATTGGAAGCGGACTAAAGAATTTTTATGTTCTTGTCCTTATCCAATCAAAAATTGCAAATCAAAAATCGCAAATTACTTACTTCTTGCCTTTAGCGGCTCCGGCGGCAGCGCCCGCTTTCGGGCGTTTCGCGCCATATTTGGAGCGGCCCTGTTTGCGGTCGGCAACGCCCACGGAATCGAGCGTGCCGCGAATCACGTGAGAGCGCACGCCCGGCAAATCCTTCACGCGCCCGCCGCGTATGAGCACAATCGAGTGTTCCTGCAAATTGTGGCCGACGCCCGGAATGTAGGTCGTCACCTCAATGCCGTTGGTCAGGCGCACGCGCGCCACCTTGCGCAAGGCGGAATTGGGTTTCTTGGGCGTCTGCGTGTAAACGCGCGTGCAAACGCCGCGCCGCTGCGGTGATTCCTGAAGCGCCGGGCTGGCGGTCTTGTACTTCACTGCCTCGCGGCCTTTGCGAACAAGCTGATTAATTGTCGGCACTGCTCGTTAATCCTCTGCTAATTGAATTACGCTCTCCTCGAACGGGTTGAAAGCGCAAAAAGGTGCTCAACCTGCCTCTTTCCGAAACCTGTTCGGCAGTCAGCGCAGGTGGGCTGTCCTGTTACAAAAATTGTGATTGAGGGATGTTCTGGTTACAAAAACGGGCGCGGATACTGGCTTCCCTCAGAAGCCGAACTTTTCTGTGGCGTCGCACTACTTGAAAGACGGGCGGTTATCCGACTGTTAAATCGGAGCCGCGCTCGAAAGCGTGCTCAATCGCTGGAGCGTCCCCTTGCATCCTTATATCAAGGACAAAAGGAATCGCGGCGTGAGCCTTTACGCCACAATATTTGTCAAGCGGCTGCTCAAACCACGCAGCAACCGGGCAACGCCTCCGCACCGACCAAAACCAACCGGACGTTGCTCTGTTAACTTCAGACTGTCAGTCCGAAACGAGAGACTATAAGGATTTTACGTTCCTCTGTCAAGCGGCCAGCGGCCATTTTCGCCACGACTTGACAGCCTACGGTCCAGCAGCTTTCTCCTTCGTTCTGCAAAAGCTTTGGAATCGCTTTTGCTTGTCTTAATGCTCTCTCCTCTTTCGTGTCTCATTTGCAATCACTCGGGGGAAAATGAATGGAAGAGAAAGAGCCGATTACCTCAGTGAATCACTCGACAAAGACCCAGCCAATTGACGCCGAGCGAACGATGGCAACGCCTCATTTTGATGCGGCGGCCATCCGGCAAGCGCGTCCCGCCGTCCCGCTGGCGGAAATCCGCGCCCGCCGCACATGGCCCTTGACGTTAATTGTCCTGGCCGTGCTGGCCGGATTGGCCGGCGGCGTCATCGGCGGTATTCTCTCAACCGGATACCTAACGCGAGACAATGCACAGCCTGCCGCCGAGCAGGTTTCAGAACAAACGCGAGCGACGACAACAGGTGAAGCAGCGGATGAGGCCGTTGTCGCTCCGGCTGTTTCTGAAGCCAGCCGGACGGAGCAAATGACTGCTTCGCCTGCGACGCACGCGCCCCTCGCGCGCGAACCGGAAAAATCAGCGGGCGACGAGATGGTGAAAAGCGCCGAAGAAGAAAATTCGCGCGAACTTTCATCAAGAGAGACAAACGCTGCGCTGCGCGCTGCGCTCAACGAGTGGGTGGCGGCCACGAACGCGCGCGACCTTGGCAGGCAGTTGAGCTTTTATCGCCCGACGATGAATGCCTTTTACCGGCGGCGCAACGCTTCGGTGGAGGAAGTGCGCGCGGACCGTGCGCGAGTTTTCGAGCGTGCGGATTCAATCAACGTTCAGGCGGCTGCTCCGAGCATACGTGTCAGCCCTGACGGACAGACGGCGACGATGCGCTTTCGCAAGCGCTACAATATCGCCGGAGGCGGCGAAGACCGCTCAGGCGAGGTCTTGCAGGAGCTACGCTGGCAGCGCATTAATGGTCAGTGGAGAATCATCAGCGAGCGCGACCTGAAAGTCGTCAACTAAGCCCCGCTCTCAAACTATCAAGTTCAAATCGCCAAACTCGTGCCAGAGGTAGCCGAGGCGGACGGCCTCTTCGTAGGCGTCGCGAATCTGCGCCGGCGGAAGAAATGCGGTCAGCAAGTCCAGATGACTAGCCAGCGGCTCATGCAGGCCGGTCAGTAAGCCGTCCACGGCTTTGAGTTGATGCTGGGCCGTAATTCGCAACTGCGTGTATCCGTGGCCCGGATGAATGCGTCCGTTTGCATCGACGACGGACTCCAGCGCGCGGACGACAGTTGTGCCGACGGCGACGACGCGCCCGCCCTGCTCGCGTTTCCGGTTAATCTTCTCGGCGGCAGACTCGGCAATAAAATATTCTTCCTCGGAGGCGATGTGTTCAGCATCCAGTTCGTCGTCCATGTAGGAGGAGAGTCCCGTATGGAGCACGATGTGTGCCGTCTCGATGCCTTGGCGTTGAAGGTTGAAGAGCAGCCGCCACGTAAAGGCGCGCCCGGCTGAGGGCATCTCGGCCGAGCCGGGTTCGCGCGCGTAGACGGTCTGGTAGTAGTCCAGATTCCAAGGCGCGGAGACATATTCATAACGAATGGGCCGCCCCAACCTGTAGAGCAGGTTGATTAACTCGGCGCCGGTTTTCGAGAAGCGCAAACGCCAGAGACGAGGAATACGCTCGTCGCGTTTTTCGACAACGCCCGTTAAATCCTCTCCGAAGTTAATCTGCATTCCCTCACGCAATCCGCAGGAGAAGGGGTCGCCGCGCTGGCAGAGCAAGAGCGCCAGCCACGCGTCGTCCGGCAGATGCTCGGCTAATCTAATCTCGATGCATGGGCCTATAGGCGCTGCGCAGCCATCGAGAGAAGCAGGCAGCGTGCGGCTCATATTGAAGACCAGCAGGTCGCCCGCGCGCAAAAATTCGCCCACACGGTCGAAACGCGTATGCTCGACGCGGCCACTTGCGCGCTCAATTATCATCAAACGCACGTGGTCGCGCGCGAGGCCGCGTCTCTCCGGCGGCTCTTTGGCCGACAACTCCGGCGGCAACGTAAAGGTAAACGGCGTGGGCATAAGTTAAAAGCGTGAACGATGAACGCAGAACGATGAACGTTAAGCGATGAACGCTAAGCGATGAGCGGTCAGCGATGAATGATGAAGCAGCGAGCTTTTGTTCTTTAGTTCATCTTTCACGCTTCCGCGTTCATCGTTTCCTCGGTTCGCCCCCAGTTCTCTTCCTGCGCTTGGAATCTCTGCCCGTTGATGTCGCGCGATTCGTCGGAGGCGAGGAAGATGAAGACCTCTGTCACGTCTGCGGGGCTGGCCCATTGATTGGGGTCTTCTTCGGGTTCGGCGGCACGGTGCATCGCGGTGTTCATCTCGCCGGGGTCTACCCAGTTGACGCGAACGCCGCTGCCTTCGAGTTCGGCGGCCCAGGTCTGCGACATTCCTTCGAGGCCGAATTTGGAGATGCCGTAAGCGCCCCAGCCGGGATAACCCGTCTGCCCGGCATCCGACGTGACGTTGATGATGGAGCCGCCGCGCTCGACCATCGCGGGCAGCGCTTTCTTAATCAACAAGAAGGGCGCGAGCAAATTCACATTCAGCACGCTCTGGAAATCTTCGAGCGGATAATCGAGCAGATAGGGCAACGGCGTCGGGCCAATCAATGAAGCGTTGTTGACCATCACGTCGAGTTGCCCGCCAAACTCTGTTAGGGTCGTAGCAACGACGCGCTCAATCTCTTCCTGACGCGCGAGGTCGGCGCTGATTGACAGCACGCGCGCCGCCGGGGCGACCTTGCGCACCTCGTCGCCCACTTCGCCAAGCGCCTCGCCGCCGCGCGCGACAATGCTAATTCCTGCCGCCCCCTCACGCGCGTAGTCAATCGCCAACTGGCGGCCCAACCCTTGCGACGCCCCCGTAATTAAAACAAACTTGCCTTCGAGTCTCTTCATCGCCTTAAACCTCACCCCACAGATTTTTCAGGCACAGCCCCGAGCGTTGTCAGTTAGCAGTATAAAAAAAACCGGCGAGGCTTGGAAACCTGCGCCGGTCTGATTCGCTTGGATGGTGGCGGTTTTGCCGCGGTCTTGATTTAAGAATCCTCGGAGAGAGCGGCGATGAGTTCATCGGCCATTCGCCTGGCGGTGCGTTCGGCGGCGGCATCCGGCAGAGCGCTGATGAGCGACTGCAACTGAGCGCTGGCGGCGCGGGCTTCTTGCAGCGAGTCTTGATACAGCTTGCGTTGGTTGGCAAGCTCTTCCTCGCTGGCAAATTCCAACTTCGGCATCCGCGACCAGCGGGCCAACAAGCCACGCGCGCTCCTGACGCTCGTGTTGGCGCGCCGTCGCAGCAAGGGCTGTTTTCTTTCCGGCAGAGCGAGCGCCCTGATGATGGTTGCCATGTAATCTTCGCGCTCCGCGTAAGCGCCGACGCTCGCCAAGCCCCACATCGTGCCGCCGCCCGCTTCAACGTAGCGCATAGTCCAAGCGGCATTGCCTAGCTTCTGCAATGCCTCGCGCACTTCGTCAGCTTTCTTTCGCTTCTCATCGGTCAAGCGGCCTGCTTCCGCATCGTTGGCGGCGCGCTTGCAGTCGGCGTAATAACCGAACGCTTCCTTCTGTCCATAAGTTGAATAGTCGTTCGTCTTCTCGCCATAGACTTCCATAAACTTGCTCTGGCCCAGCCGCAAGACCTGCTGGCATGGCATTTTGAATCTAGGCCCTTCGTTATCTTGCGCGCGGGCCTGGACGGCAAAAGCGAGCAGCAGCAGCGGCAGCATTAATCTCAAAGTCAGTTTGCTCATTGTTCGTTACCTCACATCCGAAAGCGATGAAAACTCCTTGTCGTGGTCAGATGAAATCAGTTCCAATGATATACCTCTCAAGGGGGAGATGCGATAACTGCGCCGGAAATATTTGCAGCCCGGCCAAGTGCTAAGACGGAGCGTTGATGAAGGCTTTGCTGAGTTTGCTGGCGGAGCGGCTTCGGTCGTGCTCGTCGGAGAATGAAGCGGCTGCTTGTATTGCGCGTCGCGGCGCGTGTTAATCTATGGCGCTAACGAGCTAGCGGGAGGAGAATTAATTTTCCTGAAAGAAGAG
>CAZEZJ010000057.1:7561-18653 GCA_964516695.1 uncultured Blastocatellaceae bacterium
GCAACCCTTTAAGTGTCCTTCGTGTGGCGGGCCGCTCGAATACGATGGCGGCGACATCACAATCCGCTGCCATTATTGCACTAACTCCGTCATCGTTCCCGAGGAACTGCGCAACGGCCCATCTTTCAACACTCCGCCCGTCGCCCTTCCCCATCAACTACACAACTTGGCCGAAATCGGGCGGCTGATTCGCGGCGGTAATAAGATTGCCGCCATCAAGCTCTACCGCGAGACCTTCGGCACGGGCCTCAAGGAAGCGAAAGACGCGGTGGAAAATCTGGCGGCGGGCAGGCCCGTCGAGATTGCACAAACCGCCGGCATGAGCGGCCACGCTCATGTCGACCCGCGACAGATACCCAACTGGCCGTCGCCTGACGCCGTGGTCTCGGCCACAAAGAAAGGCTGTACACTGTCACTGTTTGCCTTGAGCATCGGGCTTGTCCTGCTGGTCACATTTTTCGCCATCGGCCTCAGCATCTACTTTTCGTTTCGCAAGACCTCGGAAGAATCAGCGACGACCACAACAACGAAGCCGGCGTTCCCTACTGCTCCGGCACCCAATAGACCGGCGAATACGGGGCCGAAGACGACGACGACGGAGTTTGCCAGTCTCGTCTTTCAAGCCGGCAGCGAAGGCATCGGCGCGGGCCAGTTCAAAGACTCGCGCAGCATCGCCGTTGACGGGCAAGGACACATCTACACAGCCGAATACACTGGCGGGCGCATACAGGTTTTCGACGCCGACGGTAAATTCATCACGCAGTGGATGGTTGACGCAAAGATGCCGCTGCTTCAAATAGCGGCTGACCGTCAGGGCACAGTCTACGTCGTGCAAAAAGGCGACATCACACGCCATGAAGGATTGACCGGCAAAGCGCTGGGCAAAGTGCAGCGGGCTGAAAACAATGGTTATTATGACGACGCTATTGTCACGCTCGACGGCGGGCTGGTCGCCGTCAGCCGCGGCGAGGACATCGTGCGGATAAACGCCGCCGGACAAATCGTGAGCACGATTAAGAGTTCCATCAGCGAGCAAAGCGGCGACTCGGAATTGAGCACACGCGTCGCAGCCGACGGCCTCGGCAACATCTACGCGCTCGGGAGATTCAACGAAGCGGTCTTCAAGTTTGGGCCAAACGGCAAATACATCACGCGCTTCGGCGGCAAAGGAGACGAGACGGGCCAGTTTCGCGCCGCGCACACCATCGCGGTCGATGGACAGGGCCGCGTCTACGTCGCGGACATTAAAGGCATCCAGGTGTTCGACGATAACGGGCGCTACCTCGGCCTCTTCAAGCTGGAAAAGAACCTGCCCTTCGGGATGGTTTTCAACGACAAAAACGAACTCTTTGTCGCGGCGCGCACGCTCCTTTACAAGTTTGCAATCGACAACCAATGAGGCGTTTGCTTGCTGGCCCTCTAAAGCCCGGCGGCAGCAACGGCTATGCTCTGCTGCTGCTGGCCCGCTCCTTAATGCAGCATCTTCCCTTTCTTCTGTCCCGGCGCGCCTGACCCATCATACGGAGCGCCTTCGGGGGCGCTGTACTGCGCGATGATACGCTCGCGTATCTGCGCTGGGCTGAGTCCCATCTGCTTCTCCATCTGATAGGCCAGCAGCACTTCGTTGACGCAAACGGCGCAGTGTGCGCCGTGGTCGTCCTCAAAACAACTGTGCAAGCTCTTATGGCCGAAGCCTTCATCGCAATAGCAATAGCACGGCAGTTGAGCGATGGTTTGCGGAATCTCTTTAACGGCCTTGTAGGCCTCGCGCGTCGGGCCTGTGAACTGTTCAAACGCAAGCGTTGGCGGCAGCACGCCTGCGCGCGGCGGCGTCTGGAAATGCGCGGGCACGCGCCCCTCCGTATCCATCTGCGAACGAGACGACAAAGGCTGCGACGGAGCGGGCTGCTGCTGCGCGGCTGAGGGGCGCGTAGCGGCGGGCTTGGTTTGAGTTGCGCGCTTCTCATCTCGATTGCCGCGCATCGCAATGGCAACGCCAATCAGGATGGCTATCAATGCCGGAATAATAAACAGCGCTTTCTTCTTCATCATAAAAGTTTTCCTCTCCATTTATCGCGCGGCTTCTGAGCCGTGCCGTTTTGCGGCCTCCGCCGCATGGATTATAGAACGCGCGACTCAGGGCTGTCGTGCGTCTTCTGACATTTTATGCATCCCGCCGTGCCCGCTCATCGTCATCTTACTGGGACGTAGGCGGATGAAAAATTTGTAGGCCGTCGGGTTGCTGCCGTAAAGCTGGTCGAGCACGGGCGGCTTGGAATAAAACGTGAAGTCGCCGCCGAGCGCGACGGAGAGCTTGTCGGTGTTCCAGATTTCGCGCGCCGCGCCGAAGGTATAAGCGCCGATGCGGAAAGACGGATGCTCCGCTTCGATGCCTAGCCCGTGTATTTCGTCATGCTCCAACAACTCGTTTTTATCCACCAACTCAAGGCGCGTATAAACGTAATTTTTGTCTAAGAAGTTGAGCGTTGATTCGGCGGTGTAGCTGTTGACGTTGAAGGTCTCGCCGTCATGCTGGCCGTGGTTGCGCCCCCAGATGAGGCTCGAAGACCAGTTGCCGCCGTTGAAATTTCTGTTGTAGCTGACGGAGGCGGTCGTCCGGCGGATGTCGCCGGGCTCTAAAATTTCTGGATTCTTTAAGAAGCCGTGGCTGACCTGCATAGACCAATTATCGTTCGGCGCGAAACTCAGCCGCGCGGAGCGCGAGTTCCAAGGATTAAACTCGAAGTCGTAGCGGTTTTCGTCCGGCTCGCGCCCGTTAAAGACGGAAGCTTCGAGTTTGAACCAGCGGTAGGTGAACCCCGTCGTGAAGACGCCAAACGAGATGTGCGTCGAATCCTGTAGGTGGTGCGCGAGCGGGGCCGCCGGATTCTCCGAGGCCGAGTTGCGATGCATGAAGGCGACAGGCCCAAGCGCCGGCTCTCCCGGATAGCCGAAGTAGGCAAACCACGTCGAGCGCTCGCCAAGCGGCATCGTGTAGGTCGCGGACAACTCCATAAAGAGGTCATGCGGGTGTTGCTTGTCAACGAGCGGGCGGCCCTTGTAGCTCTCTCCGGTCTGGAAAAGCTGCGGCGAGCCGCCCGGCGAAAAGGTGAACGGCTCCAGGCTAAGCATCCCGCGCAGTTGGAGCGTGCCTGGCCCAACACGACGATAGGCCATCGGCATAATCCAATTCTGCGATTCAAACTTGGTGACGCCGCGTGGGCCAAGTTGCGCGTTGACGCCGATTTTCGCCTCGGCGTGCATGAAGAGCAGCCAGCCGCCAGCATACTTGAAATACATGGACATCGGCGTTGTGCCCGGTTGCCAAGACGTGCCCGAACCCATTTGGCTCATGTTGAGAGTATTGCTCGTGCTCGCCCCGACGCGAATTCCCATCTCCTTGTCTGACATCACCATCAGGTCGAGCGAGTCGGTCGTCGGAATCTGGCTTGCGCCGCTCGTGTTGCCGCTGTTGGTCTCTGGCGTCGAGTCGTGCTTCATGCCCGGCATGTTGTCGTGCGAATGCGGAGCGGGCTGTGGCTGCGGTTGATTCGCTTCGGTTGAAGTATTAGTCGCGGGCGCGGCTTGGGTCGCGGGCGTTGGCTGATGCGTGTCGTGCTCGCCAGTGTGTGTCTGCGCGGGTGATGCTTCGGGTTTGGCTTGCGGCGCTGTGTTAGGCACAGGTGATACGACAGGCGCGGTCGTCGCGTTCTGCGCGTCTGTCATCGTCGTGTCATGTTTATGTGGAGCGGCTACCTGCTGCTTCTTTGGCTTTGGTTTCGCCTGCGGCTTGGTTTGTTTCTTCTGCGTGCTCGGCATGTTCCGCATGTCGTGCTTGTCGTGCTGCGCTCGAATGGTTGTTCGCGTGACACAGAACAACGCAAGACCGCCCAGCACGATTAACGTCAGGCGCAAGATTTCTTTACTCATCGTTCCCCTCTAAAAATTATTCCCGTGGCGCACGCGCTTCTTCAGCAAAGAAACGCGCGGCTCGAAGCCTTACTAATTGAGCCGGATGTAAAACGCGGGAAGGCATCTTTGCCGCTGCTGCTGTTCGCAGAGCGCAAAGACGCGAGAGGGGAATTTAGATGACGAAGACGCTCATCAGGAGATGTTTGCGAACAGCAGTCGCGGGTGGAGCATTCTGTCTGGCCGCGAGAATTGGCGCACAGAAAACAACAGGCGGAATAATCGGCTTCAACAACTGCGGCGCGGGCGTCGAAGCTGTACGCTTCTTTTGCTCCGGCTCGCGCGGGAGAACGAAGGTCGCCGGCAAGCCGCCGCGGCTCAGGCAGTGAAAGCAGATTTGCGTCGCCTGCCCAAGCGCGGTTTCGTCAACAGTTATTGCCTGTTTGGTCGTGAGAGTCGCAGGCTCAGCCGTCTCGCTCGCCAGCATCGCTTCATGCGCGGAGGGCGCAGGCTGGGCAGCAGCGCAGTGTGCCGTCTGTTCATCAAGCTGTGCGCGGCAGCAATCGTGGTCGTCCTCCATCAGAGAGGGCTGCGACGCATCGTGCGCGCAGAACGCGGCGGCCAGCACGCCGCCCCATCCGCTCAACGTGAGCGCCAGCAGCAGAAGACCGATTGTGAAAATTCGATACCGCATAAATAGGAAAAGCTTTCGATGTCTGAACGACGCTCCAAGTTTACCACGCCCGCCGTCAAATATGCATAACCTAAAACAGGTGAGCCGTTCCAAGGATGCCAGCTAGTCTGCCTTTATCACGTTGAAGCGTTAGCTGGCTGAATCGCCCGCTTCTCGTCGTGTGTTAAGATGCGCCAACTATCAAGAGAAACGAGGAGGGAAAGCTTGCAACCAGAAGAGACGCAGCACTTGGAATGGGTGGAGCAGACTTTACGCGAGATGACGCTCGAAGAGCGTGTCGGCCAACTATTGATGCCCGACACGACGGGCGTGCTCATACATGAAGCGAGCGAGGAATATGCGCGGCTCGTTCATGCCATCGAGCGCCTGGGTGTCGGCGGCTTCATCATCTACAACGGTGACGCGCTCACAACCGCCGCCCTGACCAATCGCTTGCAGCGCCACGCGCGCGTGCCTCTCTGGTTCGCTTCCGACTTCGAGGGCGGCGTCGGGATGCAACTACGCGGCGGCACGCGTCTGCCGCGAGCGATGGCGCTCGCGGCCACGGGCGACACCGAAGCCGCAGCCGCAGCCGCACGCATCACCGCCCGCGAGGGGCGCGCCCTAGGCGTTCACGTCAACTTTTATCCTGTGCTCGACGTTAACAACAATCCTTCTAACCCCATCATCAACACGCGTGCCTTCAGCGACAACCCAGAGACGGTCGCCAACTGGGGCACAGCCTTTATCCGCGCGGCGCAGGACGCCGGACAAATTGCCACCGCCAAACATTTTCCGGGCCACGGCGACACGGCGCTCGATTCACACATTTTGCTGCCCACCCTCGACGCCTCGCGCGAGCGGTTGCAACAAATCGAGCTGCCGCCTTTTCGCATCGCCGTCGGGCGCGGCGTGCGCGCCATTATGACGGCACACATCGCCGTGCCCGCGCTTGATGAGGGCGCGACCGAACTTCGTCCAGCCACTCTATCGCCCGCGCTCGTTGACGGTCTCCTGAGACGTGAGTTCGGTTTTGACGGCCTCATCTTCTCCGACGCTCTTTCGATGGGCGCTATCAGCAATGCTTACGAGCCGGGCGAAGCGGCGGTGCTGGCTATTCTTGCCGGATGCGATGTCGCGCTCTATCCGGTTGACGTGGTGGCGGCGCACGCGGCGCTGTGTGATGCGGTCGCGCAGGGACGCTTGCAGCGGGAGCGGATAGACGCCAGCGTGCGGCGCATTCTGCACGCTAAAGCTTGGTGCGGGCTGCAACACGAACGTCAGGTTTCGTTGGACAATGTTTGGGATGTGCTGTCGAGTCCCGCGCACACGGCGACGGCCAGAGAATTGTTCGAGCGCGCCGTCACGCTCGTGCGCGACCCGCTCGGATTGCTGCCGCTCCGAAATAAGCGCGTCGTCGCGATTGTGCTCAAAGATTCCGTGCCCGTCTGGGCACACGTTTTAAGAGAACCGTCGGGCGCGCGTTTCTCTAAGGAAGTGGTCGCGGAGTTTCGCGCGCGCGTTGTGGAGTCCGGCGCGGATGCGGCTGACATTGAAGCGATTTTGATGGAAACGCGTGATTGCGATGTCGCGCTGGTGGGAATCTGCGCGCGTGTTGCGGCCTATAAGGGAAGCGTGGCGCTGGCACAGGCCCATGCCGAAGTCTTGCAGGCGTTGGATGAAGCGGGTGTGCCGATTATCGCCGCCGTCTTCGGCAATCCTTACGTCCTGCCGCGAATGCCTTTGCGCGCGACGACGCTCCTGACTTTTGAATCGGCGGTTGAATCCGAAGAAGCCGCCGTTCGCATCATCGCGGGCCATGCTCCGGCGCGCGGTCGTTCGCCGGTCACGTTAGAAAAGCAAGCGGGCGTGCTCATGGATGAGGGATGAAAGCATGGCTCTTCTCAAAATCATGCTTTCATCCTCTTCAACGGCAGCCGCCCGAAGCTTTACGCCGCGACGCCCTCGGCCATGCGTGGGTCGCGTGGCGCTTCGAGATAGGCTTCGACGGTTTTGTAAAGCTCTTCGTCCATGAAGCCGTTAATCTGGCGATAGGCGCGCGTGAGTTGGTCGAAAGTGTGCGCTGACATCCTCTCGCGGGCAGTCTCGATGTATTCCATCAGGGTGGCGCGCAAGAGCATCAATTCGCGTATCACTTCCTTTAATTCATAACCCTGCCGCCAACGCTGTCGCCCGTGCTCTCTGCCTTTGTGAAGCGAGCCGGTATCGGGGCGCGCATCGCGGGCCAAAGCTTGACGCAGTTCTTCGATGATTTGGGGAACGTGGTCAATGAGTTGCAGGTAATCCAACTGCGCGTCGGATTGCACGCGTTTATCGGATGCGACCTTCTGCGTCCACTCGCGCACGATTGTCTCCGAGCCAGTTTCCAATAAACGGCTAACCTCTTCAGTCATGGGGGAACCTCTTTTTGCCTTGTGCTTCGGACTGGTGTTTGTGGCCTTGGGAGTGTGACCACAACCGGGATTGAGCAAGCGCTATAGTATCACATACGCCGCGCGCCGCAAGCAATGATTTGACCGGAAGAAGCGAATGATGAGACCATTGCGCCCTAACCGAAACTAACACCTTTGCCGCACGGCGCAGCAGCCTTCCGTTTTAGTTGCAACACACAACGACGGCGGGCCGGAAATATCGCGAGCGCGAAGTTTGACTAGGAGTTTTGAGCGCGCAGGTGGTTTCGGTTCACATTCGGATGATAACGGGGAGAATGAAATTATGCAGATTGATAAGGATAAGGTTGTGACGCAGGACGAGGAGCCGGAAGCGGCACCGATGGACCAGGTCGAAGAACGCGTCGAAGCTGAAATGAAAGAGATTGAAGGCCGCGCCAAGGAACGCGTCGCGCAAGGCTTGCAAGATAAGGAACTCGAACGCGAGGCGCGCGAGCTAAAAGAGGAAGGCAAACAGGAACTAGACGAGGCGCGCAAGCGACAGTAAAAAGGTAAAAGGTAAAAGGTAAAAGTTAGGCGGAAACCACTTTTAATAAATTTGGCTTCTCCTCACTTTTACCTTTTTACTTTTACCTTTTACCTTCCCCCGGTCTAGCTCTTGGAATTCACGGCCTGTTCAATGGCTTCGCGGAGTTTTCTGGGCGTCTCGACCTGATTGAATCCCTCGAAATGTTTGTAGATGCTGCCGTCGCGAAGCAGCACGAAGCTTTGCGGAATGACGGCGCGGGCGCGCACGGCCTGCGTGAGCGGTCCGGCGAAGCGCCCGTCGTCCCAGACAGTTTTGTAAGGCACTTGCTGCTCGCGCACAAACGCCTTAATGGGTTCCACGTCGGGGTCGTTGCCCTTCGTCGTCAGCCCGACAAATTCAACGCCCTGCGCTTTATACTCCTTACTCATCTCGATAAGCTCCGGCGTCTCCACACGGCACGGCCCGCACCAAGAGGCCCAGAGATTAATGACCACAATTTTTCCTTTGTAGTCGGAGAATTTTAGGGATTTTCCGTCAATAGTGTTGAGCGGTGTGTCCAGCAGAGCCGCGGGCAGCGGGATAGAGCGCAGCGGGCCTCCGGCGGCGTTGTTTGGCGGCGCGGCATTATTGACCGGCGCGCTGGCGGTGTTGCCGCCTTTGACGGGCGCGCCGCTGGTTGGCGGAGCGCCGGCAGCGGGCGTGTTAGCGTTTGTCGTGGCGGTGTCGGGCTGCGTGCAGCTTGAGACGCCGAGAGTCGCTAGGAGCGCGAAGGCGATGAAAGAGACGGCCAAGCGCCGCGCCGTCCAGAATCTTGGCGATGGTGGCGGCTGCCCGTGAATGGAAGAAGTCATACCGTTTAATATTCCTTTACGTGAAACCGAAATCTACGCTTGAGTGGCCGCGATGCGAAACGTCGCGATGCGCCGCAGGTCAGCGCCCATAATCGCATACTCGCCGGGCAGAAGCCCGTTGCGCGGGCGAATTTCCATGTAGAGCATTCCGTCGCGCGAGCCGAGCACGCGGTAGCGCGGCTTGATTATCTCAGCCGAATCAATGGCAAATCCTTTGAGACCCTTTTGGGCCATTGCCGTGACGCGACGCGCGCCGCGCCTCTGTGTCAGGCCGACGATGAACGGCGGATGTACGTTTGGCACGTCCGGCACAAACAGGTAAAAGCGCGGCTCTTCGGTCTTGAGTGTGGTCGCGGCGCTCTCGCCCTTCAATTCGATATAGCTTCTCTTATCGCTGCCCGCTGCCTTCTCAATCGAGAGCGGAGTCGTCGCCTCTTCAAACGGTAAGGCCATGAGAGCGTTGCCTTCTGTCATGGCATAAACCAGCGCGCGGTCGGCGGGCGGAGGCGGAAAAGTCTCCTGCCTGGCACCGCGCACGACGACAACGAAGAACGCTCCCCATAACACAAGGAGCGCACCCGACAATAGCTTGAGACGATAAGACTTCAAATACACTCTCCGCCAAACGCGATAGTCGAACTCTTCATAAAGAGCCACAAAGTTAATAGCGTGACTCAACAGCAATGGTCAAGCGACGCGCCGGAAGCAGGTCGCCGGCTGATTGCCTAAGCACGCGAAAAGCGATGTTGGTTGCTGAGAGAGACGGCATTCGTTTAGCCGAGGGAATTTGGTTCTAGGCTAAACGAATGCCGTCCTTCTCAGGCTCGAAGATTCGGAGCGTTATCCGATGTCCTGCCCGCGCAGGGCCGCAATCGTCGCGCCGACCAGGCCAAAGAACATAAAGAGGAGAATGGCCGGGTTGAGAAGCGGGTGTCCCCACGGATGCAGAAAGTTGACGTAGGGGCTTAAATTTTCCGGCTCTTTGACGGCTGGCTCGGGTTCGGGAGCGGTTCCGAGCTTGGGCGCTTCGGGCTTGGGCGGCGCGGCCTCGCCACGCATCGCCGCCGCTTGTGCGTCCTCCTGATACTTATCCATATCCTTGCGGAAGCTCTCGGAGTTGTCTTCGGCGTCCTGCTTGTAGCGCCGGATGTCGGTCTTGGCCTTCTCGATGTTCCGCTCGTTGGCATCAATGATGAATTGCTTGAGTCCCTTGCCCTCGTTCGGCCCGTTCGGGTCTGAGCCTTCTTTATTAATCGTGTCCAGCCCCGACAGACGCTTCATCTGGTCAAACGACCACGTCGCGGGCATGATGGTGCCGACCGCCTTCGAGATTCCCTGCGGCACGCCGACCAAGCCCGAAAAGAGAATCTGCGGAATGAGAATCAACGGCACGAGGCTCGTCGCCATCTCCGACGTTTTCACAATGGCCGAGACGAAGAGGCCGAGGGCGATGCCGACCATGCCCGTCAGAATCATCACCAGTAGTTGCGCCAGCGCATTGCCGGGCAACTTCATCATGCCCGTGAAGTGAAACAGCTTGAGCGTCCCGTAGAGCAAGGCGCATTGCACGCCAACAATCAACGACAGCACGAAGAGCTTTGAGCCAACGTAAGGCAAGAGACCTAGATTGACCATCCGCTCGCGGTTATAGACGGCGCGCTCGCGGATTATCTCGCGCGCCGAAACACTTGTGCCGAACCAGACGGCGACGAGCGCCAGCATAAAATATGGGAAATCGCGCGGCGCGTCGTTTGCCACGACCAGATAGGTCAGAAACGCGATGATAGGAGCTTGCCCAAACAAAATCAGCAGGTTGAACTTGTCGCGCCCCAACACTTCTATATAGCGGCGCGCGAGCGTCAACCATTGCCCGAGCGCGTCCGTCACGGTCGGTCTGCGTTTAGCCGGAGCGACGACCGGCGCATCGCGCTTTAAGCCGCTGAGAGGCTTGACGATGTTCTCCTGATATTCGGGCGTCTGTTGAAACTTGCGTTTCCAATTTTCCGCGACCTCTTCGGAAATCTGTTCCTTGCGCAGCTTGAAAGCCTGCCGCTGCTCTTTCGGTGCGTTTGGCGGCAAGGGCGGCAACTTCGCAATCTGCTCGTCAATCGGCGCTTCGAGCTTGTCGTAGAGGTCTTTGAAGCTGTCGGCCTTGACGTGCTTCAAGGCATCCATCGGGTCGCCATACCAGACGAGCTTGCCTCTCATCATCACGACTATCTTGTCAAAGAGCTTGACGTTTTCCATCGCGTGCGTCGTCAGGATAACGGTGCGCCCGCTTTCGGCAATCTGGCGGAAGAGCTTCATAATCTTCTCTTCGGTCGCCGGGTCAAGCCCTGATGTCGGTTCGTCAAGAAAGATGACGGAAGGTTTGGTGATTAACTCGACGGCGATGGAGACGCGTTTGCGCTGCCCGCCGGAGAGTTGGCCCACGGGCACGTCGCGCCGCTCGGAAAGGCCGGTCACGTCCATCACTTCGCTGACTATCTGGTCAATCTCCTGCGTGGAGATGTCGCGCGAAAGACGCAGGCGCGCGACGTAGTAGAGCGTGCGGTAGACGGTCAACTCGCGGTGGATGATGTCGTCCTGCGGGACGTAGCCGATTGATTGTTTGATGGAATCGAGATGCTGGTAGAGGTCTAAATTGTTGATGAGCACGTGGCCCGCGGTCGCGGGCCGCATCCCGTTCAAAGAATCCATCAAGGTTGATTTGCCAGCG
>CAZEZJ010000058.1:0-9962 GCA_964516695.1 uncultured Blastocatellaceae bacterium
CTCTACTTCGGACGCGGACAGCGGCGCTAGGAATTTCTCGTACTCATCGGGCAGCAGGTTCGTCTTAATCTCGCCTTCGACCAGCATGGCTTCGAAAGTTGTTCCGCAGCGCACGCAGGCGACGTGTGTCTCGAAGGCTAACGGCGCACTATCAATCAGACCTTTAAACTCACATTTGGGGCAGGTGATTCTCATGGGTTGACTCCGTTCTCTGCTTATTGCTTCCTGTTAGCACATTCGCTCAGGCAGGCGCTCGTCCCGCTGTTCGAGTCGGGCTTTCTTTTGAGTTTGCCGCGATTTATTCGTTGATATGCACGTGTGTGGGGCCGGAAGACAATAAAACCCGGGGCATTTGGTTGAAGGAGCTTGACGCCTTGATGGCGGTCAATTCGGCGGCAACCCGCTGGGGCGAGGCACCGCGACTTGAAAATCTTAAATTAACAACGGTTTTTAATCAAGTAAAAAATTGTTTTTAATTTTCCTTGTTTGCTGCTATTATCAACCACAGCCAGCAAGCAAGGTTTTGTTGGCTTATTTCTTTCACACCGGAGAGTGCTCTGTTTGCGGCCCGCTCTTTTAGCGGTCAAGGCGCTATCTTCTTTAAACGGAAGCGTTAAGGCCATCTCTCCCAAAGTGAAAGAACCCGACTCAACAACCCGCAGGCAACCAAACATCGCAAGGCCAGGGTCGCAACTCAGAAGACAGACGGTCGTCAAACACACCTCGCAAATTTAATTTCGGGACATCTCATCTAATGATAGCCGCAGGTAGTCAACGCTTAAGTAGGCCATTCATGTGGCTGGTGGTCGCAACGGGTGCCGGAGTCGTGCTCTTATCAACGCTCCGCCTGTCAATCGCTCAGATAGACGTTCCGCTGTTGCTGCTGGCTCTGATTACAATCAACATCGGAACGCGCATCGCCATCAAAATCCCTCACGTCAAGGGACAGGTTTCGCTCTCCGACACTTTCATCTTTCTGGCAATTCTGCTGTTTGACGGCGAGGCGGCGGTCTTGCTGGCGACGCTGGCGGCGCTCTGCATCTCCATCAGGCTGACTAAAAATCGCAACCTGCTGCTCTTCAATCCGGCTGTCACGGCCATCACAACCTTTAGTCTCATCTGGATTCTCAGGTTATGCTTTGGCTCTCTCGCTGATTTATCGCGCAGCCTCTCGCCGCTTCGCCTCATCGCGGCCATCGGCATCATTACCTTCGTGCAGGCCGTCACACATGCTGGCGTCCTCGTCATCAGTGAAATCAAAAGCTCTCACAAACAGGGGCGACAGGCCTGGGCGAGCAGCTTTGTTTCCACCCTCATCACATACTTCGCCATCGCGGCATCCGCCGCAATGATAGCCAAGCTGGTGAACATCGCAGGCTTCTATCCCTCGATTGCCTTCACCACCATCGCGGCCATCGTCCATTTCGCTTACTGCACCTATCTCAAGGACGCTTATCTTTCGGCGAGTGAGGCCAAGCAGTTTGAGCGGCGCGTGGCGACCTTGCGGGAGAGCGAGGAATTGTTCCGCAGCGCGTTTGATTACGCGGCGATTGGCATGGCCTTGGTCTCGGCCAAGGGACGCTGGTTGCAGGTCAATCGCTCGCTCTGCGAGATTCTAGGCTACTCGGCGCAAGACCTACTGGTCACCAATTTTCAAAGCGTGACGCACAAGGACGACTTAGGCTCTGCGCTCGCCAATATCAAGCAACTGCTCAAGGGCCATCTGCCGACCTATCAGATGGAGAAGCGTTACTTGCACAAACACGGCCATACGGTCTGGGTGCTATGGAGCGTTTCGCGTGTGCGCGACCCGCACACGGATTCGATTCACCTGATTTTTCAGATTCAAGACATCACAGACCGCAAGCGCGCCGAAGACCGCCTGCTCCACGATGCTTTTCACGATGCTTTAACCGGGCTTCCGAACCGCGCGCTCTTTATGGACCACCTGAAGTTGGCGATAGCGCGCACGCAGCGCAGCGATAACCAAATCTTCGCCGTCCTCTTCCTAGACCTAGACCGCTTCAAGGTCATCAACGACAGTCTCGGCCACATCATCGGTGACCAACTGCTCGTCGGCATCGCGCGTCGTCTGGAAAGCTGCCTGCGTCCGGGCGACACAGTGGCGCGCGTCGGCGGCGACGAGTTCACCATCCTGCTCGAAGACTTGCAGGACGAGCCGGAAGCCATCTCGATTGCCGAGCGCATCCAGAAAGAATTGAAAGTGCCTTTCTTCTTGAACGGGCATGAAGTCTTTACCACCACCAGCATCGGCATCGCTCCCAGCACGACCGGCTACGACCAGCCGGACGACATCCTGCGCGATGCGGATACGGCGATGTATCGCGCCAAATCCTTGGGCAAAGCGCGTCACGAAGTCTTCGATAAGACGATGCACGCCGTCGCTATGAATCTGCTGCAACTGGAGACAGACTTAAGGCGAGCTTTGGAGCGCAACGAGTTTTTCGTTCAGTACCAGCCGATTGTGGCTTTGGATAATTTCAACTTGCGCGGCTTCGAGGCCCTCGTGCGCTGGCAGCACCCGGAGCGCGGGCTGATTTCCCCGATGGACTTCATTCCGGTGGCTGAAGATACGGGCCAGATTATCGCCATCGGTGAGTGGGCGCTGCGAGAGGCTTGCAGGCAGATGCGCCGCTGGCAGCGCCGTTATGCTTCCGACTTGCCGCTTTTTATCAGCGTCAATCTGTCGAGCAAACAGTTTGAGCAACCAAACCTGATAGCGCAGATAACGGAGATTTTAGACGAAACGAAACTCGACCCGCGCAGCCTCAAGCTTGAGATTACGGAAAGCGTCGTGATGGAAAACATAGACACCGCCACCGAGATGCTCAAGCAGTTGCGCGCCCTCGGCGTGCAGCTTTCGATTGACGACTTCGGCACGGGTTATTCCTCCTTGAGTTACCTGCACCGCTTCCCCATCGACACGCTGAAGATTGACCGCTCCTTCGTCATCCGCATGGTGGACAATAACGAGAACATCGAAATCGTGCGCACGATTATCATGCTCGCGCAAAACTTAGGGATGGACGTTGTGGCTGAAGGCGTGGAGACGAAAGAGCAGCTTGCGCTTCTTCGTAAACTGGGCTGCGAAAACGGTCAGGGTTACTTCTTCTCGCGCCCGACGCACGCCAGCGGCGCGGAGAAGATTATCGCCGACACCTGCACACACTTGCAGCCTCTTCCCACCGTTGAGGGCGGCGCGGAAGCGCCGCACCGAGTCAAGGCCATCAACCCCGTTATGGCGGCATAGCGATGTTAAATATTAGCGACCGCAGAGAAGCCAGGCGTTTTCAAGTTAAGCTCAACGCGCGTTGGGAGGGAGTCCTGGCGCAGCGCACGGGCACCATCGTTGACATCAGTTCCACGGGCTGTTTTCTGTTGACGAGCGACGAAGTGACGCCCAAAGAATTAATCCGTATCGAGATTCAAATGCCGACCGAGCGCTGGATTTACCTGTGGGCCGAAGTGGTCTATCAGATTTCCGAAATGGGCTTTGCCTTGCGCTTCACCGGCTCGACCGCAACCGAGCAGACGATGCTCAACCTCCTGCTCGACAATCTGGCCGAAAGCGCATTGGCTTAAACCTTAAAACAGCTAGCGAAACAAGATGAAGGACGGAGCGCCCAATCTAAATAGAAGGCTCAACGAGGTTCTGGCGCGAATAGAACCCGCTTCCCTCCAGGAATCTGTCTCTGAATTGTTCAGCAGGCTGGTTGACTTGCTCGACTATCTTAACCTGCTCGAAGCTTGTCTGAAATCAGACGAAACGCTCCTTAACTCGCACGTCATCTTTAAGTCTCTGCATGAGAAAGCCAAAGAGATAATCTCCGACATCGAAACTAAGGCCAAGCTCGCCGAAGGCGTCAGCCCAAAACTCGACGGCCTCTATGACAGCACAATCTTCGCTTTTCAACACGAGCTTAAAAGAGTCCGTAGTTTCATCATCCTGAATCCTGAGCTACCCCTTGAGCAGATGCGCACAGAGTTTGCGCGCGCACACGGTATGCTTCGCAATTGCACGCAGCAGACCATCATCTCCATCTCCGTCATTTTTGATTCTTCCCTGACCGGCGACCAGCTTTTCGACGACTTCAAACGCAAGCTGGAACAATCAGTCGTGCTCTGCGAAGCCTTAGGGATTCTCATCGAGCGCGTCAATCGAGCGGAAAGCCAGCGCGACTTGGATTCCTACTTCGCGCTCGTTGAAGGGCTGACCGTGTTTGAGTCCTTCATGCACTATCTGATGTACCGCGATTGGGCTGAAGTTCAGAAATTCATGGAGGAGATTACGAACGCCAGAACCGAGTTTCAACTCTGGCCGCTGCTCAAGCAGTTTGCCGCCTACCTCGACACCCTGCATTGCCACGTTCGGATGCGCTCAGTCCTCTACAATCACCCGCTCCAACAACCATCCATGCGTATCTGACAAGAAAACTACCGGCGCTTAAGCGTCAAACGAAAGCGAGCCTGCTCTGAGCTACAGAGCAGGCTCGCTTTTTACGTTTGTTAATTCCCTAGCCTTGAAGTAATGCCCTCACGAGGACTTGAACCTCGAACCAACGGATTATGCCTACCAGCTACGGCTTTCACCGCCTTTGATTTCGACAAAAGAATCAAAGTTTGTGGTCTGGACTTTCCCTTCGCTTTACGCGTCTATCGTCAAGTCTCTACACCTTTCTCGCTCCCGCGAGACTTGGCTCGGGATTACCATATGGCTTTCGCCACTTAGGCTTCCCCGACTTTGACAGATTCTACGAGCAGACCTGAAAACAAACCCGCAGGCTTGTCATGTGATACACTCGCAACCCACCTTGAAAATCATATGGAAACAGCTTGCGTCATTTGTCAGACGAAACTTTCCGGGCGGCACACAAAATTTTGCTCGCCCCGCTGTAAGAACGCTTTGACCAATAACAAGCATCAGAACTATCTCTCCCAACAACAGCGCGGACGCAGAAGAAGGCAACTTCTCATTCAACGAAAGGGAGGCAGATGTGAGGCTTGCGGCTACGCCAAAAACGAAGCCGCGCTGGCCTTTCATCACATGGATGCCTCGATTAAATCCTTTCCCATTGACCTTCGAGGCTGCTCCAACACGTCATGGAAAACGCTTCTCGAAGAAGCGCAGAAGTGTCAGCTTCTTTGCCTAAACTGTCATGCGGAATTTCATAATCCTGATTTTTCCACTTAGAGTCTTCAAAGATCGAGTCCGCTGCTCTAACCATTGAGCTATGAGGGCACATCGAAAACCGCTACAACTCGGTTCTTAAACTCTAGCGAAATTTGCGGCGCGTGGCAACCACGTCAAGCCGCCCGCTGCGTTAATAGCTGGAGCGCTGCCCTTATCGTTCAAACTAACTTGAGGCGCTGGCTGCTGCCGTTTGGTATTCGGGCGAAGCCATGAGGGCTTCGATTTGGCGGAGATGGCGTTCTTCGTGGACGCCAATCATAACGAGCCATTCGTAGAGGTTTAATGGCCCGAAGGCCGGATGCGGGTAGCGTGCGTTGCTTGAGTCTGCGGCTTCGATGCGCGGGCGCAAAGCGCTGAGGCTCGCGCGCGATTCGCGCAATCGTTCGAGTGATTCTTGAACGGAGACGCCGCCTTGCGGTTGGGCCGTCTCCGGTGCGTTGTACTTTTCCTTTAGGCTGCGCTCGATAATGTGTTCGAGCGAGACCGGATTGAATTGAGTGTTTTCACTGTCGCGCCGAAGGCCGGCTTTTTCGGCCTTGTTGACCATCACGGTTATCAAGCCGAGCAGCCGGCTTTCCAAAATCGCCAAGTGCTCGACTATCTCAGCGAGAGACCAGCCGCCGGACGCGGGACGAAAGCTCTCCTGCTTAGCGCTTAAACCTGCCAAGCGGTCTTTGAGCCGCTCGCGCGTCTCGTCTATCGAAGCGAAAATTTCCGCGACACTGTGATAAATCATCTTAGACTCCTGAACAAAGCGCGCTCTTTTAAGCCAGTCATCAGTTTAGCACGAAGCGACGCGGCGGCCAGCGTTGAAAAACGAGGCCGGAAGACCGCTGATGAGCGCCGCCTGCGGGCTGAGATACAATTCATGCCAGCGTGGATACTCAGCCGCGCCCGGATAGACACGAATGTAGCCCGTCTGGATGAGAAGCGTCGCGGGCTGCGTCCATTCGAGGCGAATAATGGGAGCAAACGACTTCGGCGGGCCGCTCGGTGTTGAACTGGCGGCGCTTTCGCTCTGTTTATCGTTAGGCCCGCCCGATTTTCTGTTTTTCGAGAGATGCTGTGCGTCGAAGGCGGCGGAGGCCGCACGCAGCGGGTCGCGCAAAGGAATACGCGCTGCGGTCGGCGTGCTGGTCGCGGCATCATAAATCCAAACGTCCGTGTCGAAGGCCGTGGCGATTTTCGACGAATCGGGTGACCAGACAGGCAGCGCATCCTTCAATTCATCATCCAGCAAGCGTTCGCGGCCATCGAGCGCAAGCAAGCGCGGGCGGCCCGCGGGCGCTTGCCGCGCAGATTCGGCCTCATCCCATTCCTCTCTTTTACACGCGAGGGCGGCGATGGCGTGCGCGTCCGGCGCCCACGTGAGATGAAAATAGATAAGGCCGTCGCGCGTCGTCAGCGGGCGAAGATTGAAACCGTCGCGGTCGCAGACATAAATCTGTTCGGTGCTGAAGGCGGGCACAGGCGCGAACGCGGGGCCGACGGATGGAGCGGGCGCCGGCTGGCCGATTTCGGGCGGAGCGTTAACGCTGGCGGGCGGCTGCTCCGGCGTGAGAGCCTTGCGTGCGACGAAGGCGATGCTGTTGCCATCTGGCGACCAGGCGACGACGGGCGCGAAGGTGCAGGAGAGTTGCGGCGGCGTGACGTTACGCAAGAACTGGCCCTCAACGGAATACATGTCTATCCGAAACTCGCCGCGCTGCAAGTCTCCGGTCTCGTAGAGCGCCAGCACGCGTTGCCCGTCCGGCGAGACCACGCCGCGCACTAAGGCTTCCTCCGTGCGCCGCGTCTCAAAATCCTGCTGCACCTTCTCTATCTTCGCCGGGTCGTCCGCAGACGCGGGCGGCGCGGCGTTAATGTCGGGCTTGAAACTAAAAGCGAGGCGCTGCGCCGGCACGTCGCGCAGAGAAACGGGGCGCACGCTCTCCGTCTCCGCATCCTTGCGACAATTAGCGGCAAGGCAAACGAAGATGAAGATGAGCAGTAAGGCCGAGGTGCGTTTGATTGTCTTCCCTGAATGCATTTGATGATTCATCCGAACCGCAAATGATAGGGAGGCAGGAGCGTCGTTGTCAACGAAGCGGCGCAAGCGCGTCTTGGTGCGACGTGTTCAAGAGAAGCATGGTGGACGGTTCGCGGTCACCGATGATGTCGCGCGCCAGCGTCGGGTCGAGCGCCAGCAGGGCGCGCATCGTGTTGCGCGGGCTGAGGTGCGCTTCGTCCGTTTCGTCCTCTTCGACGCAGTTGTGCTCGACGGCGCGCGATAGACGGCGGGGCAGCTTTTCGTTGCTCGGCGTGCGCGTGATGAAGGAGCGCGCGGACATCGCGCCCACCAGGTCGCAGGTCAACTCTTCGGGGCGTCGCCCGTAGATGCGCAGGCCCGTCAGATTGGCGGCGCGCCGCCCGACGAGACGAAACAAATTTTGCAGCCCGTCTTCCCTGCCGTCAGCGATGTGTGTGAGTTCGTGGGCCAAGACGCTGACCATGCCTTCGTCGGAGGGAAGACCGGCGAGAAAAATCGTTCCGAAGTAGATGGTGCGCGGAGTGCTGAGGATGACGGAGGCGTTGTCGCGCAGCTCTACGTCCGGCTCAATCTTGTTGACGGCCAGCACGCGCAGCGCCGCCGCGCGCACCCTTTTTTCGTCGATGCCGTATTCGCGCGCGAGTTGTTCGATGGCCGCGACCACCAAGCCTTTCGCAATCGGCAGCAGGCGGTCTGCGCGCCGCGCTCCGGCGACAGCATCAGGATGTCCGAGCGGCAGCGAGGGCCGCGCCTGCATCACGTCTATCGGCACGCTTCCTAAGGGGTCGCTGGCGCGCTCCGTGCAGGCTGCGCCGATGGCGCGCTCGACAATGTCGCCCTCGTCAGGCGCGACGCGCGGCCGTACCTGCGTGGGCGGAGGCGAGCCGCTCTTCCAAGGTGATTCGGTGTCTTGCGCGCGAACGCTCGCTGGCGAAAGCGAAGCGATGAAGAATAACGCCGCGATGAACAGCGGCGCTACTTTCAAGCTAGAACCGCTGGCTGTCGTCTCTGCTTTTCGTCTCTCGTCGCGCATCACTTGTTCTGCCAGAGGGGTTTACGCTTTTCCATGAAAGCTTCGATGCCTTCATGCGCGTCTGCGGTCTTCATTAATTCGTTCAAGTATAAATCTTCGACGCGCTTGAGAGCGTCGTCGAAGGCAGCGCCGCGGCTCATGTCAATGGCTCGCTTGGTGGCTTCGAGCGCGGGCGCGGATAATTCTCGGAGTTTGACGAGCACTTCCTCGGCCTTTTGCTCAAGCCCATTGGCAGGCACAACGTAATTGACGAGGCCGAGCCGCAATGCTTCTCGCGCGTCAATCAGGTCGCCCGTTAGTATCAACTCGCGCGCGCGTTTGTCACCGATGATACGCGGCAACAGAACTGCCGCCACCGGCGGAAACACACCCAGCTTAATCTCCGGCTGGCCGAAGCGCGAGCGCTCGCTGGCTACTACAATATCGCAACCCGCCACCAATTCACATCCCCCGCCGAGAGCCGCGCCGTCAACTATCGCGACCGTCGGCTTGGCGGCTTGTTCCAGCGTGCGAAAGATGGTGTGGAAGGATTCCAGCATTTGATAGACGGTTTCCTCAACATGCTCTTCAATCGCCACGCCCGCGCTAAAGGCGCGAGATTCGGCCACCGCAGCGAAGACAATCGCCACTAAATCGCGTTGGCCCATGCAGACGCCAATCGCATCGTTTATCTCGCGCATCATCGCGATATTGAAAACATTGAGGGGCGGGCGCGCAAACGTAATCCGCCCCGTGCGGTCTTCAATTCTTAAACGTATATGCTGGTAGTTATCGCTCATCGAGACGACTTAAAGTGTTTGCCCTTCGTCCACCTTAGCTTCGCTATTTTTCACCTCGTTAAAGGTGCTCCGAGCCAGCCTTGATAAAGCCGCTGCTGGTCTGCTGTCGGCTGCGCAACAGGGATGGGGCGATAGCTCATATCCACGATGCCGCCGAGTTTGATGTCGAAGGTGCGCAGTTCGTCGGCGCGAAAGACGGTCAGGCGAATTGTGTCTCCGACACGCTTTTCACTGAGGCGCTGGCTGAATTGGTCGCGGTTAACGCGATAACCGTCGAGCGCGATGATTTGGTCGTTGGCGTTAAGGCCCTGCTCGTAGGCGGGCGTGCCCGCGTAAAGGCGTCTGATGAGCAGGCGGTCGTTATCCTGATTCAAATCCGCGCCGAGATAGGGACGCTCTGCGCCCATCGCAGGTTCTAAACGCAGGCCGACGCCGCCGAGGATTTGGTCATAGGGCAATTCCTCGCGCCCGCGCACGTAGCGCGCGAAGAAATCCTCTAGGCTCCCCGTCGCCATCATCTCAGACGCGCGCTGAAAATCGGCGGGCGTGAAATTGCGATTCTTCTTGGCGAATTCCGTGTAGAGATAGCGCATCACGTCATCCAGAGAACGAGCGCCGCCGCTCATCTTGCGTATTTGCAAATCAAGCAGCAAGCCGAGCAGAGCGCCCTTGTCGTAATAGGAGATTTGCGAGTTGGCGGCATTCTCATCCTGACGGTAATACTTAATCCACGCGTCGAAGCTCGCCTCTTCGGCGCTCATCACGAGACGGCCCGGCCTTGATTGCACGTCGCGGATTGTTCCGGCGACGAGGCTCAGATAATCCCTATCGGAGATGAGACCGGCGCGGCGCAGCAGGAGCGATTCGTAGTAGGCCGTGACGCCTTCGGCCACCCAGAGCAGCTTTGTG
>CAZEZJ010000058.1:9972-18512 GCA_964516695.1 uncultured Blastocatellaceae bacterium
GGGCGAATCCGCTTGACGTTCCAGAGATGAAAAAACTCGTGAGAGACGAGCACGAGAAAGTCCAGATAGCCGGCGGGTGAAAAGCTGTTGCGCGTGACGATGAGCGCGGTCGAGTTGAGATGCTCAAGACCGCCGCCGCCAGCCGGATGCAGGTGCAGTATGAAAGTGTAGTCGCGATAAGGAATCTCGCCGCCCATCATCTCGATTTGCGTCTCGACGATGCGCTGTATATCGCGGCGCATCCGCTCCGCGTCATAGTTGCCCTCGCCGTCAATGACGATTCTGTGCGGCACGCCCTTCACTTCAAACGAGAGCGTCTTGAAGTTGCTGACCTCGACGGGCGAATCGTAGAGCACATCGAAATTCTCGGCGCTAAACGTGTTCGGTTGTCCGGCCACGGCGGGCAGCCCCGTGGCGACGCTCCAGCCTGACGGCGGATTAACGACGAGCTTTGAGTCTGCACGTAAGAATCCGTCCAAGTACATCAAGAGCGCCGCGTTGTTCCAGAAAGCATGACGGTCGTTTAGTTCATTCGTCCGCACCGAAAGCTCATTGGCATAAACTCGATAGGTAGCGCGCCAGTCTTTCGCCCGCGCGGTGTTGACGCGCCAGCTATTCTTATTCACCTTTTCCCAATCGAGCGGGCGATTCGTCGCGGCGTCGGTCGCCGCAAAATCCTGCACGTGGCGCTCAAACTCGCGGACGAGATAGGAGCCAGGCGTCCAGACCGGCATCACCAAAGTTTCCTGCGCCGGAGCTGACGTGGACGCCCCGCGCCTAACGCGCACTTCGACTTCGAGCAGATGCGTGTGAGGTTTTGGCATCGAAACGGTAAACGTAATGTCGGGAGGCGTGGTCCGCGCATTACTCTGCGCTTGGGCCATAGACGACGTGAGGAGCAGAACGATTACCGGCAACAGGAGCGCGCGTGGGCGAAAAGAACGCATGTGATAGTTAAATACCCTTCTTCAACAGTGATGACTTATTCGGGACACTCGAACGCGCATCTTACTATGAAATATGCCGCCGGTCTAAAGCTATCTCAGGCGGCACGCGCTTGACGGCTCCCAAGCGGGCTGCGAAACTTTCGTCACGAAAAGAGTTTAAGCTTCGGGTTTTTCGAGGTGGAGGAGAAGCGCATGATGGTCGTGGCCTGTGCGAAGTGTGGCGCGAAGAATCGTGTGGACGAGAGTGCGGCGCGAAAGCGCCTTCCGGTCTGCGGCAAGTGCGGCGCACCGCTTGAGGCGACGGCGCGCGGCGCAAGCGCCAAGACCAGCCAGCCGCTCGTCGTCACGGATGCGACCTTCGAGCGCGAGGTCTTGCAGGCGCGCAATCTCCCCGTGCTGCTCGATTGCTGGGCGCCATGGTGCGGGCCGTGCCGGATGATAGCGCCGATTCTTGACCAACTGGCGGCAGAATCCGGCGGGCAATACTTAATCGCCAAGCTCAACGTTGACGAAAACAAGAGAACGGCGGCGCAGTTTCGCGTGCAGAGCATTCCTACCATGCTCATCTTCAAAAACGGGGTGCTCGTTGAACGCTTCGTCGGCGTCCAACCAAAGGAGATACTCGCCGCCAGGCTGGCGAGTTTGACCTAGACCGCGAGTGCACATCTCTTGCTCGACAGCGACGGGCGAAGCATGTCACTCATTAAGAAAATTTTTAAGACTGTTCTTTCGATTGATGATAAGAGCAGCTTGAGGGGAAAAACAGATGTTTAGAAAATTGATTGCTACCGCGCCCGTGTGGTTTACCGTTCCGGTGCGCTTGACGTTGGGGCTTATCTTCATCGGACACGGGGCACAAAAAGTGTTCGGCGCGTTCGGAGGCCGTGGATTGTCGGCTTCGGTGGCGGGCGATGCGCCTTGGTTTTTTATGCGCCCGTCTTGGCTCTGGATGGGCGCTGCCGTCTTCTCCGAACTTATCGGCGGCATTCTCGTGCTGACAGGCTTGCTAACGCGCGTCGGCGCATTCCTGATTGCCGTCACGATGTTTGTCGCCGTCTTCGCCGTCCACTGGCCCAACTTCTTCCTGACCAATCGCGGCATCGAATTCGCACTCGCGCTGCTCGGCATGGCCGTCGCGCTCGTCATCTCGGGCGGCGGTCAAGCTTCCGTTGACCAGATACTTTCGGGCGGAAGAAGACGGTAAAGCAGTGACGAGTGGCAAGTGACGAGTGACGAGCTGAAGGGAAAGCGCGGTCGCTCTAAGCTCATTTCTTATTCTTGCTCGTCACTTGTCACTCGTCATTGGTCACTGTGGTTATGAAACGTTCCCCGCTGCTCGTCATCTTCATCACGGTCTTCATTGACCTCGTCGGGTTTGGCATCGTCATTCCGGTGCTCCCCTATTACGTGGAGGGGACATTCAAGGCGACGCCGCGCGCCGTCGGGCTGCTGCTGGCTTCCTACTCGGTCATGCAGTTGATTTTCACGCCCATCCTCGGCAGGCTTTCCGATAGATACGGGCGGCGACCCGTGCTGTTTCTCAGTTTGCTCGGAACGAGCCTCGGCTTTTTGATAATGGGGCTGGCGACGACCGTTTGGATGCTCTTCGTGGGCCGCATCATAGACGGTATCACGGGCGGCAACATCTCGACGGCGCAGGCTTATATCGCTGACATCACGACGCCCGAGAATCGCGCGAAGGGAATGGGCATCGTCGGCGCGGCCTTTGGCCTCGGCTTCATCTTCGGGCCAGCCATTGGCGGCATTCTGAGCCGTTGGGGCATTCACGTTCCGTTTCTCTTCGCCGCCGGGCTGGCTTTCAGTAATGCCATCTTGCTCTACTTCGTACTGCCGGAAACGGTCACGCCCGACCATCCGGCGCGCGCTTCCGCCGCACAAGGTCGTTGGACACAACTGGCCCGCTCGCTCAAGCAATCGCGCCTCGTCGTTATCCTCGCAATCTACTTTCTGTGCATCGTCGCCTTCTCGATTATGACCGCCTCGTTTGCGCTCTTCACGATGTATCGCTTCGGCTACGATGCCCACGACACGGGCTGGCTCTTCGTCTTCGTCGGCTGTATCGGCGCTATCATCCAGGGCGGCCTTATCGGATGGTTGGTCAAACGTTTTGGCGAGGTGTCGCTGGTCTTGACGGGCGTGTTTCTGTTCGCCGCCAGCTTGTTCGTGATTCCCTTCACGGGGCCGCAAACAGGTTTGCTGACGCTGCTCGCGGTCGGCGGAACATTCGCCGTCGGCAACTCTCTTTCAGGCCCGGCGCTGATGGGCCTGGCCTCAAAGAGCGCCGGGCGCGGCGAGCAGGGCGGCGTGCTCGGCGTCACGCAATCGGTCGCCAGCCTCGCGCGCACCATCGGGCCGGTCATCTCCTCCGCGCTCATCTACAGCGCCGTCGTGACCTACGGTGCCGACCAACTGCCTCACAACATCAGCAATGAGTCCCTACGCCTGACCTTCTGGACTGCCGCCGCCATTATGTTCGCCGCTTTCCTGCTCTCGCTCTACTTCACACGCACGCACGCCGCCGAAAACAAGGCCGAAAGCGGAAGGCGTAAAGATGAAGCGATGATAATTCAAGCCAAATAGCTTTTCTCTCATCCCACGTTCACCGCGTTCTACCAGATGGAAGGAAGCGCGGCTTCGTCTAGTTCGAGGGCGTCGCCGTTTGGGAGAATGTGTATGAGGCGAGCGCCGCGTGCGCCAAGCGGTGGGGAAAGCAGGCCGACGCGATGGCAGTTGGCGCGAGGTTGCTGGACGTGTTTGGTTAAGGGCTGCGACTCCGAGCACATGATGGCGACGGGCATTTCGGCGGCCAGTTCCATGATTCTGTCCAGCCCGCGCGCCAGTTCGTCTGCCGGAGCTATCACCTTGCCGCCGCATTCCGGCAAGTGCTCGTAGCCGATGCCATGCTCGCGAAGATTGGCTTCGAGCACGCGCCCGTTGTACTGCGGCCAGCGCGAGCGCGCCGCGCTGCGCACGTCGCAGACGAACGCAACACCATGCTGCTGCAAGAGCGCCAGAAAGTCTGCGAACGCATGACGGCCATGCCCGATGGTGTAGATGACAGGTGTGGACGAAGACATATTGGCAACGATGAACGCCGCTGGCGATGAAGGATGAAGGGTAAAGACGAACTGTTCTCAGCTCATCGTTCGGCGTTCATCGTTCCTATCTTTTTCTGAATCTCGTCAAACGTCGTTTCGACCAGCCGCCCGCCCGTGAACATCTCGTCGCGCGTCACGTCCATCAGGGCAAAGGAGGGCAAGGGAAAGGCATCCATCTCGTCATCCACGTCGAAATCAGTTTCGGCGGTGATGAGGCCGGTCAGGCCGCCGAGGAACACGTCAATTGAATAGCGGCGACCTTCGTGGTCGTAAGGGTAACGATTTTTGCGTAGCTCGTTGCCCTCGAAGACGGAGAAGACTTCGTACTCGTACTTGTTCAGGTAGAGGCTCGTAATGAGCGTGCGTGAAAAGTCAGGAGGCGCGGGCGTGTGCTTCTGCGTGAGTTTGAGCGTCCACTCGTTTGTTCTCACCCAACGCGACTTGCGCAGCCGCATCCGCGTGCCCGTGATGTAGTTGTCCGTAATTTGCGCGTGAGCGTCTGCGAGGCTCAAGCCCGGCGGAAGCTCTCGCAGCAGGAAGCGCCGCTCGCGCTCCGTCCGCTGGTACTTTGGCGCATTGTCCAGAAAGAGGCTGCCTGTGCCGATGCCTTTCATGCGCCGACCAACTCCTCCTCGTGCTCTTTCAAAAATTCGCCCGGCGCGACGATGTGCCCGGCGATGGCCGAGGCAGCGACGACGTAGGGGCTGGCGAGATAAACTTGGCCGGGGCCGCTGCGACCGGGGAAGTTGCGATTCTGCGCGCTGACGGTCACGGTGTCGGGCGACTTGGAAGCGCCGGGACCCGCATTAATACAAGCGCCGCAAGAGGGGTCAATCATTTCCGCTCCGGCGCGCTCGAAGATTTCGATGTAGCCTTTCTCGCGCGCATACTGTTTAATCTTCTGCGACCCGAATTGCAGATAGAGATGAACGCCCGGCGCGACGCGCTTGCCTTGCTCCAGCGCGCTTTTCAAGACGGCGGCGTACATGTCCATGTCTGCCATCTTGCCGCCCGTGCAGGAGCCGCCGTAAGCGGCGTCAATTTTGACTTCGCCTGCGAGTTCTTAAATCGACACGACGTTGAGCCGGTCGCCCGGGGTGGCGACCATCGGTTGAATCTGTGCGAGGTCAATCTCGAAGACGGCTGCATACTCTGCGTCAGGGTCGCTCTGCAAAAAACCTTTGCGCACTTCTTCCGCATCGAGGCCGCGCGTTCGCGTGACGTAATCAAGCGTCACGTCGTCCGGTTCGATGATGCCGGTCGTGCCTCCGGCTTCGACCGCCATGTTGGTTAAGGTCGCGCGCTCGTCCATCGGCCAATTCTTGAGACCGTCGCCCGCAAACTCCAACACCTGCCCGATGCCTTTGCCCTGCTTCATGTAATCGGTGGCGAGGATATAGAGCATCACATCTTTGGCCGTCACGTCGGCGCGCTTCTCTCCGTTGAGAACAAAGCGGACGGTTTCGGGCACGCGGATGCGAATGTCTTTGGTGTACCAAGCGTTCGCCATATCCGTCGAGCCGACGCCGAAAGCGAAGCAGCCGAGCACGCCCGCCATGCACGTGTGCGAATCCGTGCCGATGACAATCTGGCCGGGCAGCGCGATGTCTTCCACCACAGCGTTATGGCAGATTGCTTCCGAGCCGCCTTCGGGATTTTCGCCGTAGAGGCGTATGCCCTGCTCTTGGGTGAAGCTGGCTTGCGTGACGGCTAATCCGTCGGCGCGTTCGAGGAGTCCCATTTCGCGGTGCTTCTGCGGCATGACCTTACCGAGAAACGTCAGGTGGTCGCGAAAAGCGTAGACCGATTCCGGCTCCGTGACGCGCGCATCTTTTCCGAGCGACTGCTTAAATAAACTCTCGGCCATCGGCGTCACGTACTCATGCGAGAAGCGCACGTCAGCGACCGCGAAGAGCGCATCGCCCGGCTTAACAGCCTCGATGCCCACTTGGCCCGCCGTGACGAAGGCGTGGCGCGCGATGATTTTTTCCACGATGTTCATCGGGCGCTGCTTCGTCTCGATGGCCGGAGGCGAGACCTCTCCGGCGAGGCGCGCCTTGTTGTAATTGAAGAGGCCGCCGTATTCGACGATGGCTTTTGAGATGGGGTCAAGATTACGCGTAAACTCTGCGAGCGGAATTTCCTCGCCCTGGCGAATGCGCTCGATGAGGCCGAAGTCCGTGGAGGTGAGCAAGCCTATGTTCTGCGAGTTTTGCCCGTAAATCTTCTCGATGGTTTGAGCGATGACGAGTTCGACGCCCGCCCATTTTTCGGCATAGGGCGCGGTCTCGCGCGACGAGCCGCAGCCCTTCGACAGCCCTGAGACGACGACCGCAAAGCCCCCGTTCTTAACCTCATCCTTGCGCACAGCCTGTTCGCGCATCCCGACATAAACGTATTGGCCCAAAGTTTCGTCGTAATAAAAGCAGACCCAGCCGGGCGTAATCTCGTCGGTCGAGATATTGTTCATCAAAGCGAGCGCCGAATCGTAGGGCACATCCTCGTTATTTTCGAGTTGCCTGCGAATAAGCGAAGTATCATCGGTCAGAAATAAAATGCGGCCATGAAAGCTAATGCGGTCGGGCCTTTTGGCAATCTTCAACACAGCGAACATCCCCCAGTTTCTACGGTCAATAAATTATCAGATTGGCGTAAGAGATGATTATAAACCGAAGCCGTGGAAATGTCTCATGGGCCTCGCCCCTTTAAGCGACGGCTTGATTGAATAGCTGAAAACACTCTGGTACATTTCGACGACGAAGCTCTCGTCTGCACAGCCCGCTGAGGTTACGCTTAGTGAACATTCGCCGGATACATCGCTCGCTGTTAGTCGTAAGCGTGCTGCTGGCTTGTTGCGGGGTCGGCTCTTCCCAGCCATCCGGATTGACGACGACAAACGGGCCAACTGCGACACAAGAAGCGAGGAGCTATCTCTTTGTCAGTCCGAATACGAGCGAGAATTTGACGTTGGAGGAAGCGCTTGGCAGGCTCAACTCGCCGGAAGAGTTGGCGTTGATTGTCGAGGGTCGCAGGCTTGTTTGTCGCTTGCGTTTGCAGGCTCGGATAGCGAAGACGATTGGAAGCTGGACTGACGGGGCCGAGCATTCGACGCTGCTGCTGCTGCGCGCGGATGAGAAGACTGTGCGCTATGCCGATGCGTGGCTCGGAAGACGGGCGCGGCAGAAAAGCGTGCTCTACTTTCAGCAGCGCGCGGGCGGCGCGGCGCGCATGTACGTGCTCTCTCTGCGAAGCCGCAGGCGCGGTCTAGCGCGCACGGCGCAAGCGCTCGACCGCAGCGGCGTCTCCGGCCGAACGCTGGTTCCTGGCAGGCGGCGCACGCTCGTTTACGTAGTTGACCTCAAGAACGAACTCCAACAGCGAATTGCCGTCGCCGCACGCAAGCTGCGGGCGCGCTACCATGTGCTGGCGGGAGCGGGAGACTTTATCGGGGACGACGATAGGGAGAAGGCCCAACAGGTGTTCTCTGAGATTGTCTTGAAATATGAACGGGAGCATCCGCCTTTGAGAAATGGCTGCGGGCCAAGCCCTGGGCAAACGCGTTGGCCCGCGATTCATCCGACGTTTAATCAAGCTGCACGATGGATGAGCTTGAATCAATTTTAGAGAGAAGAGAGATGTTTGATTCGGGGCGCGCCGCAAGCTTCAGGACGTTTATCATTACGGCGACCATTATCTTGAGTAATCTGGTCGCGATGGCCTTTCCCGTAGTCTTAAGAATCGGTCAAGTGGAAGCAAAAGTTATCTCTATTGCCGACGCACGCCGCAGCGCGCTTGGAACCTCTGTCACCGTCGAGGGCGCTGTCACGGTTCCTTCAGGGACTTTCAAATCGAGCATTTCAGATGAAGGGTTCGCTGTGCAGGACAAGAGCGGCGGCATTTATGTTCGCATGAGCGTTAACCTCGGCTTGAGTGTTAATGAGCGTGTGCGTGTGACGGGCAAGCTGGCGGAGAGCAATGGGTTGTTGGGCATCGTGCCGGATGATGTTAATGGTGTGAGGAAGGTTGGTCGCTGGCCGGAGGTCGCGCCGCAGAAGGTTTCGACCGGAAAGATAAACGAAACGACGGAAGGGCGGCTGGTGAGAGTTAAGGGCATGATTACGCGCGCTCTCGTTCAGGATGCGCCCTACGGCACTCGCCTGTTCATCAACGACGGGACGGGCGAGATTCAGGTTTACGTCAGCGCTTCAGCGAAAATTGACCTGAGCCGTTTGCATCCGGGCCAACGCGTGCGGGTCGTGGGCTTTAGCGGGCAGTATCAAGACCACTACGAAGTTGAGCCGCGCTTTCAGGCCGACATCCATCCGCTTCAATGGAAGCGACGCCCAGCGCCTTGACAATCTGAATCGTCGGATTAGAATAACACTCTCGCGCCCGAGCGCACGCTTGACGCGGAGATGTGGCCGAGTGGCTGAAGGCGGCGGTTTGCTAAACCGTTATAGGTCAAAAGCCTATC
>CAZEZJ010000059.1:0-4179 GCA_964516695.1 uncultured Blastocatellaceae bacterium
CCGCTCACGCCGAGACCGCTGTTGGCGAGCCGGTTGGTGCGTTGATATTCGATGTGTTCGATGCGAACGCCGGGCGTAAGCGTCCAGTCGCCAAAGATGAAGCGGTTTTGCGCGAAGCCGGAATACGCTTGATTGCGTCGCTCGTTGTCTTCGACGAGAAGGCCGCTGCGCGAAGTGGGCACATCGCCGTTCTCTTGGCGGCGCTGCTGCGTCTCGTAGTGAGCGCGAAAGCCGAAGTCAGCTTCGCTGCGGATGCCGAAAAGATTGTGCGTGACGTGTAGGCGCGGCTCGGCCCCTATGAAGTAGTACTGACGCAAGCGGCCTTCGTTGCCACAGGTCGTGTTGAGGTCGGCCATGCTGCGGCAGTCCGAATCAACGTTCAGACGATTAGGACGCTGGCCGGAATTGCTGGACTGCCGCCACCAATGGCGCTTGAAAAACGAGCCGTAAAAATTGGTGGTCAGCACGACGTTACTGTTGAAGATGAGAGCGTGCGTGGCCGAAGCGCCGAAGCGGTCTCCGTAGAAGAAATCATTTCTGAAGGGATTGGCGCGCGGATTGGCGCGATATTCGTCCTCACGCAGGCCGGAATAGGTCACGTTGGAATCTTCGCCGTAGTAGTTAAACTTGAAAGTGAGCGCTTGGCGCGCTCCGAGGGTGGAGATTGATTTGAAGTTGAAGTCGTTGAGACCGGAACGCGTGTTGTCGCGCGAGCCTTCGCCCTGCTTGCGCGTGTAGTCGAAGAGCAGCCCTGTGTTCTTCCATGTGCCGCCGTAGGTGGCGTGGCCGTCGAAAAAGTTGCGGTTGCCGCCGACGAGCATCAGCGAGCCGGAAGGCTTAACGGGCGGATTGCGCGTAATGTAGTTGATGACCCCGCCGATTGTCTGCGGCCCGTAAAGAATCTGCCCCGAACCCTTCAATATTTCGACAGACTCAAAGCGGTCAATCGGCGGATGATAGTAGGAAGCATTGTCGCCGTAGGGCGCATAGGTCAAAGGAATGCCGTCTTCGAGCAGCAGCACTTTCGTCGAGCGCGTCGGGTTCAGGCCACGAATGCCGATGTTGGGGCGCAGCCCAAAGCCCTCTTCGTCGCGCACGTTAATGCCCGACGCCTTACGCAAGACTTCCGTCGTGGAGAAGGCGCGGCTCGTTTCAAGCAACTGTTGGTCGAGCACTTCAACCGACCCCGGAATGCGCTCGGCCACCTCGGGCGTGCCCGCGAGCCGCGTGTAATTGACGACAACCTCTTCGGCGAGGGAACCAGCCTGAAGCGAAAGCTCAACGTTGCGGCTCTCGCTGGCCGCCAGCATTAGCTCCTGCGTCGCAATTGAAAAACCCGTGCCCGTCGCGCTCAGGTTGTAAGCCCCCGGCGCCAGATTGTTGAAGTTGAATGTTCCGTCAGCATCGGTTGTAGACGTGAATCTGACGCTGGTGCCTGTTTGCTGCAATGTCACGCGAGCGCCGCGCACACTGGCTTTGTTTTGGTCAATCACGCGACCCGAAACCGAGACGCGATTCGTCTGCGCCATCGCGCCGGAGATAAACAGCAGACACGTGAACAAGAGCGAAGTCGGAGCCAGCAAACGCCGGATGCCGGACGCCGAAAGGAGGCTTGAAATCATTGCGGTAGGTCTTTCCCGAACAAGTAGATGTATTAGAACTAAAATTTTCGTCCGTCCGAAAGAGAGAGCTTTCGACAGGAGCGCCCATCGCTTTCTTTAAGCGATGCGAGGAAATGAAATTAGATTTCATTTTCAAAACTCATCCTACACTTAAAAAAAGCTGGTGTCCATCAAATTCTGCCGCGCTCCCTTATCGCTCCATTCGTCAGAGTGTGCCGCTCCACTTGTCATCGTAGGATTGCGCCCGCGTGCTGGCAGGCGCATTGGCCCATCTAGATAGCAAGAGCGAGCCTCATTATCCTTCAGCCCTCACCCGCCAAGCATTTAGCGTCGCGTTCATCTGTTTCGTCGCTTCTTTTTCAACAGACTGTTGACGACGGTACACCTCTTGCACTTCGTCGCCCCGCTTGAAGTCTCGGCGCGAGACATTTGCTTCAGAGCGAACAAACGTCTCGCGCGATATTAAGTGTGATGGGAGAAGTACTACTGATGGCTTGGGAAGTTAATCTGTTTAGGAAGACTCGATTGGGAGCGCATCGCCATTGTCTTGAGTTGGCTGAAGCCTATGCTGATTTCGCGCCGTTGTGGGAGCGCTGTTGTCTGGCGGCATATGTCGGAATTGGCCCACAGGTGGCGCGCATGTTCGGCGCGGATACCTCCGCATTATGGAAGAGGGCTGATGCGGTGATAGCAGATTTATTCGCCGTCTCTCGTCTGTCGGCCAGAGAGATAGCGCGGCTGTTGCGACAGTATATCAAGGTGCGTTTGGAGCGAGAGGACCATCTGCCTTTCGCGGAAGCGCGAGCGGGCATTTACGACCAGCAGTTTTATCCCGTGGTGACACATTTCACTTTCGCTTTGCAGCCTTCGGCAGTTGCGCGCTTGAGGTTCATCAGGGAAGTTGTCAAAGCCATCTCTCAAGCGGAGGCGGAGGTGGCTGACCTTGGCTGCGGTTCGGGGATGATGCTCTGCGACACGCTGGCTCAAACACCGCGGTGGAAAGGGCACGGACTGGACATCAGCGAGGCGGCGGTCAACTACGCGCGGCGGCTGGCTGAACACAAGAGAGTCGCAGAGCGTGTGGAATTCCATGTTGGCGACATCGCGCTGCTTCCTTTCGAGAGTCAATCTCTTGACCTAGTTATTGCCTCGGAAGTCATAGAGCACATGCCGGAGCCTGAAGCAGTCATCGCAGAAATCGCACGCGTCTTGCGACCGGGCGGGCAGTTAATTTTGACGATGCCGCTGGAGAGCCACACGCCCGCGCACATTCATGCCTTAAGCCGGCCGGAAGATTTTAGCGCGCTCTGCGAGAAAGCGGGTTTGCGCATCAAACGCATCGAGCCGCAATGGCACTTCGGTTACGGCGACGACCGCAAGCACCTCTTTGCGCTGGCCGAGGCACCGAACGGATAACGATGAAAGGGACGCACACGGGCGCGCTTGTCTCTTTCGAGCCAGCGAAGACTCTAACGGGCCACGTCGTCTTACGCCGTACATCCAATGATGCGAACGAGGAAGTAATAGTAGTCAGCCATGGCTCGATGCGTTGCTACTTTGGTCGTTTGAAGTAGTATGTTCCTTCAAACGAGCCGTTACCACGCTCGCCGTCGTCATACAGAATCAACTCCCAACCGTACAGCCCCATGTCGTTGAGCGTCGCTTCAGACAAAGCCCTGTTGCCGCGAAGCGTCTTGTATTCCCACACGATTCTGCTGCTGCCAGTGGAGCTATCCTTCTGCGCATAACTCGTCCAGCCCGCCAGACAGAGCAGCGCGATGGCCGCGACGAGCAACAACCGATAAGCTTTTGCTTTCATCTTTATGACCTCCTTCAGAGCAAGAGCGCTGCCAGCGTTTTCTTCACTAGTACGCGCACGTTTGGGCGCAGCTATCGAGACGGAAAACGGATTTCGTGTCCCGGTAGCTTGCGCCGCTGTGCTTAAAAACGAAAACCGACGCCAGCCGAGAATTGAAAGTTATGCCTCGTCTCGCCGCCGATTGTGATGGGCACGGTGGTGAACGGCCCTTCGATTAGCCCTTGGATGGATGTGACGGTCGTGTCGCCGTAGCGAATGATGGTATCCCCGGCGTCGAAGCGCGTGACGATGCGCTTCGATGGATAAAACTCCAAGACGCCGCCGACATCAAACGTCAAGTGCGTCAGCCGTTCCGTGCGAAAATCGAAAGGGAAGGTGCTGCCGTTGTTGTTGGGCACAACGTCGAACCTGCCGCGCGTGAAACTGGTGAGGCCGGGCCGTGCTTTGGCGAAGATGCCGAAGCGTTGATAGCGTTTGCCAATCTTAACGCCGAAGAGTCCTTGGGTGGCGCGCCCGCCGTTGCGGAAAGAACGCTCGCGCGCATCATGCGGGAAGAGATTGCCTTCCGCTTCGAGGGCCAAACTACGGTTGACGTTGTAAGTGAATCTGACGCCGAGGCCCGGCTCCGTGGTGGAGGAATTAAACGTGAGCGACGAGAAATGGCCGCCGATTTCAAACTTCGGCAACTCCTCCGTTTGCGCTCCCGCCTCCCCGGAATGCAGAAACAAACAGAGCGCA
>CAZEZJ010000059.1:4192-18161 GCA_964516695.1 uncultured Blastocatellaceae bacterium
GTCTCTTCATAATGGCTTCTCCTTGTGTGTCGAATGAACTTTCGGTTGATGTGGAATCGAGGCCGAAGCAGCAGGCACACTTCGAGCGTCAAGCGCCGAAAGCTTGTGCTGACACAATTGGCCCGCGCCGCCTCTGGTTCTAGTTTTTAGGGAGAATATTCTCTATCCGGTCGGCGGCTCCGATGACGATGCGAATCCGCCGGGGAGTTTGACCTGCTATGCTGCCGCTCGGAATCGGGTCTCTTTCAATGATGACCTGCTTTCTACTTTTCGCGTTGCGCTGAGCATCCGTATCGAAAGTCAGCTTCGCTGACGGCGCAGGCTTAACTTCGGCGCGCCGCGTAGGATTGGCGGCAGGCAGCGTCGGCTGCTGCGGCGGGTCGTAAAGCTCTGGAATGTAATTGGCGTCATGCGTGACCCACAGGTGCCAGTTGCCGCCGCTGCCGATGATGGGAGAGTTGGAGAACCACTCATATTGGGTGCCGTCCCAGTTAAAAGAAATCTTGTTGTGCTCGATGGTCGCAACTTTACGAAAGTCGTAACCGTTGTGCGGCATCAGCGAAAAGATGAAGCGACCCTTGCCGGGCAGGTGAAACCAGACGAGCGGGCCAGCGCAGCCGCCCGTGCGTTTGGCTCCGGCGACCATCTCGCCGTTGACGAGCAAGCGATAGTTGCTGATATTCAACTCGACATCTGCGAGCGTGTAATCGCGCGGTGGGCTTTCGCTGACGGGCGCTTCGCGCAACTTCGATTGGTCGAATGAGACCTGAACTACGTCAACTATCTTGCCGCCCGTCTGCGGATTAACGAGCACGTCAAGCGCGAAAGCGTCGCCGTCATCTATGACCTGCGGCGCGGAGGCGCGCGAGAGTCCGGCGGCGTTGTAATCGGGATGCATCCGGCGTGTTTTGAAGGATGAGCGAGCGCGCAGTTCCTTCTCATCTTCCGCGCCGAGCGGCCTGGCCGAGATGCGAAACTGCTTTGTCTCCCCGACCGGCTCGACCAACAAATCATAGCCGAAGAAGAAATCGCTACCGCTGTCAACGAAGACGCGGCGAATCGTCTGCGACTGCGAAGAAGCTTCAGCGAAACTCGACGAGAGGGCGCGTGCATTCGATGGGTCGGCATCCGTGGTGAAGGCCACGAAGTAGCCGCCCTTCATCGGAATCACTAGCTGCTGCTTTTTGCCTTCCTGTGCAGGGACATTAATCCACGCGCACAGCAGCAGCAGGACGAGACCGAGGCCGCCAATAATCTTCTTACTTGTCATTCGTGTTATTCCTCTTGAGAACTCTAATCTTCATCTCGTCCGCGGGTTGAAACCCTTTGAGATTGGCGCGCGTGAAAAAACCTGTTTCTTCTTCCGCTCTGCTGCTGCTGGCGATGGTTGAATCGCGCTTCTCGTCCCCACGCGCGACGGCGGGTAACGGCGGGCGCGAGACCCTCTCAGCCGCCTGCTTTTTCTCCACGTACACGATGCGCGTAACGATTTTTTCCTGAGCGAAGGGGACTTCGACAATTCTGACAGTTGCGGTTGATGGCGACGACTGGGCCGGACTCGTTTGCTGAGTGGGCGTGCGCTTGAACGCCAGCGCTGATGAGATTACTAAAGCGACGACGAGCGCGGCGGCGACGGGAACAGGGATTGGCAACCTGGCCGTTAATAGACGTTGCCAGAAGGGAGCGCGCAGAGGCTTCTCGGCTGGAGACGTTGCAGGGGGCGCGTGCAAGCGGTGGCGCAGGGTTTCATTGTAGCGAGGCCAGTAGCTTTCCGGCGGCAGCGCAGACTTCGCGGTGCGCTCGAAGACAAACAGCGTGTCGGAAAGCGACTGATACTGGCCGAGACAACTGGCGCAGTCTCCAATCTCAGTTAACAGGCGGCGCTGGGAGGCTGCGTCCGTGTTCTCGAAGAGCAGGTCAACGAGTTGATTTTCTACCTTGCGACAATTGTGCATCGTCTAAACTCCGGCCTTAAAAATTTTCGCCGGCGGCGCACGGCTCATATTCCGCGCTCTCTGCCACCTCAACGCCCAAGTGCTGCCGCAACTTGACGACGGCACGAAAGAGAGCCTTCTTCGCCGTTCCGGTCGAGCAGCCGAAGGCTTTGGAGATTTCCTCGTAGGTCAAGCCCTCGCGATGCTTGAGCAGAAAAATCAAGCGCTGCTGCGGCGTCAACTCTCCGAGCGCCGCGAGCACCCTTTCCAGCAAAATCTTGGTATGAATGTCGCCCTCCGCATCGCGGGCGCGGGCAGCACTCCATCCGCTGAGGTCGTCGGTCTCGGTCAACGTCTCGATGTCAACGGCGGCGGCGGTCTTGCCAGTCCACCGGCGCGCGGCAGTGCGCCGGTGGTTCAAGAATGAATTGATGATAATCTGCCGCAGCCATGTATAAAAGCTCGACTCGTTTCTAAAACTGCCGAGCGCGCGAAAGGCCTTGAGCCAGACTTCCTGCGATAAGTCTTCGGCATCGTGTGAATCACGGCAGTAGTGTAGGGCGAGCAGGTAGACGCGGCGTTGATAGCTTTCGGCCAGGAGGCAGAAAGCGTCCGCGTCGCCTGCTTGCGCTGCTTTGATTAATTCAGCTTCGCTCAGACTCAAAGGCGGTAGTCCTTACGACTTGCGTTCCGAAGGTCAACTCTCAAGGTCAACTCTATAGACACACACGGGGAGATTCGGTTGGCAGCCGCGCGGAATTATTTTGCGCTCGCGCGTCAAGATAGCCTGCGCGCTGGCGGACAGCGGTGAAAACGATGGGTATTAGAACAGAATGGCGTGCGGCTTGTCGAACGTCGGGCGCGAAGGAAGCGAGCGGCGGAGACGCGTTGGAGTTAACGCTTAGTCTAAACTGCCGAGACTTTCATCAATCAGCTTGCAGAATTGGACGACGCGGTTTTCGGCCCAGAAGCGGTCTTCGCCGCGCGTGGCGGCGGCGACGAAGCCTGTGTGTCCGCCGTGCTCGGGCGCGATGAAGATGACGGACGGGTTGGCGGCGATTGCGGGGTCGCGAAAGGATTGAAAGGGAATAAAGGGGTCGTCCTTGGCGTGTATAAGGAGGGTTGGAATTCGTATGTGGGGGATGAGGGGCAGGGCGCTGGCGCGTGCGTAGTAGTCTTCGGCGTTGGCGTAGCCGCCGTGGACGGAGGTGTAGCGATTGTCAAACTGCCGGATGGTACGAATCAGATGCAGGTCTGTGGTGTCGTAGAGATGTGGGAAAAGTTTTTGCTTGTTGCGCATACGGCGGCGCAGGCTGCGGATGAAGCTTTGCTGGTAAATCCAGTTGGAGCGTTCTTCGAGCGAGATGGCGCTGCTGGCGAGGTCAATGGGCGGCGAGACGGCGCAGATGCCGGACAGCTCTGCGGGCAGAGCGCCGGGGTTTTCGCCCGCGAGCTTGAGCACCATGTTGCCGGACATGGAGAAGCCGACGAGGAAGATGCGTTGCAGGCCATCGCGCTCGATTAATTCTTTGACGACGGCGCTCAAGTCTTCGGTCATGCCGCTGTTGTAGAGTGTGGGCGTCAGGTGTTCGGTTGCGCCGCAGTTGCGTATGTTGAGGCGGACGACGTTGAAGCCGAGGCGGAAGGCTTTGGCGGCGGAGCCTAGAATGTAGACGGAGGAACTTGAGCCTTCGAGGCCGTGGACGAGTACGACGGTGGGAGCCTGGCGCGGTTCTTTCTGCCAGCGGCAGTGTGCGAGCAGCTTAACGCCCTCTTCGACCTCAAAGTAGCGCTCATCATCGAGGCGTTGCGAGCGATACTGAAAGCGGCGCGGCCAGACGTAAGCGACGAGCGTTTGGGCGTGGCCGTTGCCGAACATGGGATGCGGCTCGAAGGGGCGTTCGGCCAGCGCGCGGGCAATCGAATCGAGCGCGACGTGTGTGCGGCCGGTGCCGGCTAGATTCTGCGCGGCGGTCTGAGTAGTCATGGGGGGGTACTCAATGCTCATCTTCTTCACCCAGCCGTTGTCAGGTTAACGACCCGAGTGGATGTTTACGACGCGTGCTGCGCCAGGGTTTTGCTTTTTTCATTCACTCACAATTCGCCTGATTATACGACTTCTCTACGCGCGTTGGATGACAAACTTGCACTACATCAAGCGCGGCGGCTCGGGCGGGAGCGGGTCGCCGGCGGGCGGCGGCGTCGCATCGGGTTCGCGCACGGGCGCGGGCGGCGTTGGCTCCGTGTCGGGCGGAAGCGGTAGAGGCTCAGGCTGAGAGGGGTCAGGCACGATGGGGTCCCCTGGGCCGGCGGGCGGCGGGTCACCCGGCAGCGGCAGCGGTTCGGTCGGTTGTGGCGGGTCTGTGTTCGGATTACGGCTCATCAAAAATTTCCTCTCTACTATTTTACAGCGGCGGCGCACAGTTTAACTTCAAAAACGGATTGTGACAGCTTCCAACCTCAACCGCAACAAGGGCGACTGGCGCGCCCGAAGGATGACGAGCGTGCTGGTCGCACCTTTCCGTCAGCGGTTCGCGTAAAGGCGCGAGCGACTCGCGAATGGGCGCGAACCACTCGCGAAGCATTGCGAGCGACTCGCGAAACGTTGCGAGTGACTCGCGAACGTTTGCAAGCGACTCGCGAACGTTCGCGAACGACGCGCGAAGCTTTGCGAATGGCTCGCGAAGCATTGCGAGCGGCTCGCGAACGGTCGCGAGCCGCTCGCAATGCTTCGCGAATCGCTCGCAAACACTCGAAAAAACGCACCGCCGTTATCTTGCAGTAACAGTTAACAGCCTGTTTTCTTGAGTTTACGCTAATCCGGCGGGAGAATTGAAGGCATCACCCCCTTTGACGAGGCGGCGTTTTGCGGTCGTCATCGTCCGGCTGTGCGGAAAGCGTACAATCGGCGGGCTGAAACGCCCGCCGGAGTGAGTCTCAGGGAACGGTGGTCGTGTTGCCAATCGCTGCGGCAGGCCAATCAGTCGTCACCGTCGCCTCACACGTTGACGGCAGCCCGACGACCTGCACCGTGATTTTCGGAGGCGTTTGATTTGTTTCCGCCGTTGTCGGCGTGAGGTTGATGCGGCGCGTGCCCTGACCGTTGATGAGGACGCCGCCGTTGATAGTCCAGTTGTAGGATAGGCGCTGGCCCGGGCGCACGCCGCTCGGCAGGACGTGGCAACCGATGGGCGCGCCCGGAGTGTTACGGTTCGTAAAACAAGAGATACGAAACGTAGGGCATTCGAGCGTGCCTTCCCAAGCGGCGTCCAAGTTGTAAGTCAGCGACAGCAACTCGGCACGGTTCTCGTCAACCAGCGTCACTTCGATTTGATTCAAGCGCGCCTGATTGAAGAAACCGACGTAACCGCTCGTCACGCCCGCGCCGCGCTTGTACAGAAACGAAGGACTGGTGAAGCTGTCGCGCATGAATCGCTCCTCAGCGACGGGGACGACGAAAATACGCGCGTGCGGGGCAGACTTCAGTTCGTAAGCTACCTTGATAGTGAGGTGGCCCTGCAAAGGCAAGCGCGCGGGCGTGCCGGGCGTCACGCCGATAATTTGCAGGCGGTCGCCCGCCGGGTTGTTGACAGAGGCCAGCACGTTCTGGCTTTCAGTCGCGCTCGGCTGACCTGCCAGCGACTTGAACGTGAACGCTCCGTTGGTCCATTCAAGTTGGCCGAGCGTGATGCCGCTCCAATACTCTATAACGTCGATGGACTTTCCGCCCGCCGAAAGTTGGTGCAGCACGCGCGGCTGGTGGCCTTCCTTGAATTGCCCCGCCAAACGCGCGCGCACCTCGCTGTCGTTAACAGCGGGCAACTGCTGGCCCGTCACATCCACCCACTGGTCGCCCTGATAACGCAACAGGAAAAACTCTTCCGTGCAGCCGCGCTGGCATTCGCGATTCTCGACCGCAAGCAGGTGGTTGCCATCATCGCTCTTGAAGAGCGCCAGCGCCGTGTACATCTCGCCGTTCGGCTGCCGCGCTTGCAGGTAGTCGCGCTCGACATCCTTGATGTAAAGCGCCGCCATGCGCGCCTCAGTCGAATCGCCGCCCACATGCCGCAGGTATTTCTGCGGCAGCAGCAGGTAGTATTCGAGAACGGTCTGCGGCTTCTGCACGAAGGACGTGGCCGTAAAAGTCGCGAGCAGAAACAGCGCGGAGAGAAAAGAGAGAGCGGATTTTTTCAGTGAATAAGACATGCTGTGTCATCCTCGTAATGAAGCGTGCGCGTCTTTCATCCGGCGACGGTTGATGAACGGAGAGAGGGGAGCACTTCATCAACCCGTGGATGAGACTTCCGTGCGGACAACTGTAACACAGGACGGCGGCGCTCAGGCAGTCTTACCGCGAGGCACCTTGCTCTGCGCGCTGGCGCTTTGCGACGACAAAGCGAATCATGCGGTAGTTGATGTGCGCGGGCAGCGCATCGCGCAGGGGTTTGAGCAGTTGCGTCCCCAATTGCTCGACGGCCGCTTCAATCAGCGCGCGGTCGCGCTCCGCTACGTGGCGCGCGAGGTCGAAAGGGCGGCCTTGCAAGATACAATCCGCGAGGTGTTTCTCGACAGTAATCTCTGTCAGCCCGCGACGCGCGCTGATTTCTTCGATGGTCAAGCCTTCCGCGTAAAGAGCGTAAGTCTCGTCCACGGTGCTCGTCTGCGGCGCTTTGGGAGCGGCGGGCTTCGAGTTTTTAAGCGCGCTGAGCGGGTCGCTGACGGCGGTTGACGGCAGGGCCAACTCGATTGTCTTGCTCTCGCGCATCACGTCGCCGCCAAGAGTTGTGAGCGCAACGGTCGGGTACGCGCCGCCCGTGACCGCTAGGCATCCGGCGGCGACGAGCGCGTCTATGTAGAGCATCAATTCATCCTGCGTCATGTCGCTCAGGATGCCGTAGGTGGAAAGCTCCGCCAGCCCTGCCTGCATCACGGTTTTGGCCCTGGAGCCGCGCAGGACGGAGGCCAGCATATTCTTGCCGAAGCGCCCGTTCATGCGCGCCGCACACGCTAAGATTTTACGCACCAGCAAACGCTCTTCATCTGTGAGCGGGCGCGCCTGCGTGACGTTGATGGTTTGCGCTTGACGCGTGCCGGGAAATTCGCTGGCGTCCGGGCCGCCGGGCCAGTCGTAGTCAACATGCGTTTCCCCGGCGCGCTCGCTCGCGCCGGCGGCTTCCGCCTTCTCGCGCGCCTTGCGCAAACGTGTGCTGTCGCTCAACTCGCGTTCAAGGTCGAGCGCAAAGGGAGCATTATCTTTCACGAAGCCGTCGAGCGCGGTTGAGGCGGAGAGCGGGACGGCCTGCTCACCGCGCACGGCAACCGTTTTCGCAGGCGAAGTGCAGTTGCCGCACGCGCCGCAGTTGTCAGGATGCTTGCGGTCTCCGAAGTAGTCTAGGATGAAGGCGCGGTAGCAGCGGTCTGTGTAGCAAAAACTGATAATCTCGCGGAGCTTCCTTTGTTCGAGGGCGGCGCGGCGCGCAATCTCATGCGGGCGAATGCGCAGTTGCGTGGCGGCTCGCTCGTCGAGCAAGGTCAGACCGCGCGTCCGTCGCGCGGGAGTATAGTTGACGATGCCGGAAGACATGAGCGATGAGAGGGCGCGTTTGACCGCCGCCGCGTCGAGTCCCATCGTTTCGGCAAACTCGTTGACATCAATCTCCGTCTCGCTCGTCTCGCTCAAATCGTAGCCGCCGAGGAGACCGAAGAGCACCTGCCGCGTCTTGGTTTCGCGTGCGCCCGCCGCTTCGCGCGCCGCGTGCGGCTTCAACAGCAACCGAACGCACGCGCGATTTTCGCCCGACGCGCCGCGTTCGATGTGGCCCGCCTTTTCCAAGATGATGAGCGACGACTGCACCGCCATCTCGTTACGGATTCCGGCGCGCTTGGCTATTTCGCTGACCGATAATTCGATGCGCTGTTGATTGATGGCGACGAGCGCTTCGTAGATGCGAGCGATGGTTTCGGGCGGCGGGTAGGAGCCTTCGATAAAGTAGTCTTGGGTGCGCTTGTCTGCGTAGTTGAAGAAGAGCGTACAGGTCGAGGGCAAGCGGTCGCGGCCAGCGCGGCCTATCTCTTGATAGTAAGCCTCGATGGAGCCGGGCATCTGGTAGTGTGCGACGAAGCGTATGTCCGGCTTGTCGATGCCCATGCCGAAGGCGTTGGTGGCGACAATCATCTGCGTGCGGCCCGTCATAAAGTCTTCCTGGGCGCGCGTGCGCTCTTGTTCGTCCATGCCCGCGTGATAGGCGACGACGCTCAAATCAGCGAGGCGCAATCTGGCCGTCACCTGCTCGACGGCCTTGCGGGTCGAAGCATAGATGATGCCCGAGCCTCCGGCAGACGAGGCCGCCAGTTGCTTGATGTGAGCAATCTTCTCGCGCTCTTTCTGCGTGTGGACGACGTTGATGGCGAGGTTCGGGCGGTCGAAGCCGCTGACGAAGGCGGGCGGGTCACGAAGGGCAAGCTGCTCGATGATGTCTGCGCGCACGTAAGGGGTGGCGGTGGCCGTGAGCGCCGCAATCTGCGGGCGTCCGATTTCTTCGATTGATTGTTTGAGGCGCAGGTAGTCTGGACGAAAATCGTGTCCCCATTGCGAGATGCAGTGGGCTTCGTCAACGGCGAAGAGCGAGATGTCAATCGAGCGCAGGGCTTCGACAAAGTGTGCGCTGCGAAAACGCTCGGGCGCGACGTAGACGAGCTTGTAGTCTCCGCGCCTGACGCCGCCGATGCGCGCCTTCTGCTCTTCAAAAGTGAGCGAGCTATTGATAAAGGTGGCGGGAAGATTGCGGGCAGCAAGCGCGTCAACCTGGTCTTTCATCAAGGCGATGAGGGGGGAGACAACGATGGTCGCGCCTTTTTTCATCAGCGCGGGCAGTTGATAGCACAAGGATTTTCCGCCGCCCGTCGGCATCACGACGACCGTATCGCGGCCCGCTAGGATAGCCGCGATGACTTCGCGTTGACCCTCGCGAAAATCCTCAAAGCCGAAATATTTGTGAAGCGCGACGAGAGCTTGCTCGATGGTTTCCATAACGAAAGAAGTGACGGATGACAAATAAAGATTTTATCTTGTTACCCGCCTACTTGTCACTTGCCATCGAATTTGGATGGCGCGGTGTCTATATTGACAGCACTCAAGGGCGGGCGTAAGGTACGCCTAACTCCCGTATTACTGCCGGCGGCATCCTACGAACATCCGCCGGCTACCACCCTAGCCCTGTCAAGATTAGAGGAGAATACCATGTTTAACTTCCTGAAAAATCGGCTGACGCAGGGCGTCGCCATCACCATCTTCATGTTGGCGTTAGTTGTCTTCGCTTTCTCGGTGCCCACGAGCAGCAACACTAAGGAGACGGTCGCGCTTCCCGCCTGCTCTTCGACGACCGAGTATTACAGTGATGCGACTTACACGACGCAAGTCGGCTTCAAAAGCATCCTTTGCAACGGTCAGGTAGTGAGAGGAGGAACAGTGACCTCTTTCAAGATAAACTATATTGACGGCGCTTGCTCGCCACAATATCAAGAGATATGTGGCGTGTAAGCCGCGTCGGTAGAGAAACCATCCGGCGGGCCGCGCCCGTTTGCTGGCCGCGCCAGCGGGCACGCGCCGAGGCCGCTTATTCAGAGGGGAAGGGCCAAACGCCTTTCCCCTTTTGACCTGTACGAGTAGCGCTGTCATCTGACCTTGCTTTAAATTCCCGCTGGCCCGCCGCATTCTTTTCCCGTAAGCTAACGCACGTGATGAAAGAGCAGAAATGGAAGTCGCGAACCAAGCGTGATTTGATGATTGAGGTGTGGGAGCATCTGGATTGCGAATCGGTGGGCGCGGCGGAATTGGAAGAGATTGGACGCGTGGTGCGCGAACGCTTCGGAGAGGGCGCGTTGGAGAGTCCGGTGGCGGTCGCGAGGCTGCTGGCCGACGAGGGCGCGGAGTTGCGTCATGCGGAGGTCTTGGAATTGGACGCACGCGAGCGCGCCGCAGACCCTTATGAAGCGATGTTTCGTAACGTGCTCAAATTTTCCGACTTCGCGCAGGCCGCCAATTCGATTAAGAATCTGGAAAACTTGCGCCGCCAACTGGCGCGTAAAAAGGATGAGACGGGCTTGAGGCGCGTGCACGAGGTCGGCTTAAAAGGCAAGCAGCGCGCGCAGATGATTGCGCGCAACCCGAAGGTTGACGAGCGCAAGCGCGCGGAAAAAACGGAAATCGCGGAGTGGTTCACCGTCTGGCTGCAAACCCCCGAGATTTTTCAAGACTGGCTCGACCTGCGCCAACGCTCCAAGGATTTTCGCCAGCGATTTCCCGCCAAAGAAACAGAGGCCGAAGCGGGAGCCGGAAATTCAAACGCAGAGGACGCGGAGCAGCGCAGGGGCAAGAAAGAGAAGTAGGGATTTCAGCGCCACAACAGATGTCAAAGCGCAAGCTTACCGGCTCTGCGCCGCCAAACAACCGGAGACCATCGACGATGAAAATATTTGCCGTCCTCGTACACGCGCTGTTAATCGCTTGCGCAACTTCGACGGTATACGCGCAAGGCGTTGCACAGTCGCAGCGCGGCTTGGGCCGTCCGGCCACGCAGGTCTATCAGCCGGAGCCAAACGTCATTGTAACGGTAAACTATGACCGGGCGGGCAAAATCTGCGACATTCAAATGAAAGGAACCCTCGTCAAACTGCAAAAGTTACTTGATAAGCTGGTGCCGCTAAAAACTCGCGGGCGTCTACTACACCCTCCCAAGAGACTGATTGACGTGGCGGATTGCTGTGAGAGTTGGCTGTACGAGCATGAGCGCGTCATCATCTCTGATTTCTTCGGCAACGATATGGACAACTTAAGAGTTATTTTCAAAAATCGGAAGTGCGCCATCCCTACTTTTCATCTTAGTCATCACTGCGTCCAACGGAATCAATTCCACACAGAAGCCGGAGAGCGGTCAGGGGGAGAGAAACATGCCTTTGCACGTCAAAGATTTGCCCGAGCATGGACTAAAGCTCATCAGTCCTTCGGATACGAGCTTCGATGCGCTCTCTAACGCGCTGCTGCGGGGTCGCGCGGGCGCTTCCGCCGAGGCCCTCAAACCGTTCTCCGTCTTCCTCAAGAACAACGGGAAGAAGTCTGTCATTGCTTACAGTGTGAAGTGGGAATTGACCAGACCGGACGGTCGCGTCGCCGCCAAGACTATGAATTATGTTACTCCGTGGGCGTTCACGGGCCAGACCAAGCCCGCCGCGCGTGGACACATCATCGCGCCCAACTCGGCCCGCTTCGTTTCGCTCGTCATCGACTCGGAAGCCGGAAACCGCGAACTCAGCTTTGATGGCGACGACAACCTCACAGGCGTCTCGCTCTTCAAAGAGACAAACCAACTCAGGCAAGCACAGCGCGAACGCGCCCAAGCCTCACAGCTTGAAATCTTAAACGCCGACTTGGCGCGCAGCAAGGGCCTCAAGGTTTCGCTCGACGGAGCTTTCTTCGACGACGGAACATTCGTCGGCCCGGATACGACCGGATTCTTTGCCAAGGTGAAAGCCCTGCGCGATGCACGGCATGACCTGCTGCGGCAGATAGCGGACAGCGTCAATCGCGGTCAAGCCGGAGACGCTCTCTTACGCGAGGTCGAAGCTTTAACCGCCGGACCGAAAATCAGATTGGGACCCAACTCCACCCCCACCGACTATTACAACTATCACAAGCGATGTTACGCCGCTGAATTTCTACGCAAGGGAAAAGCCTCCGGCGAAGCATGGGCCATCGAACACTCTCGCCAGACGCTACGCAACGGCTGGCCCTCACTGCGAAAGCTCTAAACAGCACACCAACTCGCCGTCAACACGGCGCAACACGACTTAACGAACATAGGCGGCGTACCCACCACGCCGCCTTTCTTTTGTTCGAGTTGAATTAGAGTCTCAATCTTCCTCTTCCAACCTAAGCTTCTGACGCTTACTGCGTTGGTGGTGGTGGCGGAGGCGGTGTTGTCTTCGGCTTCTTCGGCGCGCGTTCGAGACGGTGCGCGGCCTCCCAAGCGGCGAGCGTCGCGGCATCATTGGCAAACTTGTTGCGGAAGGCCGTATCGAGTTTCTCCAACTCCTGCTCGGCGGCGTTTAAGGCCGTATCAATCGCGACGATGTTAGAGCGGCGACCGCCCGCGCCGACGTTCTGCTGGTTGATGGACTGCTCGAAATCCTCTATCAGGCTGGTGAGCGTATCCAGAAAATTGGCTGGCATGTCGTACTCAATGAAACGCGCCTGAACCGGCGTTGCTTCGGCATGGAAAGAGCGCGCCGTGGTGAGCAGGTTTTGGTCGTTGATGTTGGTGCGCGGCCTGCGAAACTTGTCCTTGAATTCGGGAAAGTCGAGAGCGATGGTCTCAGACGTATCACTCATGGCCGCGAGCAGCGCACGCAAGGCCGCGCGTGCGTCATTCTTGAAGCTCGTCCCTTGTTCAGCATTTCTTTGATGTGTGGAACGCGCGGCATCAAGGTTTTCGACTTCGTTAATCCGGCTGGACATATTCGTTATCGCTTTGCCGCCGACACTGGTGGCCGGAAAACTGGCGTTGTGTGTCACGCCCACGTCGCGACTGCGCACGAGTCTTTCGTAGCGTCGTCTTTGCTTGTCGTTCATAGAGTTGTGCTCCTTAAAAGGGTGAAGGGAAAAGCGGTGGGCCTTTCCTTGGGTTGTAGGAACAGCGAAGGCCGACGCAGGATGACTGAAGAGGACGGCCCGCGCTGCGTTTAAGTCGCAGCACGAATTATACTCACCCTCTTCGTTCCTAACAAGCTAATTCATTTATCCGGCGGTAACTCCAATGCACAGCAGCGGGACTCGCGACACTACGGGGCAGCAAACGCCTGACGGCCCGTGCTAACCGAACACAATCGTCTGAATCTTTAACGACGACGAACGGCGTGCCTTCCTTCAGCGCAAACTCTCGCGCGAAAGACGCCAACTCCTGCGCGGTTGCATCCATTAACATTTCATCAGACAACAGCAGCGAGTACTTTAGCTCTCTGATAAAAATGCGTGCGACACAGGCGGCAGGAGCGCGCACTATCCAACAATCTTCTAACCTGTCTTGCAGATATTCCATTAACTGAACGTCAAGCCCGACGTACAGGATGCGGTGCGGACGTTTAGAGAGGCGACGGTATAAAGCAAGAGCGTGATAAGAGGGTTCGTCCTCTGTTATCATGTACATGGTCTAGTCTTTGAAAATTATGCAACGGCACATGCGCGGCTCAATCCCAAGAGTGGAGTAATGAGCATCGCCGTCTGTTATGAAAGGTTCATACTTACGGCGACCACGTTGAGGGAAGCTAGGTTATTCCTATTTTGTAATAAGCGCAAGCCGATTCCATCAGGAGATAACTTCTGATGGGCAGGCGCGCACGCATTAGGCAGGAACGTTTGCCCGAAAAGCTGCGGCAGATTCGGGATGCTCTCGGTCTTTCTCAGACGGAAATGCTGTATCGTTTGGGAATCGAAAAGGTGATGAGTTATCACCAGATTTCACGTTTTGAAACAGGAGAACGGGAGCCGCCGTTGCACGTTATTTTGGAGTATGCGCGAGTGGCGCGTATCTCGACGGATGTGTTGATTGACGATAAAAGGGACTTACCCGCCAAGTTGAAGAAGTAAGTCATAAGCGCGCATAGGATGAGTAAGACTTTTGGTGCAAGCGGCACGTTTTGTGCAAAGCCACGGCTAACGCGCGGCTCAATCCTAAGAGTGGAGTAAATGAGCATCGCCGTCTGTTATGAAAGGTTCATACTTACGGCGACCACGTTAGGCGAGCATATTCTATTACCAGACGGTAATAGAAGCAAATCAAACGCGCACTTGCTTTCATCAGGAGGAAACTTCTGATGGGAGGCAAAGGGCGTCTGAAGCAACAGCGGTTAGCCGAAAAGCTGCTACAGATTCGGACTGTGCTTGGTCTGTCTCAGACTGAAATGCTGCACCTTCTAGGAGTAGCAGACCTCATCACTTATCACCAAATTTCAAGATATGAGACAGGCACGCGCGAGCCACC
>CAZEZJ010000060.1:0-18110 GCA_964516695.1 uncultured Blastocatellaceae bacterium
GAAAGGAGTTTGATGATGAAGAGTCTTCTTACTAACAGGAAAAGAGATTTTAGTTGCCGTCTGTTTATCTTGACGCTCGTCGCGTCTGCCGTGGTGGCCGTGCCGCTGCTCTCAAGCGCTCGTCCAAACGCGGCTGGCATCACCGTCGTCAATAATTCAAATCGGGAGATTCGTTATCTCTATCTCTCGCCAGTAGACCAAGACAACTGGGGGCCTGACCAACTCAATAATGCCAGCCTCGGCAATGGTCAATCGGTGACGCTCAGCAACGTCTCTTGCAGCGGGGCGGAGATAAAGGTCATCGGTGAAGACAGCGACGGATGTTTTCTCTCGACGGTGGTCAGTTGCACGGGCAATGCTCAATGGACCATCACGAATGACACGCCCGCTGATTGCGGCAGCGAGTAAGCAACCCCGAGTTTGTTCGCACACTGCTGGCAGGGCGCATCCCGGCGGGCCGTCTTCAAGGCCCGCTTCGCTCAAGCGCCCTGAAGCAATCCCCTTTTTCGACTCCACGAAAGATTTCAAGCGCCTCAATTCCTCGACCAAGCTAATCTGACCAAAGAATTCAAATTAACCGTCCAACTAGGAAATGCTTGTTTTGGGCGTTTATTGGTAATTGATTGCGATAATTTAAATTGCAATATTTCCTGTAATGCCTGTTAACATATTTCTGCAACAAAGATAACAAACTTTCTCTATTTGACGCATTTGCAGTTAGGGTCTATCTTGGTCGCTCAATCAATCTACAAGCAGGTTGTAAGATGATTGTAATAAGGTAGGAATCCTCCCCCGCAATTCCCTCAATATTCATTTTCGCGTTAAGCAATTACTAAAGGCACAAATGCAGCCTCGCCTCGCCGCACTGTTGCACTCTACGGATGGCACTCTTCGCAGCGCCATCCGCAGAGGACTAAGTGTGTTTGACGGAGCCGTTTTTGCGCCGGCCAAAACCGAGGAATAAACAAAGAACCTCGCCCGTCACTGGCAGGTGACGAGCAAGGCTCGTTGTGAACTACAACCTCCATCACACTGTAGCGCAGAGGATGCTGTCCAGACACCTGCATCATAGCGCACAGTCTGGTGGCGGTTCAATAAAAAAGGAGCCAGTCATGAACCGCAGCCGCTCGTGGGTTCTCTTTGTACACTTGTCTTATTTGGTCGCTTGTTGCGTTCTCGTTCTCGCCTTTCAAACCGTGACGCTCGCTCAGGATGGTGACAGCGCTGTGAGCGCCGAGCCGAGTCCGGCGTCCGCATCCGACACAGCAACAACTCCATCCAGCACACAAGCATTGCCCGGGGTAGAGCCGAATTCCAGCTTACCGCCAATCTGCCCGGAGAATGCCAACTGCCAAGTGGACCCGTTGCCGATACCCACTCCGTTGCCGTTGCCGACACCGACGCCTGCACCGTCGCCTGCGCCGACACCAACCACTGCGCCAACGTGCAGCCGAACCGTCACGGCCAACGTCGTCGCCTTCGATATAGTCTATTTCTATAATCGCTTTGGTGCTTTTAATCCGGCGGGCATGATGTATGCGTTGAAGCGCGACGTGGTGGGCAATTCGCCCGGCAACGTGCAACTCAGACCCGGCAAGCGCCCGCGCCCGATTGCGCTGCGTGTCAACGAAGGAGAGTGCTTGCAGGTGACCTTTACCAACCTGCTCAGCCCGACTCGTCCGAACAATAATTCCACTTTCACACGCACCGCTTCCATGCACGTCAACGGCATGGACTACGTTCGAGACATTGACCTCGACGACGGAGCAAATGTCGGACGCAACGAATCATCGCTCGCTGCGCCGGGCGAGACGCGAACCTATAAGTGGTATGCGGCCAAGCAGGGCCAGTATCTAATGTATTCGATGGGTGCTCCGGCAGGCGGCGAAGGCGATGGCGGCCAGCCCGTTCTCGGCCTCTTCGGTTCCATCAACGTCGAGCCGAAAAACGCCCGCTGGTATCGCTCGCAAGTAACCGCCGCGCAGCTTCAGGCCGCCACGACGGGCACCAATCCGAACGGCACGCCCATCGTTAACTACGAAGCGACATACCCCGACGGCACGCCCATTCTCAACATTCTGCAAGGCAATGAGATTGTCCATTCAGACCTCAATGCCATCATCACGGGCTTCTCAGAAGATTGCGCCGACGCGCCGCCCTCAGGCATCTGCGGCCTGCCCTTCCGCGAATTTACGGTGGTCTTCCACGACGAAGCCAAAGTCGTGCAGGCTTTCCCTGAACTCGATCTGGAATTGTTCCACGGCGTGCGCGATGCTTTCCCGGTCAACTACGGCTCAAGCGGCCTCGGCGCGATTTTGCTTGCCAACCGTAAAAAAATAGGGCCGTCGAAGAATTGCAACGAGTGTAAGTTCGAAGACTTCTTCCTCGAATCGCACCCGAACGGCGACCCGGCGCTGATTGTTCGTAAAGATTCTCTGGGCAACGCCGTCGAGGCTTTGTTCCCGGACGACCCTTCAAACGTTCACCATTCGTATTTAAACGACCCCGTGCGCTTCCGCAACACGCACGCCGGGCCGAAAGAAACACACGTCTTTCACCTGCACGCCCATCAATGGCTGCAAAGCCCGCGCGATGAAAATTCAACCTATCTGGATTCGCAGACCATCTCGCCAGGCGCGTCCTATACTTATGAAATCAACTACGGCGGTTCCGGCAATCGCAACATAACTCCCGGCGACGCCATTTTCCACTGCCATCTCTATCCACACTTCGCGCAAGGCATGTGGGAGCTATGGCGCAACCATGATGTGTTCGAGGCTGGCACGCCCGACCGCAATTTGCCGGACGCCGAAATCGCGGGCGGCGTCCCGACCCCGGCCATCGTTCCGATACCGGATCGCCCGATGCCGCCGATGCCTTCGGCGAGTTTTAGGGGTTATCCGTTTTATATCGCGGGCGATGTGGGCCACCGCCCGCCGCAGCCTCCCATGGACATGGAGTTTGACGGAGGACTGCCGCGCCACGAAATCAAAGAGGCAAAAGTAGTGGACGGTAAGGATGCGATTCCGCAAATGCTGCTTGACGACCCAGTGGCCGCGCGCGTGCTGTCGCAAAACACCGATCCATTCCTGCTCTTCTTCGCGCGCAAATTAATCGAAGCCAAGATTGAAATATTTCCGCCGAACGGCACGCCCGCCGAAGTGCAGGCCATTAGATTCCATCAAGGTTTAGGAGCCAATCCGCAAGACCCGCCGGGCATTCCGACAACGACTAGATACCAGTGGCCCGCGGTCGGCTATCCGTCTTTTACGGCCACCGGCACGCCCGGTCTCTTTTTGGTCAACGGGCAACCGCCTAAGCCGGGCGCTCCCTACGCGGACCCCTGCCACCCGGCGGCGCCGCTGCGCCCCTATCGCGGGGCCTATATCCAGTTTGACATGACGGTCAACAAATACGGTTGGCACGACCGTCAGGCGCGCATCACGACGCTCGAAGCCGATGCCATCGCCACTCTTGGCGGCGCGCGCAAGGCCGAGCCTTTATACTTCCGCGCCAACTCCGGCGATTGCGTGACGTTTGCTTCGACCAACCTCGTGCCAAACGTCCTCAATCTCGACGACTTTCAGATTTTCACGCCGACCGACATCATCGGCCAGCACATCCATCTCGTTAAGTTTGACGTGACTTCGTCAGACGGCGCGGGCAATGGTTGGAACTACGAAGACGGCACGTTCTCGCCCGACGAGGTGCGCGAGCGCATCGCCGCCAACAATAAATACCAGCAGAACAACGGCGGTAATCGAATTCTGACGGCGCAACCGCACCCTGTCTTCGGCGCGGGCCACAACAATCAATTTCTCGGCGCGCAGACGACGATTCAACGCTGGTGGGCCGACCCGCTCCTCAATAACGCGGGACAAGACCGCACCATCCGCACCGTCTTTACGCACGACCACTTCGGCCCCAGCTCGCACCAGCATCACGGCCTCTACGCCGCGCTGGTCGTCGAGCCGGCAGGCTCGCAGTGGACCACTCTCGACGGCCAGCAGATGGGCACGCGCTACGACGGCGGCCCGACATCCTTTGCCGCCAACATCGTCACCGGCCCGGCTGCTGCGCCCGATTTTGGACGCAGCTATCGCGAGTTCAACCTCGCCTTTGCAGACTTCGCCATCGTCTACACCAAAGACTTGAAGCCCGTGAATCCTCCGGGATTCATGGAAGCTCCGCTGCCGATAGCGGTCGAGCAGCCGCCCGTCCCGATGCCGGAAGCGATTTCGGCTGGTGACCCCGGCACGCAGCTCATCAACTATCGCAACGAGCCGATTCCGCATCGCATCGGGCAGAAGGACGGCAACGGCGAGTTTATACGCGACACCAACGGCTTCGTCCTACAAAAGACTGGCCCGCAGGGCGACATGGCAAACGTCTTCAGCACAAGAGTTCACGGGCAAGACCCCGGAACTCCGGTGCTGACGGCTCTCGAAACCGACCGCGTGCAGGTGCGCCTGATTCAGGGCGCGCAAGAAGAGCAGCACGTCTTCAGCGTTCACGGCCACAAGTGGCTCTTCGAGCCTTCGGCTCCGAATTCGGGTTTCCGCAACGCGCAGCAAATCGGCATCTCCGAGCACTTCGAGTTTGAGGTCAACCCGATGCCGCAAACGCCCGTAATCAACGTCGATGGCGTCGGCACTAACGTCCGCGACCATCTCTATTCGTCTGCGGCGACGGACAATCTCTGGGACGGACAGTGGGGCATCTTCCGCACGTTCCATTCGACTCCGACCAGCCCTGCGCAGGGCACATTCATAGACCTTGAAGGACAACGTCGCACGCTCGTCCCGCTGCCGAAGCCGCTGCTGACGACGACGGCCGCGACCTCGCCCATCAACGTTTGTCCGGCGGGCGCGCCCAATCGTCCGTACAACGTCAGCGCCGTTTTGGTGCGCGACGTAGTGCCCGAAGGCAAGCTCGTCTACAACAAGACCTTCAACATCGCAGACCCGAACGCGATTATGTTCGTTCAGGACCATGACATTCCGGCCCTACAGGGCACGGGCGTCAAGCCTGAGCCTTTAATCTTGCGCGCGGCGGCTGGCGATTGCATCACCGTCACGCTGACGAATCGGCTGCCGAACGTCGTTCCCGAAGCGGATAGCTGGAACGAAGTGCCGCCGATTGTCAACAAGTTCAACTTCAACCAGATTAAGACTTCCAACCGCGTCGGCCTGCACCCGCAATTGGTCGCTTATGACCCGGCTACGTCCGACGGCGCAAACGTCGGTCTCAATCCAGACACGACCGTCGGCCCCGGCCAGAGCATCACTTACACTTGGTACGCGGGCGGGCAGTTGGACAACATTCCGGGCAACCGCACGCCCGTGCCCATCGAGTTTGGCGCGACCAACCTGAGAGACATGGGCGATGTCATCAAGCATAGCTCTCATGGAGCCATCGGCGCGCTCATCATCGAGCCGCAGGGTTCGACGTGGATGGATGCCTACAGCATTCCGAATCCGAGCAAAGCGCAGGCCAACATCTTCGGGGCAAACAACCAACTGCTGTTCCGCGAGTTCGTCGTGCTGTATCAAGACGATTTGAGCGTGCAGCAAAACGGTGTGCCGCTGAAGAACGTCGGCGGCGAGGATGATTCCGAGGATTCGGGCTTCAAAGCCTTCAACTACCGGAGCGAACCTCTCTGGGCGCGCCTGGGGTTACAGGTGACGGACGTGCCCGAAGGCGTCAACGATAAAGACCTGACGAACGTGCTTAGTTCGCGCGGTTATCGTGACCCGGAAACTCCCGTCTTCACGGCCGTCGCGGGAACCCAAGTGCGCTTCCGCGTGCTCCACCCCGCCGGACATCCGCGCCAGCATGGCTTCACCATCTTCGGCCATAACTGGCAGTTTGAGCCGTGGCAGGCAAACTCAACAAGGCTGGGAAACAATCCCTTGACCTTCCTCATCGGCTCGGAAAGCGGCATCGGCCCGACGCGCCATGTGAATATCCTGACGCAAGCGGGCGGGCGCTTCTCGGTTCCGGGCGATTACCTCTATCGCACTCAGGAGAGCTTCCAGTTTACCAACGGACTGTGGGGCATCTTCCGCGTCCAGTAGTAGCGGCTCTGCTAATGAGGGCCAGTCGCCGGAAAGAGCGCGGCTGGCCCTCACAACATATCAACGGCCCTCAAAACAGATAACGAAAACTTTTAGCCCAGGGAGGTTCGCCTGTTATGAAAAGCAAGTTGGCTCTCATCCTCTTTTCTCGACGTTTTTATGTTCTGATTTTTCTCTTCGCGGCGCTCGCCTTCCAGCTTGGCACGTCCGCGCAAACGCCGCCAACGCTGCCACCGCCGCCGGATGTGAGCATCACCATCAGCCCGCTCGTGCGCGATATAGTTTGCCCGCCGCTCGGCATGTGCATCATGGACCCGCAGACGGGTCGTTGTCTGGGCGTGCCCTGCCCGTTGAATCCTCCTCCGCCCGCTCCGACGCCATCACCGTCGCCCATCTGCCTTCAGTTTGAAACCATTGATATGTGCTATCCAAACCCGTTCAATGAGGGCCAGTGCATACAATGGCCGCAACCTCCGTGCATCAGGCCCGTGCAGGTTCCGGCACCTGTGCAAGGAACTGCGACGCTTTCCATCAGCGAATTTCGTTTTCGCGGGCCGGGCGGCGCAAGCGATGAGTTTATAGAATTGTTCAATACCAGCAGCACGCCCGTCACTATCAATGCCGCCGACACCTCATCCGGCTGGGCGCTGGTGGCATCCGACGGCATCGCGCGGTTCACCATCCCGAACGGAACTGTGATACCGGGCTACGGGCATTATCTGGCCGTCAACAGCGTCGGCTATAGCCTCGGCAGCTATCCGGCAGGAAACGGCACGACCGCCACCGGCGACACCACCTACTTCTTGGACATTCCCGACCGCGGGGGCATAGCCCTGTTCAATACGTCCAACCCGGCGAACTTCAATGACGCCAATCGCATTGACGCCGCAGGCTACAACACGGTTGCTTCCCTTTATCGAGAGGGAGCGGGCTTTCCCACCGGCGCGGCCGAAACGCTCTTCAACATCCAATACAGCTTCTACCGCGACATGACGGCGGGCCTGCCAAAAGACACTAACAACAACGTGGCTGACTTCAGGGGCGTTGATGTCAACGCCGCGAACACGGGCGCGGGCCAATTCCTCGGCGCTCCCGGCCCGGAAAATCTTTCCGGGCCTCCCTTGAGCAGCGCCAAGTTCCGCGTCGAATTGATTGACCCGACGGTCACCAGCGATGTCGCACCCAACCGCGTGCGCGACACCACGCCCGACCCGATGAACAACAGCCGCTACGGCACGATGTCCATCAGGAGAACCTTCGTCAACATTTCCGGCGAGCCGATAACGCGGCTTCGTTTCCGCATCGTTGACATCACGGGTTATCCGTTTATGGCCGGAACATCAGACATCCGCTTTATCAATTCGGGGTCAACCGTCGCGACGCGCAGCGATGGCACAAACGTTTTCGTGCAGGGCACAACCCTCGAAACGCCGCCCACGCAAATCAACGGCGGCGGCTGGAATAGCAGCGTCTCAGCGAATCAGGTTACACTGTCAACGCCCCTGCCCCCGAATCAGAGCATCACCTTGCAGTTCATGCTCGGGGTTCAGGAGACGGGCCACTTCCGCTTCTTCATTATGATAGAAGCTTTGTAGGAGAGAGTCAGAGAAAGTTTCTTTCCGCACCGGAAAGAACAGGGAAGTCCAAGGGAGAGGCCGCTGCGATGAGATTGATTCAAAGTGGCCTCTTCCTTTCGTCCGGTTTTGTATTCCTTGGATTGAGCCGTGAGTTTATAATCGAGAGCCTTCATCGTGAATAAGTTCGAGAGCAGAGTTCGACCAAATTCGGATGCCGTCGCTAGAGGAGTAGCCACAGAGATAAAATGAATTGCTTGACGAAGACTATGATTCGCCTGACGCTGCCCGCCTTGATGCTCAGCTTCGCCGTTGTCTGCACCGCCCAGGCGCAGGTGGTTGGCCCACAGCAACGAACAGTTCGCACCGGCAATAAGGCCAAAAACGCGAACGCGGGCGCGAAAGCTCCGGCAGCAGTCACGCAGCGTTTCGAAAAAGACGGCGTGGTCGTTAACTACTCGATTCAGACGAGGCCAAGCGAGAAGGGCAAGGTCGAGGGTCTGGTCGCGGGGGCCGATGCCGTCGTGACGTTTCGCGTCAACGATGCGCGCACAGGCCAGCCCATCACAGGTCTTCATCCCAACGCCTGGATTAACGCGCGCAGAGCCGAGCAGCCGCCGAACGAAGCCGAGTGTAAAGACCGCATCCGCACCTTCATGGGCGGCTTGCTCAGCGCCCGCGCCGACATAGACCTGAACACCTATTTGATGTTCACGCTCAACCATGACAACACCGTCTCGGTCATCAACCCGCAAATCTCGTTTAGCAAGACCAAGCTCGAAAACATCATCCTGCTGCCCGGCCCCGGCGCTGATTGGGCTTTATCGCAGAGCAAAGAATTTTTGTATCTCACGCTGCCGGAGCAATCCGCCATCGGCGTGATTAATACCATCACGCGCAAGCTCACGACGACGATTCCGGTCGGTGAGAAAACCAAACCGATGCGCATTGCGCTTCAGCCTGACGGGCGCTACGTCTGGGCCGGACTCGATAATTCGCCGCTCGTCGCAATCGTTGACACCGCGAGCAACAAACTCGTCACTACCATCACGGTCGGCGCAGGGCTGCACAACCTCTCTTTCACGCCGGATAGCCTGCTGGCGTTTGTCACCAACAGCGCCGCCGATACCGTCTCGGTCATTGACACGAAGAAGCTTGAGAAGGTGGCTGACATTAGTGTCGGCAAAACGCCCGTGCCCGTCGCTTATAGCAGCCAGAGTCGTCTCGTCTACGTCGCGGCGATTAACGGCGCCAGCGTGACGGCGATTGACCCCGTCAAACAAAAAACCGTCGCCACCATTCCGACGAAGCGCGGCGTCGTTGCGCTCAGGTTCGAGCCGGCGGGGCGCTTCGCTTTTCTCGTCAATCAGGTGGAGAGCACCATCTCCGTGCTCGATGCTTCGACCAACACCATCGTCGGCGCAACGCCCGTCGTGAAAGCTCCCGACCAAGTGACCTTCACGCAGCGCTACGCCTATGTGCGCGGGACAGGCTCGGAAAAGTTTTCGTTGATTGACTTGGCAGGGATTCAGAAAGGGGCGCTCTCGCCTGTGGACATCGTGGCCGGGCGCTTGCCTGCGAGTTCGCTTCCGGCTGAGATTGGTGTGGCCGATATGATTGCGCCAACGCCCGAAGGCAACGCGGCGATGATCGCCAATACGCCCGACCAGATGATTTACTACTACGTCGAAGGCATGATGGCCCCGATGGGCACGCTCAGTAATTATAAACGACGACCGCACGCGCTCATGCTCATCGACCGCAGCCTGGACGAGGTTGCGCCCGGGGTTTATTCGACACCGTTTAAGCTCACGCGCGCCGGACGCTTCGATGTCCCCTTCATCATAGACCAACCGCGCATCGTTAATTGCTTCCAACTCGACGTGGGCGAATCACCCGACGGCACGAAAACTCTGGCGGGCGCTTCCATTGCCGTCGAAGCTTTGTTCAAAGGCCAGCGGTTCAAAGCACAAAATACGATTCCGTTGCGTTTCAAGATTACAGACCCCTTGACGAAGCAGCCCATCGCTGGCCTCGCGGACGTGCAGGTGTTGGTCTTCGAGCCGCCCGGCATCTGGCAGCAGCGGCATTATGCGAAGGAAGTCGAGGCCGGAGTTTACGAGATTCAGCAATCGTTTCCGCGCGACGGCAGCTACAACGTGATGGTCAGCGTCTCATCGCGCGGCGTGGCCTACGCCGATTTGCCGTTTACCACCGTCGCGGTCGAAAAAGCACCGGCGCTTGAAGATTAAAAGAACGTCCGTCATTAGAAAGAGACGAAGAATGAAGAGCAAGGTTATTAACAAACCCATTTTTGGCGCGCTGCTCATCTGTGCGTCCATGTTTTTCATCACTGCCGAACGAGCGCAAGCGCAGGCGACGCGGCGAAAAACGACGACGCCGGCTAAGGCTGCGCCAGCCGTTCGCTACGTCTGCCCGATGCATTCGGAAGTCACTTCCAACAAGCGCGGCCGGTGCCCTAAGTGCGGCATGAACCTTGTGGCCCAGAGCCAGACGGACGCGCAAAAAGCGGCGGCGACGAGCGAGAGCGCGCCGGCTGAGACGAAGAAGACTGACGAAGTTTTAACCTCTAAGCCGCGCATTCCTGACACGACCGTGCTTGACCAAAATGGCCGTCGCCTTAATTTCTATACCGATTTGGTCAAAGGCAAAACCGTCGCCATCAACTTCATCTTCACCACCTGTCAGGGCATCTGCCCGCCGCTCACAGCCACCTTCCGTCGCGTCCAGCAAACTTTGGGCGAGCGCGTCGGGCGCGACATACAGTTAATCTCAATCAGCGTTGACCCGACGACGGACGTGCCAGAGCGCCTCAAAGCTTTTTCGGAAAAGTTTAAGGCAGGCCCGGGCTGGACTTTCGTGACCGGCGGCAAGCAGGAAATCAATGACCTGCTCGGCGCGCTCGGAGGCTACGCTCCGCAGAAGACCGACCACACGCCCATGATTCTCATCGGCAACGACCCCGCCGGCTTCTGGACGCGCACCTACGGGCTTGCTCCCGCCACGCAAATCGTTAACGTCGTCAACGACGCGGCCAGCAAAAGCGCCGTCGCCGCGAGCGATACCAAAACACCGGCAACGGAAGCAGGGCAGAAGAGTCCGGCCAACGACGCGGAAGCCATGAAGGCAGCGTCGGCCAAATACTTTCCCAACCTCGTGCTGCTGACCCAGGACAACAAGCCCGTCCGCTTCTACGATGACCTGCTCAAAGGCAAAGTCGTGCTCATCAATTTTCTGTTCACCAACTGCAAGGGCGTCTGCTCCCCGATGACGGCCAATCTCGCGAAGGTGCAGAAATACTTAGGCGAGCGCGTCGGGCGCGAAGTCTTGATGATTTCCCTGAGCGTTGACCCTGCGACCGATACGCCCGCCGTGCTCAAAAAATATGCCGACAGCTTCAAGACGCAGCCGGGCTGGTATTTTCTGACGGGCGAGAAGAAGAACGTCGATTGGGTGCTCTACAAGCTTGGCGGCTACGTCGAAGACAGAGAGAAACATACCTCCGTGCTGATTATCGGCAACGAAGCGACCGGCGAATGGATGAAAGTTCACGCGATGGCGAACCCCAGCGAAATTGCCAGCGCCGTCACGAAACTGCTCGCCGGAAAGAAAGAGACTGATTAAGAGTTTGGCCCGCCGAGTGGTTTTCCTGTTCGACGTGCAAGCATGAAAGCTCGCGTTTTTCGCATCAAGTTGACCCTGCTGGTTGTCGTCTGCCTGGCGGCGGCTGTGGCGTTGCTGTATGAAACGCCAGCGACCACGCAGAGTAAAACTACGCTTTCAGTGCAGGAGAAGCGCGGCAAGCAAATCTACCTGAAGGGCGAGGGGGGCGAGGGCGGCGGCGAAATCGTGGCCGCGCTCGGCGGTGCCGAGCTTGATTTGCCCGCGACCTCTTTCACATGTGCCAACAGCCACGGCTTAATAGGCGAGGGAACGCGCGAGGGTGGGATTCAGCCGCCGCCGCTCAACTGGGAAGCGCTCACGCGAACGCAAACTTCGCCGCTCACCAGACGCGAGCGCCCGCCCTACACCGAAGCGACTCTCGCGCGGGCCATCGGCCTCGGCCTAGACCCCGCAGGCGCTCCGCTGCATCCGGCGATGCCGCGCTACCGTATGACGACGGCGCAGATGGCAGACCTCGTCGCTTATCTCAAGCAACTCGGAAAAGAACGGGACGCTGACCCTGGCCTCAGCGATGAAGTTATCAGAATCGGCGCGGCGCTGCCGATGACGGGGCCGCTCTCAAGCGTCGGTGAGGATGTCAAAGCCGCGCTCAGCGCCAGCTTCGCGCAGGTCAATGCTCAGGGCGGAATCTATAATCGTCGCTTCGAATTGGTGGTGGCGGATTCTCGCGGCGAAGCGCAGCAGACGCTCGAAGCGACACGCCGTTTGATTGAGCAGGACAACGTTTTCGCGCTGGTCGGCAGCTTCGAGCCGGGCGACACGAGCGCCCTCAACGATTTTATCAGGCGCAGCGAAGTCCCGCTCATCGGTCCCGTCACGCTCTCGCCGCGATTGTCTGTGCCGCCGAACCCTTACGTCTTTTACCTGCTTCCGACCTTCAATGACCAGGCGCGAGCGCTCGTTGATTTCGTCCACACTAAAGCGGTCGGTAGGGCGGCGCGGCTGGCAGTCGTTTATGCTGACACTGACTTTGACCGAGACGCGCTCGCCGGATTGAAGTCTCAGGCCAAGATGTACGGGATGGAGATTGTCGCTGAGCACAGTTACACCCAGGGCCGTCTCGATGCGGTGAAAACAGTTGAATCATTGTCGCAGAAAAAGCCTGACTACGTTTTCTTCTTCGGCGGCTCGGATGACATCAACGCCACTGCGCGCCAGATGGAGCAAGCGAAGCTGAGCGCCGCGCTCCTGACATCAATTGTGATGCTTGGGCGCGGGGCTTTCAGCTTGCCGCCGAGCGTGGCGGCGCAGACGTTTCTTTCCTATCCGGCGGTGCTGCCGAATCAAAACGATTTCGCGGAGTTTATCAGCGTCATGCAGAAGGGCGGCGTAGCTTTGCGCAGCCCGGCCTTTCAATCGGTCGCCTACGCCGCGACGAAAATCCTCTTCGAAGCCGCGAAGCTCAGCAGCAAACAACTCGACCGCGCCCGGCTCATCAGTTCGCTGGAGCAGATTCAAGACTTGAGAACGGGCGTCGTCCCGCCCGTCACCTTCGGCCCGAATCGGCGCGTCGGGTCGGTCGGCTCATACGTCGTCGGAATTGATTTAAGTAATAAACAATATGTACCTTTGAGCGAGCGGCTTGTGCCCAAAGAGCGACCGTAAAATTTTCAGAGCTGAGAGCAGGCGGGCGCGTTAAGATTGGCGCGCAGGTTAAACCATTTCAGCCTTGCCTGTTGTCTCAATGAATGGAGGGAAGATGAACAGAACGTTATTCATTCTCATAATCACGCTGGTTTTTTATTCACCGAGCGCCGAGGCGCAGACGAATCCGGCGCAGGCCAACAGCAATCAAACGCCGACCGCCGCCGCGCCTGCTTTGCCGTCTACCACGCAGCCCGCTAGCAAAACAGTTGAGGACTGCGGGTGCGAAGCGCAGGGGCTGCCGGAAGTTTTGGCGACGGTCAACGGCGTCAGAATCACGAGCAAGGACGTGAGCAGTCAGGTCAATGAACGCATCAGCGCTCTTCAGCGGCAGGTCGTCGAGGCGCGCAAGCGCGAAGTTGATTTACAAATCAATTCGAAGCTGCTCGAAGCCGAGGCCAAAAAGCGCAAGGTCAGCACCGTCAAACTTCTCGAAGATGAAGTCGTCGCGAAAGTCAAAGACCCGACCGAAGCGGAAGCGCAAGCCTTTTATGACCAGAACAAGAGCCGCATCGGCGCGGAGCTAAAGGATGTCAAGAGCGACATCCTCGTCTTCCTGCGCAACGAGCGCGAGCGCGAAGAGGCGCGAAAGTTTGCCGAACGCCTGCGCGCCGCCGCCGATGTCAAAGTGCTCATCCAGAACGTCACACCGCCCGCCACTGCGGCAGACCGCACGCGCGTGTTCGCCACCGTCAACGGCGAGCGCATCACGTCTGACGACGTGGAAAACTCGCTGCGCCCGCTCGTCTTCAGCGTGCAAGAGCAGGTTTACAATCTGCGCCGCCGCGAGATTGACTTGAAGATTAACGATACGCTGCTTGAGCAGGAGGCGCAGAAGAGAAAGATTACCACCAACGCTTTGCTCGACGCCGAGGTGACTACAAAGATTAAGCCCGTCACGGAGACGGACGCCCGCACCTTTTTCGACCAGAACAAGGAGCGGCTGAACAGTGGTGATTTCGCACAGTTGAAACCTCAAATCATGCAGTTTTTGCAGGAGCGCGAGACGCGCAACGCGCAGACCGCCTTCGCGGAGCAGTTGCGCCGCACCGCTTCCGTCCAGACGTTTCTCACGCCGCCCGCACCGCCCGTTTACACGGTCGCGATTGATGACCAGCCCGCTCTGGGCAGCCCGACAGCGCCCGTCACCATCGTCGAATTTACGGATTATCAATGTCCGAGTTGCGCCGCGACGCAACCGTTGATTGAAAAACTGTTGAAGGAGTATGAAGGCAAAGTCAGGCTCGTGGTGCGCGACTTTCCGCTGCAAGAGCACGCGGATGCCTACAAGGCCGCGGAGGCGGCGGAGGCCGCGCGCGAGCAGGGCAAATATTGGGAGTACGTCGCCATCCTGCTGCGCAACCAATCCGCGCTCGGCGTTCCGAAGCTCAAAGAGTATGCCGGGCAACTGGCGCTCGACCGGCAAAAGTTTGACGCCGCCCTCGACTCCGGCAAATTCGCTGACCAAGTGCAGCGCGATTTACGCGACGGGATGAGGCTCGGCATCACAGGCACGCCGACCCTCTTCGTCAATGGCCGCAAAATTTCCGAAAACACACCCGAAGCATTGAAAGCCGCCATCGAAACTTCTCTCAAAGAGACGGCGAAAAAATAGAACAGTCGCGGCGCTTGGACGAAACGCCTTGAGCGAAACGAAAGCCATCTGCTTTCAGCTTTCACTTCGCTCAAGGCGTTTTTGATTTTACGAGTCAGTTAGCCGAGCATTTCAGCTTCAGCAAAATCTGCTGGCAAAATCTGCTGGCGAGACTGTGCTAACAGGTCAGCTTACTTCATTTTAAGAGAAGCCCAGATATTGAACAGGGAGGTCTCCGCTTTGACCCCACTGTTGAATTCTGGTCGTGCCGTTGCTGCTGTTCAGGATGTGCCAGCTATTGGTGTTGAGCTTCCAGACGGCGAGGTCTGTTTTGCCGTCGCCATCGTAATCGGCGGGAACGATTGCTTCGCCGCCGTCGCCCCAACGCTGCACCGTGCCCACGCCCGTTGTGCTTTTAATGATGTACCAGTTGTTTTCTCCCGGGCGGAAGATGGCGATGTCTGTTGTTCCGTCGCCGTCATAGTCGGCGGGCACGAGCACGTCGCCGCGGATGCCCCACAGGCGGCTCTGCGTTCCGCCGGTGCTCTTTCTAATGTACCAGACGCCTTCGTTCGTCCTCCAAACAGCAATATCCGCACGACCGTCGCCGTCGTAATCTCCCGGCGCTGGCCTGTCATACGTTGTGCCCCACTGCTGTTCTCTGACGACGCCGTTCGAGCTTTGGAAGATGTACCACTTGGCCTCGACCGGACGGAAGAAAGCGATGTCCGTTCTGCCGTCGCCATCGTAGTCGCCCGGCGCAGGGTAATCACCCTTTTGGCCCATCGGCATAATCGTGAGGGTCTGCGCCTGGCTGTTGAGAATTTGCCAGCTTCCGTCGCGCGGAGTGAAGACGGCGAGGTCCGTCTTGTTATCGCCGTCGTAGTCTCCGGGCACGGGCACGTCTTCGCTCCCACCGAAGGACTGGAATCTGTTTGACGAGTTTAAGCTATTGATAATTTGCCATGACGAATTGCTCGGACGCCGGATGGCTATGTCGTCCTTGTTGTCGCCGTCGAAGTCAGAAGTCTTGACTAAGATGGCGGGCGGAGCCGGGGCGGAAGCGAGAGCGGGTTGAGAGTTGGGCTGCCAGGCGGGCGAAGCTTCGGTCGCGGGGCTGTTGGTCAATCGCGTCTGGTGGCTGCCGTCGGCGTTCATGGCGTAAAGCTCTGCGTTGCCGTCGCGGTAGCTGGTAAAGGTGATGCACATGCCGTCGGGCGACCAAGCGGGGCTGAAATCGTCGCCCGGAGAATCTATCAATCTAGTGACGTTGCTGCCGTCGGCATTCATCACGTAGATGTCGTAGTCGTCGTCGCGGTTGGAACTAAACGCGATGCGTGTGCCGTCGGGCGACCAGGCGCTGTGTATGTTTTCATAAGGCATGAGATTGTCCATAGTGAGCGGCCTCATGGCGGTGCCGTTGGCGTTGATGACGTAGATTTGCGAACGACCGGGGCCGCCCCAGAAAGCAATCTGCCGGCTATCGGGCGACCACGAAGGGCCGCGATAATAGTTCGTGTCGAAGGTGAGCCTGACCTGATTCGTGCCGCTGGGATTCATCAGGTAAAGCTGCGCGGTGCCGGTGGTCAGATTGGTGTCGCGCCAACTGACGAAAGCGATTTGCTTGCCATCGGGCGACCAAGCGGGTTCAAGGTCGGAGCCTTGAATGTTTGTCAGGTTGGTGGGATTGCCGCCTTGAGCATCCATCGCGAAGATGTCTTGGCTATTGGCGCGCGAACTCGCAAACGTAAGCTGGCGTCCGTCGGGCGACCACGAAGGGCTGTATTCGGTGGCCGTGTGGCGGGTCATGTTGACGGGATTAGTGCCCTCGGCATCCATGACGTAGACCTCGTTGTTGCCGTCGATGCTGGTGATGAAGGCGATTTTCCCGGGATTGCACAGGCTGTTGCCGGCGATTTGGTAGCTGGCCTGCGAAACATCGAAGTCCCTGTCTGGCACGCTATCGACGGATGTTGCGCCGACGATGACCTGCGCATACATCTGTTCGAGCCTGTGCACGGGCGATTGATGCGGCTGCGGATTGCCTATCTTGTCTTTGGAGATGGTGATGGTAATCGTTCCCGCCTGTGGGTTGTAGTGGCCTTCGTCAGCATCACCGAGGGTGACGCCGTCGCCCGTGCCGTACTTGTAGCTCACGCTATTGACGACCGAGTTATTACCGTCAATGGCGGCATTAGTTCTCATCTCCACGAAGTAGCGCGTCGCGATGGCGTTGGGCGTGCGGAAGTAGATGCGCCAGAAGGTTTGCGTCGAGAGCGATTCCAGCCCAGAGACTTTCATTGTCAAGACGAGCTTGCTGGTTCCGACCATGTAAGGCTCCGCGACCGAGACGCTTTCGATGTCGTGGTTCGGCTGGGCATCGGACGAGTCTCCGGCTAGGTCGCTGAGCACGGTCAGGCCGGGCATCCGGCAGGAATTCTCTGAGGGCGCGATGGTAGCCGAGCCGCTGTATTGGTCAGCGAACGACGCGGCCTTGTACATCACGCGCACCAGATAACGGCCCGTTCCATAGAAGGCCGGGCTAAAATCAATCACCTCTTGGGTGGCGTGCGTGTTGGTCGGGTTGTTGGTTGATTGCGCCAAGATGAATTGCTCGCCGCCGGGCAGTTCTCTGATGATGTAGAGGTCGTAATCTGTGGTGGGCAGTTGCCAGCTAATCCTGATGATGGAAGTCTTGCCCACCCAGTTAGCCGTTGTTCCGTCATAAGTCAAGATGAAGGTGTCGCAATCCAAGCCTTCGCGGCAGGAGGTGGCGGGACTAACGCTGGCCGGACCCGTCGCCGTGCCGACCCAAGAGACGGGCGCGGTGGCTCCGTGGCTGAGCGTGTCGGACAAAGGAGCAGCCGCCCGCGCTTCGGGCGCTGCGGCTGAGAGCAGAAGTAAGACGAGGGGCAAAAGCTTCCATGCCGTCCGTTTGCCGATTGTTGTTTCGGCCAGCTTGTCGTTGCCGTGAAAGCATCGCGGACGAGTCGAACGCGACGCAAAGCGTGGTAGCGGATTGTATGTCATTTTGTGAGACTCCCGATGTCGGCGTAACTAGAGCGAGCAGGGTCGCGCCGAGCAACCATGCTCCTTCCCGAGCGCTTGTTCCAGCGGGGTGAAGAACCAGTGCCTAGTTGAGCGAGAGCGATTGGAGAGCGCTCGGGCTTTGGGTGAAGCGTGGAGGAGAATCGCTTGCGGACCAGCCCGCGATTGAAAGCGTCGCCGCTCTCCGCATTGACGCGGCAATGCATTTAAGGCCATCCTCAGCGGTCAGCAAAAACAATCCGTTGCCATACTGACCCGCCATGAGCTTTTGGGGTTTCCAGCTTCGTATTATGCGGAAGGTGGTTGAGGAATTCTTGAGTTGGGGCGGGTAGAGATAAAGACAGTCCTTGAGGGGCTAGACCCAGACGTTAGCCTCTGCCGTCAGTTCGCTCACGGCGTCGCCCGTGTTGATTGTGCCCGCAGGCTCAACCAGCATGACCTTGCACTCGTTCTCGGCAAAGGGCCTGT
>CAZEZJ010000061.1:0-17831 GCA_964516695.1 uncultured Blastocatellaceae bacterium
GGGTATTCAGGCGCAACCAAATAGACTCAGAGAGTTTGTAGAGTTTAGAGAGTTCGGGAAGTTTGTAGCGTTTGGAAAGTCTGTTTGTCTTTTGACTCTCTAAACTCTATGAAGTCCCCAAACCCTCCAAACTCATATAAACATTTTCCCCGGATTCAGAATCCCGTTCGGGTCAAGCGCGAGCTTGATGCGCTTCATAGTTTCGATGGTCGCCGTGTCAACGGCCATGTCCAGATAAGGAGCCTTGACGTAGCCGATGCCGTGTTCGCCGCTGATTGTGCCGCCGAGCGCAACCGCCACGGCGAACGTCTCGCGCACACACGCACGCGCACGCGCGACGGCCTCTTTGTCTTCGCGGTCGCACATAAAATTGACGTGAATGTTGCCGTCGCCCGCATGACCGAAGTTGACAACGAAGGTCTGATACCGCAAGCCAATCTCCTCCACACGTTCGATTAACTCGGGCACGCGCGAGCGCGGCACAACCACGTCTTCGTTAAATTTGAGCGTCCCGAATTTTTTAATCGCGGGTGAAAGCGCGCGGCGCACGTCCCACAACTTATCTTCCGCCTCGCGCGTCTCGGCGCGTATTAAATCGAAGCCGCCTCCGTCTCTCAGCACTTCTTCAACCAGCCGAGAGGTGCGCTCGACTTCTTCGGTCGAGCCGTCAACCGAAACAATCAGGAGCGCGCCCGCGTCTTTCGCCAGGCCGAACGCGTATTGCGATTCGACCGCCGCAATGGCGTTGCGGTCGAGCACTTCGATGGCGACGGGCACAACGCGCGCGCGCGAGAAACGCGCGACAGCGGCGCAAGCTTCGCGCATCGTGTGGAAGGTCGCGCGCACGGTGCGCGTCGCTTCCGGCAGCGGGATGAGCCGCAGCGTGGCTTCCGTAATAATGCCTAGCATCCCCTCGGAGCCGCACATCAGTCCCGTCAAATCAAAGCCGACGACGTTTTTGCTCGTGCGTCCTCCGGTCTTAACAATCTCGCCTGTCGGCGTCACGACTTCGAGGCCCAGCACGTAATGCTTTGTCACGCCATACTTCGCCGAGCGCATTCCGCCCGCGTTCTCCGCGATGTTGCCGCCGATGAACGAATCCTTATAAGAGGCAGGGTCAGGCGGATAAAACAGCCCTTGCGCTTCGACCGCTTGTTGCAACTTGTAGGTCGTCACGCCCGGTTCGGTGATGACGTAAAGGTCGTCAGCGTTCACCTCCCTGATACGATTCATGCGGTCTGTGCCGATGACGACGCCGCCCTCGACGGGCACAGCGCCGCCCGTGTAACCGACGCCGCCGCCGCGCGCCGTCACCGGAAAGCGCGCTTCGTTAGCCAGACGCAAGATGGCCGCCACCTCAAAAGCATCTCTCGGCAACAGCACAGCTTCCGGCGGAAACTTCTCCTTCACGGCATCCTGCGCATACGGCTCAACCCTTTCCGCATCAACGATGACATGCTCCGCCCCGACAATCTCCCGCAGGCGCGCCAATACACTTTCATCCGACGCAGCGGTGCGCCGTCGCGCTTGACCAAGTATCATTTCACTCGAACGACTCATCTTTGGCAGTTGTTTCCAGTAACCTTTACTTTAACGCGCCGCCCCCAACTCATCAAGGCAAGCATCGAAAGGCAAAAGGGAGGCGAAAATCATTTTTCCGAAAAATCCGGCGGCAGCCCATCATTACTTTTACCTTTTTACTTTTACCTTTTGCCTTTATCATGCCTTTCATGCGCATTTACGATGTGAGCGTGGCGATTTCCGAACAGACGCCGACGTATCCGGGCGACCCCGGCATAGAGTTTAGCCGTTGGGCAGCCCTCGAAAACGGCGATGACGCAAACGTCACGCGACTTAATTTCGGCGTGCACACGGCGACGCACGTTGACGCGCCCGTTCACTTCATCGAAGGCGCGGGCCGTGTGGAAGCGATGCCGCTCGACGTGCTCGTTGGCGAGGCGCGCGTCTTGGAAATTCCCGAAGAGGTGCGGGAGATAAGCGTCCAACATCTTTCGCCGGAAGATTTGCGCGGCGCAACGCGCGTTCTCTTCAAGACACGCAACAGCCATTTCTGGGCCAACCCCGAAGCGGGCTTTCGCACCGACTACACGTACATCACGCCGGATGCCGCGCGTCTGTTGGTCGAAAACGGCGTCCGGCTCGTCGGCATTGATTATCTTTCAGTCGAAGCCTTCGAGGCCGTGCGATGTGAAACGCATCAGGCGTTGCTCTCAAGCGGAGTAGTCATCATCGAAGGACTCGATTTGCGGGAGATTGCGGCTGGCACCTACGAGTTAATCTGCCTGCCCTTGAAAATCACTGGCGGCAGCGGCGACGGCGCTCCGGCCCGCGCCATCTTACGCACACTGGATTAGTCTTAAATGCGACGTGAAGAGTTTGCCGCAGCACGCAAGCGCATGGCCCGGCTTTCAATTCCGGCCTTGATAGAACAACTATCAAGCCGTAGCTTACGCACGCGCTTTCTAGCGGAGATGTGCTTGCGCGATGCGACCGACACCTGACTCAGCTTTCAGCCTGCGGCTCAGCAGGCCGAGCGCGAGCGGGCGATAGCGGAATGGCGCGCATGGTGGCGCGCTCATCAAACCACATTCAAAAAGCGATGGCCGAAACAGACAACAGCTCAGACAGCAAACAACGCGTAACGGAAGCCAGCCGCGCCGAACAGGAGACTGCGGGCTATCGCGAGCGCGTTTATGAAATCGTGCGCCGCATCCCCTCTGGCCGCGTGATGACCTACGGGCAGATAGCCGAGATGCTTGGGGAAGGCTACACGGCGCGCACCGTCGGCTACGTCATGCACGCCGCCGACGAAGAGACCGTTCCCTGGCAGCGCGTCATCAATTCGCAAGGCGCTTGCTCGACGGGCCGCGTCATTCTGCCGCCGGATAAGCAGCAACGAATGCTCGAAGCCGAAGGCATAGAGTTTAACGCCCGTGGTCGTTGCGATTTGGGCCGCTACCGCTTTGCGCCCGACGAAGACGAGACTTCAACGAAGCGCTCGCCCGATGACGACCAACCAAGCCTTTTCACCGACTAACTTTACCTTCCCCAAAGGATAGGCACAGATGAATAACAATCCCCTTGAGCCGCGTGCTCCATACGACATCAGCCCGCCGCGCTATTCGGTCGCGCACCACATGGTGACGACGGCCTTCGAGTTGACGGGCTTTCGCGTGACGAGACATTTGGGAGTCGTGCGCGGCATCGTCGTCCGCTCGCGCAATATCCTCGTCAATATCGGCGCGGCCTTTCAAAGTATGGTCGGCGGCAACATCACCGCTTGGACGCGCCTCTGCGAGCAAACTCGCGCCGATGCCTTCGAGATTATGATTCAGCACGCGACGGAACTCGGAGCCAACGCCATCGTCGGCGCGCGCTACGATACGACGGAGATTACGGCGGGCGTCACAGAGGTCTTGGCCTACGGCACCGCCGTCATCGTAGAGCCTGCGGATGCCGGAGACACCTACCGCACATGAAGAAGGCGCAACTCACCGGTGCGGCGAAAAAGCGCCTCCACGACTCGTTTGCGCAAGTTCCCTTCGCTCATCTCCTCGGCCTCGAACTCGGAGACCTTGAGCCGGGCGCGGCCACCATTCATCTGGCCTTGCGCGACGATTTGAAGCGGAATCGCGGGCTGCTGCACGGCGGCGTGACCGCATCCTTGATAGACACCGCCGCGGCATTCGCCGCGATGACGCTGCTCGAACCCGGCCAAGCCACGACCACGGTTGACCTCACCATTCACTATCTGCGCCCGCTCACCGAAGGACGCGCCTTTGCCCGCGCCCGCGTCCTTCGGGCCGGACGGCGCGTGCTAGTCATCGCGGTTGACGTTTTCGCTGAAAGCGAAGCTCTTGTAGCTACAGCACTTACGACTTACCTACGGTTGACGGAAAATTTGCAAGGCGCTTCTGGAAAGTAATTCAAAAGTTGTAGACAAAAAAGTTAAACCATGCCAAAATGAGTTTGACTTGACTGCCTGCCGCACGGTAGTCACTGCTTCTTTTCGTTCTTCCCAGACGATTGCGTCTAGACCGCCGCCCGATTCGCATGTATTCCCTCTATCAAGCATTGCTTTCACAGCACCCGCGACAGCTTATCCCTGTTCGTTGTGCCGAGCAGACGATTGCGCAGCTTCACCGTTATTTTGAAGACGTGGTGCTGGAAAACAACTTGTCGGCGTTGGTCATTGAGAGTTTGCCGCTGATAAAGGAGCGCACGTTGCGCGATTTGGCGCGTGTGCGCGAAGTCGGGCGCGCGGCCAATAAAGCCTTCTTCTTCGTGGACGCCGAAGACGCGCTCAACGAGCTTCCTTTGCGCGTCAAGGACCAAGACCGCGAGCCGGTGCTCTTAAAGCGCACGTCTACGCAGAAGGCGGCAGAGCGTTTCGTCGTCATCGCAGATGCGCGCTTCTCCGCCCTGATTGCGACGATGCCGAGCGAGAAGGAGACGGACGAAGCCGACAGCGACGACGTTATCTGGAGCTTCGAGCCGGACATCGTTTATTCAGCGCTTGAATACCTGATGGCGCGCGTCACAGCCGAAGGCCATTATCAGGCGACGGCTTTTGCGACCGCCGTTAAGACCTCGATGCCGAAGGCGACCTCGCTGCAACTGACCGTCAGCGTCACCACCAAGCTCGCGCGCCTCTTGCAGGAACAGGCGGGCCGCGAGATTGCCATCAACCGCATCGCCACGGCCATTCGTAGCTCGCTCAAGCTCGACAGCATTTTGCAGACGACCGTGGACGAAGTCGGTCGCGCGCTCAACGTGCAGCATTGCGCTTTGCGCGTCGAAGGCGAGGCAGACCAGCCCGCTCTGACCCACTGTTATTTCCGCGACCGCATTGGCGATGACAACGCGGAAGAGCTTGAGTTGATGGGAGACCTGGACGCCTACACCTCTCGCCTCGCGGGTCGTTATAAGAACTACGTGCTCGACGGTCGCGGCGAGTCGGACATCCACGAGTCGCAGCCGATTCGCCCGCTGGCCGTTGTGCCGCTCATCTATCAAGAGCGCTTCCTCGGCGTGCTGTTGGTGCGCTCTGATGACCCGACGCGCGTTTGGCAGGAAAACGAAGTGCTGCTTCTGCGCACGGTGTCAGACCAGGTGACGGTCGCCGTCAACCACGCGCGTCTCTTCGCGCAGATGCAGCAGCAGGCTTTGACTGACGCGCTGACGGGCTGCGTCAATCGCCGCTCCTTCGAGATGCAGCTTGAGCGCGACATGCAACTGGCGATGCGGATGCGCCAATCGCTCTCCCTCATTCTGCTCGACCTAGACAACTTCAAGGCCGTCAACGACACCTACGGACACGACGCGGGCGACATTGCGCTGCGAATGCTGGCCGACGGCTTGCGCGAAGAGTTGCGCGGCGTTGATACTGCGGCCCGCTACGGCGGCGAAGAGTTTGCCATCATCCTGCCGCAGGCTGGCCTAGACGGTGCGAGCATCGTGGCCGAGCGCTTGCGCGCGCGCATCGAGAGCATGGAAGTGCCCTCCATCGGACACATCACGGCCTCTTTCGGCGTCGCCACGTTTCCGCTGCACGCCACCTCGCGCAGCACCTTGGTCGTCACAGCCGACCGCGCCCTCTATCAAGCGAAGCATTCGGGGCGCAACTGCGTCTGCGTGGCTTCCGATAGCGGCGGAGGCATGAACGAGGAGGCGATTAATCTCGACGAGGATGTTAATGACAGCGCCGCTCATGAGGATGCTGTTAATGACGCGGCGGTTAATATGGATGCGCCCGTCGAGACGGCACAGGACTTCAGCGCTCAGACCGTAATTTCTCAGCCGGTGGCGGTCATAGATGTCAGCGACCCGGAAGAAGAGTTGGACGTTCCGCTCTACCTGTGATTTGCTTAGCCCTCAATTCCAGCGCTCGTAAATAGCCCTCCGGTCATCGCCCTTCCTTCATCCCTCCGAGCCGCCACACACTTTCGTCAAGTTTTTTCCTTATCCTTTCGAGCCTAGACCACTGCTTGCCTCTTTGCGTCGCGCGCCGAAATCGCGCATCATAGAAGCACTGGCGTTGGTTTCGCAGACTTATCGCGCCGTCCGCCGCAGGCGGCTGACGAGTCTCTGTGGTTCGCTTATGGATGACCTGAAAAAATTTGCCCGTTACTTTCGTCCCTACCGAAAATCCCTCATCACGGGCATTCTCTGTATCATCGCTTCCGTTATCTTTGCGTTGATGATTCCGCTGGTTGTCGGTCGTGCGGTTGATGACCTGCGAGTGGAATTGACGTGGGCCAAGCTGACGCGTTACGCGCTCGTGGTGCTTGGCATCAGCCTCATCAGCGGCCTCTTTCTCTTTCTCCAACGACGCCTCCTGATTGGCATGTCGCGCCACGTCGAATACGACCTGCGCCGCGATTTCTACGCGCACCTCGTTGACCAACCGCTCTCGTTTTTCCAAGAGTACAGAACGGGCGATTTGATGGCGCGTGCGACCAACGACCTAGCGGCCGTGCGCCAACTGGCCGGGCCGATGATTATGTACACGCTGCAAACGGCCTTCATCGTCATCATCGTGCTGCCGTTGATGCTCAGAATCAGCGTGCGCCTGACCCTGCTGCTCTTCGTGACGATGCCGCTCGTTTCCTTAACGGTCAAATACTTCGGCCAGCAAGTTCATCTACGCTTCGGAACCATTCAAGACTTCTTCGGTCAAATCACCGCGCGCGCCCAGGAGAGCTTTAACGGCGTGCGCGTCATCCGCGCCTACGCTCAGGAAGGAGCGGAGATTAAAGCGTTCGAACACTTGAACCGCCAGTATGCCGAACGCAACCTGAGTCTGGTACGCATCAGCGCCGTCATGCGCCCGTTGATGCAGTTTCTCATCGGCGCGGGCTTCGCGCTGATTATCTGGTACGGCGGCACACTAGCCTTGCGCGGCGAAATCACGGTCGGTGATTTCACGTCCTTTAATCTCTATCTGACCAGGCTCATCTGGCCGCTCATCGCGGTCGGCTACGTCGTCAATCTCTACCAGCGCGGCACGGCGAGCTTGAAGCGCATGAACGCCATCTTCGCCATCAAACCGGAGATAACCGATGCCGCTGGCGTCACAACGCGGCCGCCCATCAGGGGGCGCATAGAGTTTCGCGACCTGACCTTTCGTTATCGTCCGACGGACGATGTGCCTGTCTTGAAGGACGTGAACCTTGTGATTGAAGCGGGGCAGACCGTTGCGTTTGTCGGGCGCACGGGCAGCGGCAAATCAACGCTCGCCAATCTCATCCCGCGTTTGATGGAAGCGCCGCCCGCGACCGTGTTGATAGACGACCTTCCGGCAGAAGCTTACCCGCTCGCGCAGTTGCGCGCCAGCATCGGCTACGTCCCGCAGGAAACCTTTCTCTTCAGCGACACGCTCGCTGAAAACATCGCCTTCGGCGTCGAACGGGCCGAAGCGGCGGAAGTTGAATGGGCGGCTGAAATCGCCGGACTGACGGAAGACATACGTGGTTTTCCCGACGGCTTTGACACGCTCGTCGGGGAGCGCGGCATCACGCTTTCGGGCGGGCAGAAGCAGCGCACAGCGATTGCCCGCGCCGTTGTCAGACAACCGAGGATTCTGATTTTGGACGACGCGCTCTCGGCCGTTGACACCTACACGGAGGAGAAGATTCTGGCCCAACTCCGAGGCGTGATGCGCGACCGCACGAGCATCATTATCTCGCACCGTATTTCGACCGTCCGCGATGCCGATGTGATTTGCGTGCTGGACGAGGGGCGCATCATCGAGCGCGGCACGCATGACGAATTGATTGCTGCCGGAGGCGAGTATGCCGCGCTGTACGAGCGCCAGTTGCTCGAAGAAGAATTGGCGGCCAGCTAAAGGGAGATTGTCATCATGCAGCCACAGAACGCGCGTGAAGTCAGCCCGCAGCAGCGTTACTTGACGTTGTGGATTCTCTGGGGAGTGTTTCTCATCAACATCGCGCTCTTTGCTGTCCTCGCGGCTCTCGCCGGGCCACCTCTGGCGACGCTGCCCTACAATCGCTTGCTGGTCATCGCGCTGACCGCGTTTGGCACGTTCACGGCGCTGGTCTCCATCTTCGTGAGGCAAAAAATGCTGGCGCGCGGCCTTGAGCAACAGCGCCCGCAAAGCGTGTCCAACGCCTACATCGTTGCGTTTGCCTTGTGCGAGGTGGCCGCGCTGTGCGGCATCTTATTGCGTTTTACGACCAGCGATCCTTACTACTATTTTCTGTTTCTCATCGCGCTGGTCGGCTTTCTGTTCAACATGCCGCGCCGCAACGATGTCATCAACGCTTCCGCGGGGAAAGGGATTTAAGCGCCGCGCGCGAAGATTAAAGAACACATGGCGACAGCAGTTAAAAAATTCCACGAAGAGGAAGCCATCGGCAAGACGTACGACTTTCGCGTCGCGCGTCGCCTGTTCGGCTACTTGCGCCCCTACGTGCGCGCGCTCGTCCCCGCGCTTTTGTTCACGCTGGTGCTCAACCTCCTCGGCGTCCTGCAACCTAAATTTACGGAGTGGGCCATTGATTGGCACATCCTGCCGGGCATGTCCGACCCGGCGAAGCTTGGCGGTTTGAAATGGCTGGCGCTCCTGTTGGTGCTCTTGCTGCTGGTGCGTTTCCTGCTCTCTTACTTTCAAGAAGTCTTGCTCAACACGGTCGGGCAGCGCGTGATGTTTGACCTCCGGCGCGAGCTTTACCACAAGCTGCAACGCCAAGAGATTGCCTACTACGACCGCAACCCCGTGGGCCGCATTATGACGCGGCTGACATCGGACGTTGACGCGCTCAACGAGCTTTTCACCTCCGGCATCATTGACCTGCTCGGAGACCTCGTGATGATTTTCGCCATCGTCGGGATGATGCTCTGGATGGACTGGCGCTTAACGCTCATCACGCTCGTCACCGTGCCCTTGCTGTTTGGCGCGACGAACTGGTTTCGCAAGCACGCGCGGCGCGGCTACGACCGCGTGCGCACGCGCCTCGCCCGCATCAACGCCTTTTTGCAAGAGCATTTGTCGGGCGCGCAGACCGTGCAGATTTTTAACGGCGAAGAGAAATCGCGCCGCCGCTTTCACGAAATCAACGACGACCATCGCAACGCCAACATCGAGACCATCTGGTACTACGCGATTTTCTTTCCGCTCGTGGATTTAATCGGCGCGGTCGGCATCGCTTTGATTATCTGGTACGGCGGCTGGCGCGTCATGGGAGGCGCGCTGTCGCTCGGCGCGCTCGTCGCCTTCATTCAATATTCCCAGCAACTTTTCCAACCCATCCGCGACATCTCCGACAAGTACAACGTCCTGCAAGCGGCGGTCGTCGCCTCGCACCGCATCTTCAAGACGCTCGATTTGCCCATCCTCGTCACGTCGCCCGAAGAGCCGAAGAAACAGGGACGCGCCGAAGGGCGCATCGAGTTTGAAAACGTGTGGTTCGCTTACAACGAAGACGAGTGGGTGCTAAAGGACGTATCGTTCAAGGTCGAGCCGGGCCAATCAATCGCACTCGTGGGCCACACGGGTTCGGGCAAGACGACCATCACTAATCTCCTGATGCGCTTCTACGACGTGCAGCGCGGGCGCATACTTCTAGACGGCGTGGACGTGCGCGATTGGGACTTGCAGAGCTTGCGCGAGAATTTCGCGGTCGTCCTGCAAGACGTGTTTCTCTTTAGCGGCACGGTCGAGAGCAACATCCGCTTGGGCCGCGAAGAGATTTCGACGGAGCGCGTCGAGTGGGCGGCGCGCGAAGTCCGCGCTGAGCAGTTTATCCAGCGCTTGCCCGAAGGCTATCAATCAGCCGTGAGAGAACGCGGCGCGGGCCTCTCTGTCGGGCAAAAGCAGTTAATCTCGTTTGCCCGCGCGCTCGCGTTTGACCCCGCGCTCTTAATTTTAGACGAAGCGACTAGTTCGATTGACACGGAGACCGAGCAACTCATCCAACAGGCCATCGAGCGCGTGATGATGAACCGCACTTCTCTTATCGTCGCTCATCGCCTCTCGACGATTCAAAGAGCCGACCGCATCATCGTCATGCACCACGGCGAAATCCGCGAGCAAGGCTCTCATCAACAACTGCTCGCCCAGCGCGGCCTCTACTGGCGACTCTACAAACTCCAATACGCCGACGCCTCAAAGGACGACGAACCGCTCACCGACGAACCGCTCAGCGGGCGCTTGCAATACGGCGACTGAACAAGGCAAAAGGTTAAAAAGCACAAGGGATGATGAGAACGATGCTTCTCATCATCCCTTGTGCTTTTTTCCCGACGGAGATTCTTACGAAGCGCGGCGTTTCATCGGAACGAGCGATTCGACGGAAGCGAGGATTTGCAAATACATCTGTGTCTCGCGCGGGATGAGCGTGCGCCAGCCAGCGCCGCCTCTGCGAATGTAGCCGCCGAGCCGCGCGGGATTGGAGTTGTATCCGGCGGCGAGTAGTTCCGGTTGCGTGGCGAGTTTGGCGTTCAGAGCGTACATCACGTCAGAGTTGGAGGAGAGCAGTTTCCATGTATCGTCTATGTAGAGCAGCATGGCTTCGAGGGCGTTGCCGTGGTTGCGCATCCCGTTGACGAAATCAGGATTGAGACCGATGCCCGGATGCTCGCGTCGAATCATCTGGTAGGTTGACGGAATCATCTGCACCATTCCGCCCGCCCCGGCCGTGCTGACCGAATAACGATAAGTGTCCAACTCGTTCAAAGCATAGAGCGCGAAAATCTCCTCGTAGAGCGCGCGGCGATTCTCGACACGAAAACGAACGTGGTCAACGTGTTCGACGATGCAGAGGCGCTCGGCCATGTCAATCAGTTCGGGCTTAATCACCACGCCCTTATCGCGCAGGCGCTTCGCCGCCAAATCGAGCATCGTTCTCACATAAGTCTCTCCGCTCTTAACGACCTCCGGCGAGAGCAGCGCCGGATGCGCCGACGTGTAATAAGCCATTTCGAGGAAACGCCCTCCGCGCTCAATCGGATACTCGACGACGAGCGGAATGAGTTGCCGCCCCGTGGGGTCTGAAACGACGACCGCCGTGTTGACGCCGTTAGCGCGCAGGATGCGAACTTGCAACATGCTGCCCGCGTTGGAAGGCAGCGCCGCCTCCGACCCTCGCTTGAGAAAAATAGCTTTCGGCAGCGGCAGCGTCAGAATGTGCGAGCTTTCGGGGTCTAAGACGGCCAGCGTCACCGTCTGAAGCGAGGCGGGGTACATCGCCGTCGGGACGGGGCGCGACTTAAACAAACGCTCGGCCTCCGTGATGCGCGCGCGTATCCTGCTCATCGAGAGCGGCTGCGCAATCGGCTTGACGGGTGCGGCCACAGGCAGCGAAGCGGAAGGCGCTGGAAAGATTTGCGGCGCTGTGCTCGCGGGCGCGCTCGGCTGAATTGCCGGCGTCGCAGCGGGGCGCGGCTGGGGTGTCGGCGTCGCGCTCTGTTGCGGCTGCGTGCCGGTGACGGTTCGCGGGCGCGTCGCTGAAGACGACTCTGGCGACTGCGCCTGTGCGCTCGCGAGCGCTGCGATTAACAGGGAGAGAAGTAAAGGCAAACGAATCGGGCTTCTATTCATACAGGGTATTGGCTCCTCGAACTTCTAATCAGGACGGGCAGACGACGGTAAGATTCGCCCGCGCCCCTGCCGGTTGTCAACAATTTTCGTTCGCCCTCAACGCGCCGCCCACACGTTTCGCCACACTAAAGAGAACTTCCCTCTCCTGAATCGACCGCCACGAGACACACTACTGATGATATTATCTAATGCCAGCAGCGCTGCTCTCCTCCTGAGGCTCGCACTATGAAAAAGCTTGACCGCCGCAGTTCACACCACGCCGAGACTCAAAAGCCACCGCACAGGCGCCGCATGATGAGTGAGGTGCGGGCGCTGTTTGAACAGATGACGGATGAGGCGAAGCGCCGTACAAAGCGCCAGCCACAAGAGGCGCAAAATGCTCTCGCCAGACTCCTCCTCGCGCTGACGCTAACGGCTGGCTTGCTGGCGGCGGCAACCATGCTCTACGGTATTTATAACTTCCCGGACGCCCCGCTCAAGCAAACGCCAAGCGGGTACGCCGGAAAGCACGGGACGCTTCGGACACAGGGAGACTTCGAGGCATTCGTCCGCTGGGAAAAGGCCATGTTTATCGTCTTCCCCTCGGTCTTCGTGCTCGGCTTCGCCTACGCCATCGCAGACGCCAGACAACGCCGCAAACGTCAAACATAAGAGTTTGGAGATAAGGGAAACGCGAAGTTGAATACGTTTCGCGGGCGGCTGCTTGATTCCGCCTTCAGCCTGTTTCCCTCTTTGCGTCTGCCGACACTTTGGCTAAACTCGGCTCAAAGGTTCGTGTATCTGACAGCAGGACTAAGTGAAAGATGACGAATGAAGAACTCGAAAAGGCAATGCGGTTTATTTTAGAGCAGCAGGCTCAGTTTGCGTCCAACCAACAGGATGTTTTAGAGCAGCAGGCTCAATTGTCTTCCAATCAGCAACAGCTTAGCGACAGAGTAGCGCGTCTCGAAACGAATATGGCGGAGCTGGCACGAACGCAAGCTCATCTCAATGAAGTTGTTGCTGTCATGGCGGAGGCTCACAGGCATACGGAAGAAAAGCTCGAAGCATTTATCGGCGTGTTGGAGAGATATATCAGCGCCGACCGGAATGGAAAATCCAACGGCGAAAGCGCAAACTAAAAGGGGCGCGCTAGCTATCAACTAGCGCGCCCCTTTTAGTTACTGCTTGTTAAGTTGCTTTTGCGACTGCCGCTTAGTCAACAGCGAAGCTGACGTTGACGACCGCCGTGATGTCTTTGTCGAGCGACGAGGTATCGTTCATGCCTGAATCGGAAACCTCGTTTGAGTCAGCCGCGGTGATTTGCAGGACGCCCATTCTGGCCGAGCGCACGCTGCCGATAGAACTCCCCGTGCTTGAAGCAATCTGCTGGGCGCGCGTCTTCGCATCCTTGGCCGCCTCGGCCAGCATCTCGATTTTCAAATCGGCAATCTTCGTATAGTAATACTCCGGCGAGCCGGATTCGAGCAGAATACCCTGATTAATCAACTCGGTCGCTTCGCGCGCCAGTCTTTCAATCTTGTCCACATCGTTTGACCTGACGAGCAATTCCTGTCGCAGAGAATAGCCCGAAATCCGCGCGCTCTCGTTGCCCTCAGTATCCTTCTCATGCAGCGTCGTGGAAGAGATGGACGAGATAGTAATCTGGTCTTCCGAGACGCCCTTGGAAAGCACATATTGCTTAACGCGCGGGATGTTGTCCGTGAGCGCTTTGTAAGCTTCCGAGAGTTGCGGCGCTTGATACGAGACGCCCGCGCGCCAGATAACAAGGTCTGACTTAATACGTTTGCGCGCCGAGCCTGTCACCGTGACCGCTTGTTCGCCCTTTTTCGTGTGCGTGTAAGCCCATGCGATGACGATTGACGAGAGCACCAGCGCCACGGCCAGCGCAAACCCGGCATTAAAAACATTCCCATTTTTTTCTGAACTCATTGTAGTGGCACCTCCTATGCCGCCGATTAGACGCTCGCGCCCAAAAGCTTTGCATTGTACAGCACACGGTCTGCCACTGTGGTTGCCCACAGTGGGGAAAACGATGAAGGATAAACCATGAAGGCTGAACTATTAAGAGCCTGTCTCTCATTCATCGTTCCGCGTTCATCCTTGCTTTTCAGAGGCTTCCCGTGAGCGCGCCGCCGGCGGAGGCGGCCAAGTCTTTGAGAGCGCCGGAGCGGCGCATCAACTGAAAGCGCGTGGCGAGCATCTGGCCGGCGCTGAGGCCGAGGCTAGAGTCTAGGGCGGACAATTCCTCCGCGACCGCGCGGTTGGAGACGCGCGCGAAAGCCTGCTGCAATTCGACGGGCGCGGTCTCGATTGTTTCAATCAAGAGCACTTCGACGAGGCTCCCGCTGCGCGAACGACGACGCGCATGTTCGCGCAGGCGCGTGCGCGCTTCGTCCTGAATCTTTCCGGTGGCGACGACGACCAAGTGCGGAGCTTCCGTCTCGTTCTGCTTGCCGAGCGCGTGGCGCGCGTGTGCGCCCGTCACGTCGCCATCCTTCAGGACGAAGAGAAACGGCTCGCGGCAGACGCCCACAATCATGTAGGCTTCGCCGTCAACAGAGACAGGCCCCTCGATAATCTGTTCTTCAGGGACGCCCAGTTGCACGAGCGCCGAGCGCAGACGGCTGTTGAGCCAAGAGCCGTCTTCAAGAAGCCTCGCGGCCACGTCAGTCGGCACGACCAATTCTTCTATCTTCTCGTCAGCGATGTTCGCGCCACACTCGCTACAGATAGCATTGCTCGCCGTAATGGCAGGCAACGCATCTGGCGTCGGCAGGCGAAACAGCGAGCGAGCGCTCTGCCGGCAACTGATGACCACTTCGCGCCGCAGCAGGCCCGCCGACGCCAGCCTTCTCATCAAGGCTTCGGTCTCCGTCTTACCCTGCAAGCTTGAGAGCAAATCGGGCACGCTTCCGTCGGCGTGTGCTTCCCTGATGCGCCGCAAGAGCCTTCGCGCTCCGGCTTCTTCCAACACTTCCACGGCGCGTGCCATTTCATGCGTGACTTCGCTGGCCCCGCTCGATGCGCCATCCCCTTCACGCGCGGCGGCGAAACTCTCGAATCCAGCCAACTCGTCCGGCCCACACTGCTGCCACTCGATTGTCTCCAACGCGCCGCCAGCCGCCCTGCTATCGCCAACCGCCGTGAGCGCCTCGCTCACGTTGCGGCAAAAGGCGTCCAATTCTTTACGCGCGTCCGTCATCTCCGCTTCGTAGACGATTCCAGCGCGTGTGCCTTGGCGTGCGCCCTCTTCGTCGTCAAAAATGAGAAAGAGGACAAAGTCTTCAAAGCAGAAGATGTCGCCGCGCACGTACGGCGCGTCTTCTTCCGTCGAGGTCTGGGCGGCAAGCGCCTGCTCCATCTCAGCGGCGCGTTCTGCGCCGAGCAGCGCCGACTCGTAGCAATGTAGGCGGATGGAGCGTATTAAAGGCACAAGCCCGCGCTCTTGCAGCCTTTCCAGCAGGGCCAGGCGCAACGAAGAATCAACGATGCTCTCCGCAGTACGGCTTTCGACAAACAACATGATTTGCTCCTTTCCTCCTCTTCTTGAGCCGCGATGCTATCACGCCATAAGGAAAAAATGCCACGCTTTCGCCGCTCTAGTCATGGCAGATTGACCGATAGTGTTTTGTCATGGAACGTCTGTACGATGATGCTTCACTTCACTTCAAGACTTCAGACGACAGCCTGACCCCTTTTAGGTCGTCTTCGAGAGCGGGTTAGTGCCTTGTCACGAAACGGTCACATTGCCTCTTGTAATGAAAGTTTCGGCCCTGTAGACTGGCTTTTGTGGTTAGGTAGTTCCCCTCAAGCCTGTAATTCCCTAAAGCAAGAAACAAACTGAAGAAGGAGACGATTAATCCCCGTCTATGATTTTTAACAAACTGTTCCCCTGCGCGCTCGTGGCGTGCATTGCCCTTAATCTGATGTTCGCCACTGCTGCCAGCGCGCAAACCTCCCTTGACCGCCCGCGTCAGGTCACGACCGTCAGCAAGTTCAACGGCGACTCAACACTCGTCAACGATTTCCAGATTATTTCGGAAGCATCGCCTTCGGCCATCAAGTCTGCCGAACGCATGGCAGCGTCGAGCACCTTGCGCTTCAACCAGACGTTGATGAGCGCCATCGACACGCGGCTCGGCTCGCGCTACGTTTGGGGCGCATCCGGCCCGCACGTCTTCGATTGTTCGGGATTTGTCTGGAGCAGCTTCAACGAAATCGGCATCAACTTCACGCGCGTCAGCGCGCGCACACTGTGGGCCACATTTGCGCCCGCCAGCGAAGATGAAAAGTTCCAGTTTGGCACGCTCGTCTTCTTTAGCGGCCTCACGCACGTCGGCATCGTCGCTGACGCCAACGGCTTCTATCATGCATCGCGCCGCCAGGGCGTCATCTATTCGCCCTTCAACAAATACTGGCTGAGCCGCATTGACGGCTTCCGCCGCGTGCCGCTCGCCGCGCTCGAAATGGCCGAATAGCTCAATTCCCCCAAGCCTGAAAGGCAAAGAGGCCGCCCGCGCTTTTGATGAAAAGCACGGGCGGCCTCAAGTTTTATGTTCCCCTTAGTCGTCAGCGGTTATTGAGATGGCCGGAAACAAAGCCCGCGCGATGCTCAGGGTCGCGCGCTTCCCACACGACCGCAATCTTATCAATCGCCACATAGCACGTCATGTCGTCATCATCCTTCAAGTGCAGCACGCCGCCCTCAACCTTCAACACCTCGCCGCGCAGGCTCGATGCCCCGCCGCAAAAAATATCTATCTTCCGCCCAATCATTCTCGATAGAAATTCATTCATCTTCCTAGACCTCCTAAAATCAGTGACAAGTGACGAGTGACAAGTGACGAGTTAAAAGAAAAGCTCTCGTCGCTCGCAGCTTATTTCTTATTCTTGCTTGTCACTCGTCACTTGTCACTCGTCACTGTTTTTGTTTCCACTCCCAGATTTTCTCGCTGCCGTTTTCGTCGTGGACAGTCTTCTTCTTGACCTCGCGGAAGGTAATCTGGATGAGCGGAAGAACGTTCTCATCATCCTGCTGCCGTCGTTCAAATTGAATCAAGTCGTAGTAAGAGCAGCGCACGCGGTCAGGATATTCGCGGCAGACTTCGGGGCGCGCGTGATAGATTCCGCAGCCGCGCGTCTCGGGGTTGAGAAACTGGCACGCCTCTTCGAAGATAACATCTTTTTTGCGCCGCAGGACGCGTTCGCCGCTCTCCTTGTGAATCTTCGTGTAGCGCCTTTCAGCCGTCTCGACACTGACACTGAAATACTTCGCCAAACGATTCAGGTCGCGCTTCGTGACCTGCACGCGCTCGTAGATAGAACAACAATAAGCCGGACACTTAGAGCAATCGAAATAAACGCGCGGCTGCTCATCAGTTATCTTTTTCCCCATAGCTCTCCCAGAAGTTCAGTGATAGGTGATAAGTAATAGGTGATAGGAGAAAACCACCTTTCTTTTACTTATCACCTATTACCTATCACTCATCACTTCTTCACCTTCTTTTCGATTTTTCGTATTCCGACTTTAACAAGTCCATAAACTCGTCGCGTCGCTCGTAGAGGCGCTTTGGCTCGCGCGGCTCGTGTCTGGCAAGAGCATACGCGGTTATGAGCGGCAGCGCCACCGTCGAATCAACATAACAGACGACCGCATCCGGCAAGCGGTCGGGGTCAACCTTGCCCCACGAGACGGCTTCGCCCGGCGTCGCACCGCTCAAGCCGCCTGTGTCGGGACGCGCATCGGTCACCTGCAAAAAATAGTCGTGGCCGCGCTCGTCTATGCCTAAGACTTCCTGAATCTGCGGCTCTGTCTGAAGCATGAAATTTTTAGGACTGCCGCCGCCGAGGATGAAGACGGCGGATTTGCCGCCATGCTTCTTTCCCTTATCGCCGCGCCCGTGAATCGCGCCGCGCTTACCCGCCAGCACGATTGCCGCCGTCTCGTTGACATCAAGCGAGGGGTCAAACGCCAGCTTGTTGCCTTGCAGCGCTTTGGCCGCGACGTTCATACCGATGGACGAATCGCCGGGACTTGACGTGTAGATGGGCACGCCGTATTCGTAGGCCGCGGCCAGCAGCGACTTGTTCTCTATCCCAAGTTTGCGTTCGCGCTCGCGCACATAACGCCCGCAGAGATAATGAAACTCCGCCGTTGACATCGGCCTTTGAAATTCCTCGCTCGCGATAATCTGGCGGAAGAATGAGTCAGTATCGAGCAATACGGAGTAGTCGAAAAAGATGTCGT